>SKIJ01000154.1 GCA_007116495.1 Cryomorphaceae bacterium | reverse complement strand
GTAAGACAAAAGCAACAACAGCATAAAAACCGAAATGGTCGCCCCCATGAGATAAAGGTACAACAAGGGAATGGCGTCCAAAGACTTCAACAACTGCGCACTGAAGTAAAAGAACACCGCTGAGAACAAAAACGGCATTTTGCGGTCTTCCGTTTTTTTCATTTTCAGCGACGAAATATAACCCAGCTTAAGCAGCACAACCGTTGTGATGAGCGGTAAAATATAGGTGCCGACAATAGCCATAATCAATACGCGTTGATACAGTATGTCGGGAAATGTGTAACGGAAAATGTGCAGTATGGTGTATATCCCAACTGCCGGCATAATAGACGGGTGGACAATATATGATACGGCGTTGGCAAGGTGTCGAGTCATTATAATTCTTTTCGCAATCGTGCAACGGGAATGTCGAGCTGCTCACGGTATTTTGCGATGGTGCGTCGTGCTATCGGGTACCCTTTTTCTTTGAGGAGCTTGGCCAGTTTTTCATCGGTAAGCGGTTTGCGCTTGTCTTCTTCCGCCACACTTTCTTCCAGTATTTTTTTTATTTCGCGGGTTGATACTTCTTCTCCATCCTGGTTGGTCATTGATTCACTGAAAAATTCTTTCACTAAAAATGTACCGTAAGGCGTGAGGACGTATTTGCTGTTTGCTACTCTAGAAACCGTTGAAATGTCCATATTGATCTCTTCTGCTATGTCTTTGAGAATCATGGGGCGCAGGTCTTTTTCGTCTCCACTGAGAAAATAATCTTTTTGGTAGTTCATAATCGACGACATGGTGATGAGCAGCGTTTGCTGTCGTTGTTGAATGGCCTCGATGAACCACTTTGCAGCGTCGAGCTTTTGTTTGACAAATTGAGCTGCTTCGGTGACTCGTTTGTCTTTCTTTTTACCTTGGGCTTTGTACGATTCCAGCATGTTTTTATACTCCCCGCTTACATTTAGATCCGGAGCGTTGCGGGCATTTAGTGTGAGTTCTAGTTCGCCTTCTACGATGGATATGATGAAGTCAGGCGTAATGGCCTGAGAGATAGTTCGCCCGCTTTCTACGGAATTTCCGGGTCGCGGATTGAGTTTGCCAATGACCTCAAGTGCCTGTTTTAGCTCTTTTTCCGAAATATCTAAGCGATGCACAATTTTATCGTAGTGTTTACGCGTAAACTCATTGTAAAAGTCATGAATGATGGTACGAGCAAGCGCCACGTCGACCGTTTCTCGTTTGCGTTTTATTTGCAGGTATAAACATTCCTGCAAATCGCGGGCACCTACTCCTGGCGGATCGAGTGTTTGTATGGCGCCCAGAAGGGATTCCAATTTATCTTCAGTGGTCATTACGCCCATCGAAAAGGCCAGATCGTCGGTAATGGCCGATAGTTCTCTACGTAAGTAGCCATCTTCATCGAGGTTGCCTACGAGGTAGCGCGCAAGTTTGAGATCTTCTTCGCTGAGCGATTTCCAGCCCAGCTGTTCGTTGAGCGATTCGTAAAACGTTGTAGTTGTAACTACAGGAGCCTCGTATTCGTCGTCATCCGGACTGTAATTATTGCTTTTTAATCGGTATTCGGGAATTTCGTCGTCGCTGAGGTACTGGTCAATATCAATGTCGTCGGATTCGATGCGTTCTTCACTTTCTGCATCGGCATCGGAGGAAAATTCATCTTGCGATTCGTACGTGTCCGATTCCTCTTCGAGAGCCGGATTTGACTCCAGCTCTTCTTTAATGCGCTGTTCTAAGTCCTGCAATGGCAGCTGTATAAGCTTCATCAGCTGTATTTGCTGCGGGGAGAGTTTCTGTGATAGTTTTTGTGATAAGGTCTGCTTCAACATAATTGGTAGTATATGAGATTCCGTTGACGAATATATAAAAAAAATATCACTTATGGCTTAATTTTTGATTATCGGGGCATTTTTTTATTTTTTCATTGCATTTTTGAGGTCAATCACGCCTCTTGCATTCCTCTGTTTCGTTAACTATATTTGCCGACCGTACAGAAAATGATTCTGTTAATCGCGTCAAGAAAACGTAAGCGTTTGATTGATGTCAAGTTGAAAGCGCTTTTTTAATTGAAACACTATAGATCGTAAACATGGAAAATAACGACATTTTCAACATCGTAAAGGAGATACCCGGCCCCAACGGGAAACTTCGTTATTACTCGCTTAAGCAATTGGAAACCAATGGTCACCGCGTATCACATTTGCCGTATTCCATTCGAATATTGCTGGAAAACACCTTGCGTAACTACGACGATTTTGGCGTCACCAAAGAAAACATAAAGACCTTATTAGGGTGGAAGCCGGAATCAAGCGATAAAGACATTCCGTTTAAGCCTGCACGGGTATTGATGCAAGACTTTACCGGTGTTCCTGCAGTGGTTGATATTGCTGCTATACGTTCAGAAGTTGCTCGTCGTGGAAAAGATGCCGAAAGCATCAACCCGCTTATTCCCGTTGACTTGGTCATCGACCATTCGGTTAACGTTGATTTCTTTGGTTCAAAAGACGCGTTAAAGCAAAATGTTGCTCGCGAATATGAGCGCAATCAAGAGCGTTATCAATTGTTGAAATGGGGGCAAAAAGCGTTTAAAAACTTTGGAGTGGTGCCTCCCGGAATGGGGATTTGTCACCAAGTAAACTTAGAGTATTTAGCAAGTGGTGTTATATCTCGCGATGGTATGGCCTTCCCCGATACATTGGTAGGAACCGACTCGCATACGCCAATGGTTAACGGTATTGGTGTGATTGCTTGGGGCGTAGGTGGTATAGAAGCCGAAGCGGCTATTTTAGGACAGCCTATCTACTTCATCATGCCGCAGGTGGTTGGACTTAAGCTGACGGGTAAATTGCCAACCGGTGCCACGGCGACCGATATGGTACTTACCATTACACAAATGTTGCGTGAGCACGGTGTGGTTGGAAAATTTGTTGAAGTTTACGGCTCCGGTTTGGATAATCTTTCCGTGCCCGATCGTGCAACCATCTCTAATATGTCGCCCGAGTTTGGCTGTACAGTTACCTACTTCCCCATCGACGACCGCACACTAGATTATATGCGCAATACCAATCGCAGCGACTCGCAGGTGAAGTTGGTGGAAGATTACTGTAAAGCTAACCTTCTATGGCGTGACGACAACGCAAATATCAAATACTCCAGCGAGGTAGAACTCGATTTAAGTACGGTAGAGCCTACTGTATCCGGACCAAAACGACCTCAAGATAAAATTCTTGTAAAAGAATTTGATACAAAATTTGAAGACCTACTGAAAGATTTTGGGCGTTCATATGTCAAACCTGCAGACCGCCAATTGGGCCGTTGGAAAAATGAAGGTGGTGCAGTGGCCGACGCTTCAGTTATGGAAGCTGAGATGGAAAAATTGCGTTCCATTGGTGTAGATGGCGAAGATGATTCGTTTGAACTCAGTGACGGTTCGGTTGTGATTGCCGCCATTACGTCTTGTACTAATACCTCTAACCCGAGTGTAATGATTGGTGCAGGTATTTTAGCACGCAAGGCACGCGAACGTGGTGTAAACGTGAAGCCGTGGGTAAAAACATCACTGGCTCCCGGCTCTAAAGTGGTTACCGATTATTTGGAAAAATCGAACCTACTCGAAGAGCTTGAAGCGCTAAACTTTCACCTAGTGGGTTACGGTTGTACTTCTTGTATTGGAAACTCCGGACCTCTACCTCCGCACATTTCAAAGGCTGTGGAAGACAATGATCTCGTTGTTTCATCGGTGCTTTCCGGTAATCGAAACTTTGAAGCTCGTGTTCACCCACAAGTAAAAATGAACTTCTTGATGTCGCCCATATTGGTTGTGGCATACGCCATTGCCGGACGAGTAGATATCGACATCAACAATGAACCGATTGCTACTGATCGCAACGGAAACGATGTTTACCTCAGAGATTTGTGGCCGGATATGGAAGAGATTGAAACGGTAATGAAGCAGGTCTTAGGGCCAAAAGACTTTGCAAAGAGCTACGGAACCATTTTCGACGGAGATGAGCAGTGGAAGCAGCTTCAAGCTCCCTCAGGAAGCATCTTTGCATGGGACAAAGATTCAACGTACATCAAAGAAGCACCTTTCTTTAAAGACTTATCCGAAGATGTGCCTGAGCCAAACGATATTGAAGATGCCCGCACGCTTTTATGGCTGGGAGATAGTGTGACGACAGACCACATCTCACCCGCTGGAGCATTTGCTGAAAATTCAGCTGCCGGACAATTCCTCAAGTCAAAAGGCATTGAACGCAAAGATTTCAACTCGTTTGGATCGCGTAGAGGTAACGATGAAGTCATGGTTCGCGGTACGTTCGCTAATGTGCGCATCAAAAATAAAATCGCGAATCGCGAGGGTGGATATTCGGTGCATATGCCATCTGGCGAGAACGGCACTGTGTACGATGTTGCCATGAAATACAAGGAAACCAATACACCATTGGTTGTTCTTGCCGGTAAGGAATACGGTAGCGGTTCGTCACGCGACTGGGCAGCGAAAGGAACGTTCTTGCTCGGTGTAAAGGCTGTAATTGCTGAGAGTTACGAACGCATTCACCGCAGTAACCTTGTGGGTATGGGTGTTATGCCATTACAATTCCCCGAAGGTGAAAGCGCTGAAAGTCTTGGTCTCGACGGTAAAGAACACTTTACCATTAAGGGCATCAGCGACGGACTGACTCCGGGTAAAGTACTCAAGGTAACCGCCCGTAAAGATGATGGTACAGAAATTACATTCGATGCTGTGAGTCGTTTAGATTCACAAATTGAAATTGCTTATTACAAAAATGGCGGTATCCTACAATACGTTCTCCGCCAGTTTTTGAAAAAGTAAACATGTCATCAACGTCATAATAAAAACCCATCTGTTTCAAAGCAGATGGGTTTTTTGATTTATAATAAGTGATTGTCAATCACGTAAAAGATTATAGATTTAGCAACGGTCTACTCAATCAGCTTCACCGTCGTAGTCTGCCTCTAATGGCTTCGCATCGTAGCCTTGCTCACGCAGCCAGCGCGCATAGATTTCGCGATAACCGTGCGTAACGTATATGGATTCAGCTCCGGTGTCTTTGATGGTGTTGTTGAGGGCATCCCAATCGGCATGATCGGATAAAATAAAGCCTCGGTCGGCATTGCGCCTACGTCGCGCACCACGCAGTGCCATCCATCCGGAAGAGATCCCCAACGCGTACGGTTTGAATTTGTTTAACCACGAACTGTTTTGCACCGAAGGGGGAGCAACAACAATTGCACGACGGTAGTCGTCTTTCTTTTCTGCGCCTTCCACTTTTGGTATCTGAGGAATGTCAACAATCGATTGTTCTCGAAACATGGTGTTTATATTATCTACCGCCGAGTGACAGTAAATGGGGCCAAAACCGTGGTCAAGATGTTTGAGTAAACGCTGTGCTTTTCCCAGTGAATATCCGGTAAGAATACTCGTTTTACCAGCTTCAGCATTTTTTTTCCACCAATGGTGTATGTCATCAAATACCTCAGCTTGCGGTTTCCAACGATAAACGGGTAGTGCAAACGTCGATTCTGTTATAAAATGGTGACACGGAACCACTTCAAAGGGTGCTGAAATACCGTCTTCCTCGCGCTTATAGTCTCCTGCAGCTACCCAAACCTCACCTTTGTGTTCCACCCGTATCTGTGCCGAACCGGGAATGTGACCGGCCGGATGAAAGGAGAATGCAACACCATTGATGCGAATGATTTCGCCGTATTCGATGCCTTCCACTTGAATGTCTCCCAAGCGGTGTTTCATAATCGGTACCGAGTGGTGGTGCGCCAAATAGGATTGGTGCCCGTAACGCGAGTGGTCGGCATGCGCATGGGTAACCAGCGCACGCTTTACTTTACCAATCGGATCGATGTAGACCTGGGCGCGCTCGCAGTAAATACCGTTTTTGGTTGCTTGGAGTAGTGACATGATAAAATAAACACGTTATTGTATACTTTTGTGCAATAAACACAACAAATGTCTCAATATCTGCTTTTTTTTCAAAAACTCATCCGACTTTCTCTAAAAAAGCTGTGGCGTTCTACCGTTGATTTGCTTCCCATCATAGGTGTGGTGGTGTTTTTTCAGGTGTTGGTACTTCGTCAGCCCTTTCCTGACTTACAAAATGTGCTCATAGGGTTGGCATTTGTGATTGTTGGTTTAACACTTTTTGTAGAGGGATTGGAGTTGGGGTTGTTTCCAATTGGTGAGAGTTTGGCGTATTCGCTATCGCAAAAGGGTAGTTTGTTTTGGTTGCTTTTGTTTGCCTTTGCTTTGGGTTTTTCTACCACCATTGCCGAGCCGGCACTTATAGCTGTAGCGGCTGATGCTGCAAGAGTCATGTCGTTGGAGGGGGTTATCCAGCCCGAATCGACCAATCAATTCGCACTGCATGTTCGTGTGGCTGTTGCTTTGGCTGGGGTTGTTCCGGGGCGAAATCCGGCCATAGATGGTTTTGGACTCATCGCCTTCGCCAGTGTGTTTCCGATCAGCAGTGTGCTCATGTTTGCCATATTGATGAAGTTTCTAAAGAAAAATAAATCCTAAAATCACAAAGAGATGTTTAAACTCATTGTTGCCTTAGTCAAGCCCGAAGATACCGACGAGGTGGTCGATGCGGCTAGAGAAGCCGGTGCTACCGGAGATGTGATCATACCTGCTCGTGGAAGCGGGCGAAAGGAAGCCAAAGGAATCTTTGGACTCACCATTGAAGATCGGGTAGAAATGTTGCTTTTTGTGGTGAGCAGCCAAGGCTGTGATCAAATTATAAACGGTATTAACAAGGTGTGTAACTTTGAAGAGCCGGGAAAAGGTGTGTTGTTTGCCATTGAATTAGAGAACGTTTTTGGGCTGCAAAGACACTTATCTAAAGACTAAATCCGCGTAAAGTCTGGTGGTTTTCTTGAAAAAGTACTCAAACAATGTTGCATTATATATACGGCGAAAAATAATTGTAAATTCACATTAATAGATGAAAACTGAAACAAAAGAGACCCTTAGGAAGAAATTTTTCAAATACCTAGAACCTTGGTCGTCAGACGAGCGGGTGTCTATTTTTGTCGATGGTCTGGTAACGGCCGTGATATTGATCAATATTGCGGCATTAACCATTGAAACAATTCCTGATTTGCCTAAAGCGTACTATCGGTACTTATTGAAAATCGAGATTTTTTCGATAGTCTTTTTTACCGTTGAATACGTACTGCGGATTTGGGTGGCGCAGGAGAATAAATCGTTGTCAGGTTTTAAATTTCCTCGTTTGCGGTACTTAGTAACACCATTTGCCGTAATTGACTTACTGGCCATTTTACCGTTCTACATCATGGTGGTTTTTAGCATTAATGTCAAAGTGCTTTTGATTTTACGCCTGTTTCGTTTGTTGAAATTGGTGCGATATTTCAAAGCCCTGCGTTTGATGATCAACGTCTTTAAAGCCAAGTCACAAGAATTGATGATTGCCGTATTTTTTACACTATCCATTTTGTTGTTCATTTCATTTTTAATGCATTATGTAGAAGGGCCGCACCAACCTGATGTGTTTGGCAGTGTTCCGGAAACGCTCTGGTGGGGCATCATTACGCTTACCACTGTGGGATATGGCGACGTGGTGCCTGTGACAGCGCTTGGTAAGTTTTTTGGTGGCTGTATTGCCATTTTGGGCATCGGTATTTTTGCTTTGCCCGCGGGTATATTGGCCTCGGGGTTTTCTGAAGAATTAAAAAAAATGACCTCATTGGATCCTGAGGATAGAGACTGCGTATTGCTTTGTCCGCATTGTGGTGGAAAAATTTACGAGGAACAAATTGAAGAACACATCCACGACAATGATTGAGGTAAAGTCGCTACAGAAATTCTTGCCATCAGCTGCTTGGCGAAAGCATTTCATCCTTTTCGCTAAATTGTTGGTGTTTTCTACAACGGTATTTATTGTTGTTAAAGAAGTCAATGCCAAGTCTATTGGTGCACTCGTTCAAAACATATTTTCCGCTGAGAGTCGTTCGATTCTATTTCTGTGGTTTTTTCTTTTGTCTTTGCTCAATCTATTTTTAGATGCCCTTTTGTGGAAGAGAATCAGTGACGTCAACGAAGTGGTCGGTTTGCGAAGAGCTGCTTTTCATCACTTGCGCTCACTGGCATTGGCGATTATTACGCCGTATAATGTGGGGGAGTTTGGTGGAAAATACCGACAGCATACAGCGCCAATACCACAATTAAAAGCTGTTTACCTAACCTATGTGTTTCGTTTTGTGAAGATGAGTGCCCGTAATTTTATGGGCTCATTGGCCTTGTTGTATTTGATCGTAAGAGGTGTCTGGCGGTTTATGGGAACAGGAGAGTCGCTGATTGTGGTTTTCTTGGCGGTATTGGCCGTGGCGTTTTATTTCAATATGCACCGCATCATTCCCTTAATAGCCAATGTGCCCATCTCCGGTAAGAAGTATTTGCTGCCTCTAAGGCGTATTTTACCCTCGATCTTAAGCAGATTAATTTGGTTTGTTTTGGGAATGTTGAAGTTTTTGGTTTATCCCACTCAGTTTTTACTTCTCCTTATGGCTGTGGATGTCGATATAGCCTTTTCGCTATCGCTCATGGCCATGATATTGGTTTATTACTCCGTTTCCGCGTTTTTGCCTTCCTTGCAGTTGGTTGACCCGGTGGTAAAAGGCGGCTTTGGTATGTTGGTATTAACCCAGTGGGGCATCAGTTCCGAGCTGATTCTCTTGTCGGCCACGGGCGTTTGGTTGTTCAACGTTGCCATCCCGGCCTTGGTGGGTGGGGTGTTTTTTATGCGTTTACGACCACAGAAACGTGATGCCCTTCATGGCTCCGCACATTAAATACCTGTCCGTCTGAAAAGATGAGGTATTGTCCGCGGATGCCGCTTAATTGTCCTTTGATGGTATCGCTCTTTTTAAACGTGATGCTCTTTACTTTTTCAGCGTATGCATTTACCGGATACTGCATGGTGGTTATCTCGTTGTCTTCAGATAAGAAAGCTTGCTGCTCTGTACTGAGGAGTTCGGCAATGCGTTCTTTTTCTTTGCGTAAATCAATTGTTGGGTCGCCCTCGCTGAGCATGTTACGCCAATCTGTTTTATCGGCTAAGTGGGCTTTTAAGGCGTTTTCCATCACGCCGGCTTCGTAGCGATTGTTTGTTTCTGCCAATACAATCGCGGCTATGGCGCCTTGGTCAATCCAGCGTTGAAAGCGCGCACTTTTGCGTGTTACCCCCACTTTTAATCCGCCGGAGTTGGCCAAATAAACCACGTGCGGTTGCAGTTGATAGCGCTTTTCAAATTCAAGATCTCGGTCTTCAATGCCCAAGTGGGCTTGACTCTTCTCGGGAAAGAAAATGGGTTGCCCGGCCTCTGGTTTGGTTTGAAAACAGTCGAAGCAAAAGTTTTGACGAAACACCCGATCCACATCCTTTCCGCAATGACAGGTGATTTTGTGCTGAAATTGAAGTTGGATGTCTTTGCCCAACAAGCCATTGACGTGAATCAGGTCTGTTGAGAGGTTGAGGTAATAGTTGACCGGATTTCCGGTTTGGCAACGCATTTTTTGGAGAAAGCCGTTTAAAGTCATAGGTTTAAAAGCTATAAAGGTGTTGAGCAAATGTAAGGCATTGTTGGTTTAAAACGAAGGTTATCACAATAGTTAATGGCGTTGTTGGTTGGTGCGCCGGTTCTTCGGGTCATTATACCAGTTTTCCCGACAAAGGCAATGGTGACATAATCGTTACACGAGTCGCCACAAAACCGGATAGACGAAAAACAGAACGACCCATATATAGAATATTGCCTCACGCCAACGACTTTTATTAAACGCAAATTGGTTGGCTAAGAACAGCGATGAAAAAAGCAGTACCGGTGCCATAAGCGTCGGTTTTGTTCCGAGAAAACCTTGTAGCGGTATCAACAACAAAAGGCACACAATTCCCCAGGCAGACATTTGTCGTTTGCGTACCGTTGAGCGACTCACTGATCGATATACCTCCGGTGCAATGTAGAGTAAAATTACCGACATCGCTATACCTAGAAGCGCTGGTGTACCGGTTATTGACCATTCAAGGCGTTGAGCGAGATCGCTTATTGATGATGTGGCGGTACCACCAAAGAAATCAATGCTACGGAGGGTGGTTTCGGTTAGAAAGAGCGATGTTAAAATACCAACAATGAGCAGCATTAAGCCGCGGACCGGTGTAAGTCCGAAAATGAGTATGCCCGCCCAAAGCAACGGCAGCCACATAATGGAAAACGGCATAAAAAGAATCCAAACCCCCATAAGAAGTCCCAAATCAAAGATGGCAAAATACGGCTGTCGACTGTTGAGCCTGTATAATAACATTCCTACTAAAAGTGAAAATCCTGCAAGGTGTTGACAGTATATCAGGTAGTTGGGCGAAGGAATGAAGAGCAACCCCGTAAGCGTGAGCATAACCGGCCAAAAAAAATGATCTTTTACAAATTGATTGGCTTTTCCTAAAAATTGCCAAAAAAATGCGGTTGATACCCATATCACACTACCAATGATATACCCCATGATACCTGGCAAAACGATGGTATTTCCCCAAAAATCAAATGCTTGCGGAGTGGGAGAGATCCAAGCCAAACCCCATGCTGTGGTTGCAAAGGCAATGGCAACCAGAACAATTGGATGATTGATTTGTGGACGTGAAAAGAAACGTGCCAACATTGGGGCGTATGTCTTATTTTTGCGGCTAAATTACAATAGAAAAGACCGCATATTATGATCAACGACATTGTTTTTGCCATCGGAGATTTCTTCCAGTGGACCTTCAAAATTTTACCTGCATTAGGTAATGGTCCCAACATCGTTATCTCTCTCATCATTACCGCCTACTTTTTGTATTGGCTGGGTCAAATTCGCAAGCACCAAAAAGCAGGCGAAAATTAAGCGCACACACACCGCTATGAATTTAAACATTAGGTGCTTTTACGGCTCCTAATGGTTCATCATAGCACACACTATATCACCTGTAAAACCTGCACTCAGTTGCGGGTTTTTTTTGTTACTTTGCTACAGTCATAAATCAGCATCTCATGTCGTCGATTAAAGATAAATACGAGGCCATTATTGGTCTTGAAATACACGTACAGCTAAAAAGCAAAACCAAGGCATACTCTTCTGATGGTGTAGCATTTGGCGGAAAGCCCAATACGCACGTCAGTCCCGTTTCTCTTGGTCATCCGGGTACGTTGCCATTTATGAACGCGCAAACCATCGACAGTGCCATTCGCTTGGGTTTGGCGTGTCGGTCTAACATTCGTTACGAGAACCAGTTTGCCCGGAAAAATTACTTTTATGCCGACCTTCCCAAAGGCTACCAAATAACCCAAGACAAAACCCCTATTTGCAACGGTGGAGAGGTACTTATAAAAGATGCTGATGGCAACGATAAAACCATTCGCCTTACCCGCATTCACATGGAAGAAGATAGTGGGAAGAGCATTCACGACCTCGATCCTGATTTCAGCTTGATCGATTTGAATCGCGCCGGAACACCCCTGCTGGAAATTGTTTCGGAAGCCGACTTTCGCGATGGCATAGAGGCCTATAATTACCTCAATGAAATGCGTAAACTCGTGCGTTATCTCGACATCTCCGATGGAAATATGGAGGAGGGTAGTTTGCGCTGCGACGTGAATGTTTCCATTCGTCCGTGGGGGCAAGAGACATTCGGTACCAAAGTAGAGGTCAAGAACCTCAACTCGTTTCGACACGTTCAAAAGGCCATCGATTTTGAGATACAACGACAATACGACGAATTGGAAAGTGGGGGCGTAATCACGCAACAAACCCGCAGCTTTGACCCCGTAAAAGGGTCTACTTTTGTGCTGCGTGAAAAGGAAGACGCCCAAGAGTATCGCTATTTCCCTGAACCGGATTTGCCACCGGTTTATGTGGAAGACGAGCGCATCGAAGAAGTGAGAAAGTCACTTCCGGAGCTTCCCAAAGCGCGTTTGGAACGCTATACAAGTAAATTGCAGTTAAGCGAATACGATGCGCGCATACTCACGGAGAATAAGGATGTTGCTCAGTATTTCGACGACTTGTGTGATCATGCACCAAACGCCAAAAGCGCGGCCAATTTCATCCTTGGTTTTGTGAAAGCACATCTCAACGAAACAGCTACGGACATAACCGATTTTCCCATACCCGCAAACGCTGCCGGTGCGACGCTGAAGTTGGTGGAAAGTGGAAAAATCTCCAATACCATCGCGCAGCAAAAACTCTACCCAGCACTCATTGCCAATCCTGAAGCAGATCCCAAAACCATTGCGGAAGAGAACAATTGGATGGTACAAGGTGATGAAGACCAACTGCGCCAATGGGCACAAGCAGCAGTGGAAGCTTTTCCTGAAAAAGCCGACGCCTACCGAAATGGAAAAAAGGGATTGATGGGCTTGTTTATGGGTGAAGTAATGAAAGCCTCTCGCGGAAAGGCCGATCCCAAAAAGACGAGTGCCATTTTACAAGAGCTTTTATCTTAGTTGCTTTGGCAAATTACCAAATTAACATTCTGTATAAAGAGAATGTGTTGTTCAGCCAACATATATTAGGCATCTCATTTTGGGGGCAAACATGACAACCGTCATTTAACACCCCATCTATTTTTGTAACTTTGTGGCAATCATACAAAAATACGAGATATGCCTTTTTATCACCAAATGGGGAAGTTTCCTCACAAACGCCATACGACATTCAAAAAACCCGACGGACGTCTACACTACGAGCAGCTTTTTGGCACCGAAGGCTTCAGTGGCATGAGCTCGCTGTTGTATCATCTTCATCGTCCTACCATGGTTAAGCAAATTGGCGATCCCATCAATGATGCGCCCATTGCTGCGGTAGATAAAAACATCACCTCGCAAATGCTGCGCGGTTGGGATGTTCCCCCGGCCGATGATTTCATCGATAGTCGTCACGTGGTATTGTTCAACAACGATTTGAACATTTCGCTTGCCGCCCCGCGCACGTCTCTTACCGATTACTTTTACAAAAACGCCGATGCTGATGAAGTCATATTCGTTCACCGAGGCAGCGGCACATTGCGTACCATGTTGGGTAATATTCCCTTTGGCTATGGTGATTACCTCGTCATTCCACGCGGAATGATTTATCAGATATCCTTTGATGATGAGGACAATCGCTTGCTCATTACCGAATCGTTTAGCCCTGTAGTTACGCCCAAGCGTTATCGCAACAATTTCGGGCAAATGTTGGAACACGCTCCCTTTTGCGAACGCGACTTGCGTCGGCCATCTGAGCTGGAAACGCACGATGAAATCGGCTCATTTACCATGAAAATTCGCAAAGAAAACACCGTTCACACGTTGGTATACGCCTCCCATCCGTTTGATGTTGTGGGTTGGGACGGCTACAATTACCCCTATGCCTTTAACGCCAAGGATTTTGAACCCATAACCGGTCGCGTTCACCAACCACCTCCCGTTCATCAAACGTTTGAAGGACATAATTTTGTGATTTGCACGTTTGCGCCAAGGCTTTACGATTATCACCCCGAAGCCATTCCCGCACCTTACAATCACTCCAACATCGATTCCGATGAGGTGCTGTATTACGTAGACGGTGATTTTATGAGCCGCAACCACGTTGAAAAAGGATACATCAGCTTGCATCCGGGGGGGATTCCTCACGGGCCGCACCCCGGTGCTTACGAGCGTTCGGTGGGACAAAAAGAGACGGCTGAGCTGGCCGTGATGATTGATACCTTTAAACCGTTAAAACTAACCCAAACCGCTCTTGATATTGCCGATGGCAACTACTGGAAGTCATGGTTGGAATAAGTCAGTGACCTACCTTTGCCGTTATCAATTGTTTATCAAGATTTAAAAATTCATCAATATGTCTTCAAATAGCACTGTAGAACCAAAGAAAATCTTCAAAGACGCGGAGGATTTTCTCCCCATCAACGGAACCGATTACGTAGAATTTTACGTTGGAAACGCCAAGCAGGCGGCACATTTTTACAAAACAGCGTTCGGGTTTCAATCGCTTGCGTATTCCGGTTTGGAAACCGGTGATAAGGAAAAAACGTCCTATGTTTTACAGCAAGGAAAAATCCGTTTAATCCTTACCTCTCCCATCACAAAAGATTCGCCCATCAACGATCATCTTCGCACACACGGTGATGGTGTGAAAAACGTTGCTTTGTGGGTTGACGATGCGCGCAAGAGCTTTGAAGAAACCACCAAGCGCGGTGCTGAAGTGGCATTTGAACCCGTGGTAAATAAAGACGATCACGGTGAAGTGGTTACTGCCGGAATCAAAACCTACGGCGAAACTGTTCACGTATTCGTAGAGCGCAAAAACTATAACGGTACATTTTTGCCCGGTTTTCGCGAGTGGAACAGCCACTACAATCCCCCCACAGCCGGTCTCAAATACATCGACCACATGGTAGGAAATGTGGGTTGGAACGAAATGAATACATGGGTTGAGTTTTACAAAAACGTCATGGGTTTTGCCCAGCTTGTTTCCTTTGACGACAAGGATATCTCAACCGATTATACGGCATTGATGAGTAAGGTAATGACCAACGGCAATGGCCGCATTAAGTTCCCCATCAACGAACCCGCTGAGGGAAAGAAAAAGTCACAAATTGAGGAGTATCTCGACTTTTACAATGGCGCAGGCGTACAACACATTGCAGTTGCTACAGACGATATAGTTTCGACCGTAAAGCAACTTAAAAACAACGGGGTAGAGTTCCTCTACGTTCCCGAGACATACTACGACGATGTGCTTGATCGCGTTGGTGAAATTGAGGAAGATCTTGCGCCATTACGAGAGTTAGGAATATTGATCGATCGCGACGATGAAGGATATCTGCTCCAGTTGTTTACCAAGCCGGTTGCTGATCGACCTACGTTGTTCTTTGAAATCATTCAGCGCAAAGGAGCTCAATCATTTGGTAAGGGCAACTTTAAAGCATTGTTTGAAGCCATCGAGCGCGAACAAGGCAGTAGAGGAACCTTGTAAACATAAACACAAAAAAAAGCGGTTGTTAGTTAAAATTAACAACCGCTTTTTTTTAAACATTACAGTATTTTAAATATTGAACACGGCGTTTTGATTTAGCTTTGCTTTGGAAAATACGTCTTCGGATGTTCCGGGCGGTTTTCTTCAATCTCTGTAAGGGGGGTGCATTCTTCGGTTAGGGTGCGCCATTGGTGGGGCAGTGTTTGGTACAGTTTGGTGCCTTCGGTTTTCCATTGCGCCACTTCGTCGGTTACGTCTTTGACGATTTTTGCCGGATTGCCGACAACGATTTTGCGGTCGGGGATATTCGTTCCCTGAGGAACAAAGGCCAATGCGCCAACGATGCATTCTTCGCCGATAATCACATCGTCCATCAACACGGCATTCATGCCAATCAGACTGTTCTTTCCCACGCGTGCACCGTGGACAACCGCGCCATGACCGATATGTGCACTTTCCTCAAGAACAACGGTTACCCCAGGAAACATATGCACCGTGCAGTTTTCTTGTACATTGCAGCCATCGCTGATGTGAATTCTCCCCCAGTCGCCACGCAGCACACAACCCGGCCCGATATAAACATCTCTGCCTATAATGACGTCGCCAATGATCGTTGCCTGCGGATGCACAAAAGCAGAAGGATCCACAACTGGCGTAAAGTTGTTGAATTTGTATATCACGATTTTTCCAATATTACAGCATAACCTTGTCCTACCCCAATACACATCGTACAAAGCGCATAACGCTTCCCGGTTTTTTGCAGTTCGATGGCCGCCGTTTGCAGCAATCGCGCGCCGCTCATGCCCAGTGGGTGCCCAATGGCGATGGCGCCACCGTTGGGGTTGATACGCGGGTCGTTGTCGGCCAGTCCCATTTTACGGGTACAAGCCAATACCTGCGCGGCAAATGCTTCGTTGAGTTCAATGATGTCCATGTCGTCGAGCGACAGCCCGGCTTTTTTTAGGGCAATTTCGCTGGCGTATACCGGCCCAATGCCCATGATTCTCGGTTCAACCCCGGCAACGCCCATGGAAACCACTCTGGCCATGGGTTTGAGGTTGTGCGTTTTTATAGCATCTTCCGAAGCGTAGAGCAATGTAGCAGCGCCGTCGTTGAGTCCGGAGGCATTTCCGGCGGTTACTGTTCCGTCTTTGCGGAAGGCGGGGCGGAGTTTCGCCAAAATCTCTGCCGATGAATTGGGTTTGATAAATTCGTCATGTTCAACCACCAAAGGATCCTTTTTTCTTCTCGGAATGCTGACGGCCGAAATCTCTTCTGCCAAGCGACCGGAGGATTGGGCGGCAGCGGCTTTTTGCTGCGACCAAAGGGCAAATGCATCTTGGTCTTCACGGGAAATGTTGTAGAGGTCAACTAAGTTTTCCGCCGTTTCACCCATGGCATCGGTGCCAAATTGGGTGTGCATGGCCGGGTTGACAAATCGCCAGCCAAAACTGGAGTCGTACATTTTACTGTCGGTGCCAAAGGCCTTGCTGGGCTTACTCATCACGTAGGGGGCACGGGTCATGTGTTCCACGCCTCCGGCAATCACCACTTCGGCATCGCCACAGCGAATGGCGCGGGTGGCGTGGATACCGGCCGACATACCGCTTGCGCACAAGCGGTTTACAGTTTCACCCGGAACACTGTGTGGAAGTCCGGCGAGCAAAAGAGCCATACGAGCCACGTTGCGGTTGTCTTCCCCTGCTTGGTTTGCGCAACCCATCACCACATCGTTGATTGCTGAAGGGTCGAGAGAAGACTGTCGAGATAACAAATCGCGTATGACGTGTGCCCCCAAATCGTCGGCGCGAATGCCGGATAGCGAACCACCAAAACTTCCTACTGCTGAACGAATCCCGTCAATTATATAAGCTTCCATAGATGTTTTTTTGTCGTTAGATTTTTTATTTTTGAGATTGTCAAAAGTAGGGCACGGTCGTTGATTTACCATAAGCCATGGCAATGTAGGGGTAAGTCAATTACCGATGTCATCATTTAATGAATTATCGTAAATGACCAAATCCTCAACCGAACATAAGGCAGCTGCCGGTCTTTATAGTCAGTCATTATTTAAGGTTGTGAAAATTCAGAACAACACCCTATATTTGAAACGTTATTTGCTTGTCTGTTTTCCGGTAGGTGTAATGGTTGTATTGGTCGGGATTCTCAACCAAATGCAACAACTCAATATCGTCATAGTGGTCGTGCTTTGGTCATTAAAGAATAGGAATACACAAGGTGTTTTTCTTTATTCGGGGCTGAGAATTACCATTAGACGTTAGCCACTAACAACTGACAGACAATTTTTTACAAACACTACTGAACGAATGAACAATACTTTTCTATATTTCAAATATCCGATTTTAATAGCCGGGTTGGTATCGTTGATCTATTTTGCACCACGTCAATACAATTATTCAAGCACACCGGAGGAGCAATTAAAAAAAGAACGCATCGTATCGAAAGTGGTGCACAACACGTTAATGACCTCTCACTTTTCACCTCCGGAAATGAACGACGATTTGGCTGTGGAGGTGTTTGAGACGTTTATTGAAACACTTGATTACAGCAAGCGTATTTTGCTGCAAAGTGACATAGAATCTTTGCGTAAACACGAAACCAAAATCATCAGTTACATTGAAGAAAGCGATCTTCAATTATTTGACGAGGCCTATCAGCTTGTGTTGAAACGGTTGGAATCGCTCTCCGATATAGTGGAAGAAATTCTCGCTGAACCGGTAGACTTCAACACCGACCGTACTTACGAAACAGACGACGAAAAGCGCCCTTGGCCGGCTGATGCAGAGGGGCAAAAACGCATGTGGAAAGACTACTTAACATACAAAGTGATGGGTCGGGTTTACGAGGCAGAGCGTCGGCAGAACAAGCGACTGAAAGATGCGGAAAACGACGACGAGTCCGATGAAGAAAGTGATGATGAAAGCGATGATGAGGTTGAAATAAAACCAATTGTGCAATTGGAAGAAGAGGCACGTGAAAAAGAATTGTCGTTTCAAAAAGATTGGCTCAACAATTACCGTGAATTGGAGCGCATAGATTGGTTTGGCATGTACATCAATAGTTTTGCCAACAACTTTGACCCTCACACGGAATACTACCCACCACAGCAGCGCGAAGACTTTGAGGTGGAGATGTCGGGCCAATTTGAAGGGATTGGTGCACAGCTCCTCACCAAAGGCGATTATGTTACCATTGATAAGGTGGTAACCGGCAGTGCATCGTGGCGGCAGGGAGATTTGGAAGTTGGTGATAAACTGCTTTTTGTGGCCGAGGATGGTGAGGAGCCGGTTGATGTAGTTGGCATGAGCATACGCAAGGTAGTAAAACTCATTCGTGGTAAAAAAGGCACTACGGTTGTGCTTACGGTGCAAAAAATGGATGGGAGCCGTATGGAAATCCCCATCGAACGCGACGTGGTAGAAATTGAAGCAACATTTGCTCGCGGTGCGGTTATTGAGGAAGACGGCCGTAAAATGGGGTATATTCGTTTGCCGAAATTTTACGTAGATTTCAATAAAAAAGACGCTCGTAATTGCGCAGATGATGTGAAATCTGAAATTGAAATGTTGCGAGCGGAAGGCGTAGAAGGTATTGTTTTAGATTTGCGAAGTAATGGCGGAGGAACGCTGGAAGGTGTGGTCGATATTGCCGGCTTTTTCATTGAATCCGGTCCCATCGTGCAGGTTCAATCCAGCGGGTTCAGTCCACGTGTGTTAAAAGACCGCGCTCCCAATGTTGAGTTTGACGGGCCTTTGGTGGTAATGACAAATCGCTTTAGTGCTTCGGCCAGTGAAATTTTTGCGGCGGCCATTCAAGACTACGAGCGCGGCATCATCATGGGGTCTCCGTCCACTTACGGCAAAGGCACCGTGCAAAACATGGCCGATCTCGATCGCGTGGTTGGGTTTCGCCACAGCGACATCAAACCTTTGGGTGCACTCAAACTAACCATTCAGAAGTTTTACCGCATCAACGGGGGTACGCCTCAACTTCGCGGTGTTGAAAGCGATATCGTTATTCCAGATCAGTTCAACTACATCGATATCGGAGAGTCTGACCGAAAGAAAGCGATGGCGTATTCTGAAATAGAACCGGCCTCATACTCAAAATGGAAACGCAACGACAGCGTGTTTGAGCGCATTGTTCGTGAGAGCGAAGAACGCATTGCTGCTAATCCCGAGTTTCAAAAAGTTGACAGCTACGCAAAGTGGTTGTCTGAACAACGCGATCAAACAGAGGTAAGTCTCAACTATGCAGCTTATTCCGCTAAGCAAAATATCTACCGGGAAACCAGCGAGCAGTACCGCAACATTTTCAAAACGGAAAACCCACTTACGGTTCACATTCCCGGACAACGTCTTGAAGAACTCGAAGGCGACGACATTAAGGACTGGGAAAAGTGGGTGTCGGATGTGGGTAAAGACCTGCAAATAACCGAGGCATTTAACGTTTTGATGGCCCAATCAAACTAATTGGTTCTGTATGCGACTACCCATTTACGGCATCGTGGCAGCTTCCATTATTGTATTGATGGGTATTGTTGCCCTCTTGGGGTACGTAGTTAGTCCCGATGATTCGCCCTACGCCAACCGAATGCAGGTATCTCAGGCTACCAAGTCACCAGGGCATAGGGTTGACTTTTTACACGTCAAAACCGATGGAGCGTCTGCCACCTCATGGCTAAGTGGAATGATAAAGGGATTCCCGCCGCAGTATAACGAAATACCTGTTTCCAATGTTGAGTGGCAAAATGATTCCGTAATGTTTACGTATGCCACTACCGGTGTGCGTGCATCGCTTCCGCTTACGGCTCTTCGAGGAGGAGGAGACGATGCGTTCGAACAGCGTGTGTATCGTTTGGGAACCGATCGCTACGGAAGAGATCTTCTCAGTCGTTTAATCATCGCTACTCGTGTTTCCTTTATCATCGGTTTTATTGCAGTGGGCATCAGTTTACTCATAGGTGTTCCACTAGGTCTGTGGGCAGGGTATGCCGGTGGCACCGTCGATAAATTTGTGATGTGGCTGGTAAACGTGATGTGGTCTATTCCCGGTTTGTTATTGGTCATTGCGCTTACCCTAGCGTTGGGGAAGGGGATTTTTCAAGTATTTATCGCCATAGGTCTCACCATGTGGGTGGAGGTGGCACGGGTAATTAGGGGGCAAGTGCGCAGTTTGCGCGTGCGTGCCTTCGTGGAGGTAGCACAGATGATGGGCTTTTCAACATTGAATGTGATGTATAAACAAATACTTCCCGGTGTTTTGCATCCGGTAATTGTTATATCCGCAGCCAATTTTGCTACCGCTATTCTGCTGGAAAGCGGCCTTAGCTTTCTCGGTTACGGTGCTCAGCCCCCACTTCCAACATGGGGAGGGATGGTCAAAGACCACTGGCCATATTTGCTCATGGGAAAGCCACATCTCGTTTTGTGGCCGGGCGGCTGTATTCTAATTTTGGTGCTGTCATTTATGATGTTGGGCAATGCCCTCAGAGACGCAACAGATCCACGAAAAAACCAATAACTATATGCGAATTGTTTCCTTTTTAGTTTTACTGTGCACCATCACTCTGCACGCGCAAGATGGAGCCGAAACCTGTGTGCCTGAAGATTCATCCTCAATACCGCGATTTTCGGAGGGCATTCGCCAGTTGGCTTCACCTGACAATGCAGGTCGAGCACCAGGATCAGGGGGTGCCGAATTGGCCGTGAATTTCCTCATCGATTATCTCGACAACCTAGGTGTTCAGCCCGACGGAGATAACGGGGACTGGCGACAACGATTTGTGCTTCCGCGTCCGGTAGTGGTCAACGATGCCGCTACCTCACTAACGTTTGGCAAGTTTAACCCCAAACTCGGAAAGGCAGTGTTTGCCACTGAGCACAGCAATAATGGTGAATTAAACATGCGTACGCGCTTTGTTAAACACGGCATAGAAGCGCCTAAAAACGACTATAACGACTACAGTTGGCGCAAGCGTCGCCTCAAGCGCCGTATTGCCGTCATCGACCTGGGTTATCCGAACGCGCCCAATCCTTACACGCCGCTTGCAGAGCACATAAATGTTCGTGATCGGGTTCAGCGTGCGGTCGATTACGGCGCCAAAGGGGTCATACTCCTCAATCCATCACTTATGGGCCCGGAGCCCGATAAAGAATACGATTTTATCGATACCATTGGTGTTCCGGTGATGTTTCTTCGCAATCCTAAAATGACCCGTAAACTCAAACGGTGGTGGGGGAAAAAAGTGGAGATGAGCGTACAGCAATCGGAGCGCATTATGGAAGGGGAAAACATCCTCGGTTTTGTCGACAATTCTGCCCCGTATACCATTGTTCTTTCGGCCAATTACGACGGTTTAGGAAGGGGAAATAGAGCGTCTAATGCCCCGGGAAACACCGATGTTCACCCAAGCGCCGATCACAATGCCAGCGGTGTACTCATGGTATTGGAAATGCTGCGAAAACTGAAAAGTGACCCGGCGTTTAAGATGTTTAACTACCAGGTGGTGTTTTTTACCGGAACCTATCCCGAACGCTATGGTGCCAAGCATTTCGCCCAAAAAGTGATCAACGAAGCTACGCGAGAATATGCGTTTCACATCAACTTTGATGCTGTGGGGCGTATGGGTGACGGTAAAAACCTTTACATAGAGGGAACAGGTTCATCTGTTTTTTTGAATATATTCCACAAAGACCTCATTTGTTCGGGCATTCAAGCGCAGGTAACACCTACTAATTCCCGCGCTTGGGTGCATACCGACCTATACCCGGCAAAAATTCCGGGTATTCGCGTAACTACCGGTTTGCACAGCAATTCCTATAAACCTTCCGACGACCCGAGCCGCATACAGGTTAACGGCATGATGGGGATTGCATCGCTGATGCAAACCTTTTTAAAGTACATTCCCAGTGATGTTGTTTTTGAGTTTGACGAATCGTTTGAGGGTGTACCGCAGCGTGCAAATGACCACATGAGAGCCAACCCCGGTATCGTTCCCGATTTCGATTACCGCGAAGGCGGAATAAAAGTGCAAATGACCAAACCCGAGAGTCCGGCGTTTGTTGCAGGTCTTCACGCCGGCGATATCATCACACACATCGATGGTTTTGCGCTTAAAGACATCTATCATTACATGGATTACATCACGTTTTTAAAACCCGACACCCGCGTTGTATTTAAATACACCCGCAATGGAAGACCGGGCAATGCAATCATGGACCTATGAGCAGTGAACCACAAGATACACCCCCGCCCACCATTGCCGTCATTGGAGGTGGTAGTATGGCGACGGCGTTGGTGAAGATTTTCACCGAGAGCGACAACCACATTCGTTGGTGGATGCG
>SKIJ01000145.1 GCA_007116495.1 Cryomorphaceae bacterium | reverse complement strand
TTTTGGTCAATGTCGGGAACGTTGCCAACATAAGCTGTCACTGCGCCGGATTCCACGTCGGCCATGAGCAGGGCACCGTTGTAAACGCGATTCCATTGGTTGCCGTATCGTCTAAGCAGGCGCTCGGCATTGCGTTGTAAATTGTAGTCGATGGTGGTGTGGTGTCGTTTTCCGGGTGATTTCAGATGGAGGTGCTGAACGAGGTGCGAGGCCGTATTGGGAATTGGGTAAGGCCGACTGGGTAATGGTTCAACAAGGGCCAATTCCAGCGTCATCTCATCAATCATTTCTTTTTCTCGCATTTTTCGCAACAGATCATTTCTCCTCTTCATAAGGAGGTCATCTTTTTTCCCCGGACGTATCAATCCCGGCGCATTGGGCAATACGGCGAGGGTGGCGTATTCCGCTATGGACAACGCGTGCGGATCTCTACCAAAATACCGCCATGATGCGGCTTCCAATCCAACCACGTTTCCGCCAAATGGGGCATGAGCGGCGTAGTAGTGCAATATGTCTTTTTTGGAATGGGTGAGTTCTAGTCTCACGGCGCGGAGTATTTCCGTACACTTTTCCCAGATGGTTCTCCTCGGGTTCTTCCGCGACAGACGTATGACTTGCATGCTGATGGTGGAGCCCCCGCGTACGTGGCTTTTCTCGCGAATGTTGGTCCACAATGCCTTAAACATTGATATTGGATTAACGCCCGGATGGTAGTGAAACCACTCATCTTCAAATAATAATACGGCTGAAACATAATCGTTCGGTAGAGAGTTGCCCGGAGGAAAGCGCCACTGTTCGTCTTTTGCCGTCCGCGCACCGAGCAGCTCCCCATCGCGCGCAAACACCACCGTGGCGTACGACGGATCAAAAGGCTGCGAAGGCACACTCAATGCAAACCAGACAATAAAAAGACCAACGGGAATTGCTATGAGCAAATGTCTGCGCTTCATTCTATGCTTATCGTTCTTCCGCGTTTTAGTGCCGATGCATCATCGGAATACATGCCTTCCACTTGTATGGGTGGAAGATAATATGTGCCGCGATAGGTGGCGTTTAGTCGAACCTCAAAGGTTTTGGAACGCTTGTCGACGAGGTCGAAGTAGGTGTACACTCTATCGTCGCGGAAATCACGATAATCGGCGTTGTCGTTGTCACTTTGACTTCGGGTATTGATGATTTCCCAGCCGGGAGGAAATACCTGAGAAAGCACCAAATCGCGCAGTTCTCCGATGGCTCCCGTACGCTGAACGGTGACTCGCGCAATGACGTCTGTTCCCTGAGGGAGCTTATCGACGGAGATGGTTTCACGCTTGTTGTTGAGGTAAGTCACGGACAACTTAAGGTTGCGGTTGGTTTCAATCTCTTGTCCCATTTCCGGTACGCCGGTGTTCGTCAATCGCAGATAGATGGGCGATTTTCCGGTGTTTTTTAAGGTTGCCGAATACGACCTTTCCTCACCAAGGGTTTTGGTGATGCGGTTGCCTTTGCCTTTCACGTTTTCAGCGCGCTGACTCCCCATGGTTAGTTCACCTTCAAACGGGTCGTTGATGTTCGGACCTTCGTAAAATCTCGCCAATGCGTAGAGCGACCACGCTATTTCTTGTGTGCTCATCCAACTGTCTGAAGCCAATTTGGCGGTAAGAGATTCGGCGAGTTTAACAGCTTCCTGCTGGCGCTCCAAGAGCAGCATGCTTTCCAACATCACGGCTTGGTCACGCGTGGCAGAACCAAACGTGTAGTGCTCTCTGTAATTGTTGCTCAGCGCCACGTCTTTATACAGTTTATTGGCAGCACTTTTTTGTCCTACGAGGACGTATGCCGCAGCGAGTACATTCGCCGAGGTTGCATAACCGGAGACTTGATTGCTCAAGCGATTCATGGCACCTACTTCCGGACTTCCGACTAAGGCAAGTCCGTACAATCGGTAGGCTTGGGCGAATAACGTCCCACGAACGCGATTGTCTTGTTGGTAACGTCTGGCTTTATCCGCTTGGTATCGCAGTAAATTGGCCTTTAATCCTGCCGGTACGTTGTAGCCTTGTTTTTCCGCTTCTACCAAGAAGTGCAGCGCATAAGAGCTTCCCCAGTCGTGTGTGTGATTGCTTCCCGGCCAGAAGCGCATGCCTCCTGAGCCGGCTTGTAGTTGAAGTAAGCGCATAATCATTTCGTTGACACTGCCGGTAACGGCTGCATTCTCATCTTCCGTAAGGTCGGTAAATCGGTTGAGATAGATTTGTGGAAATGCGCGGGAAATGCTTTGTTCCAAACAACCGTGAGGATAAGAAATGAGACTTTCCATTCGCTTGTATAGATTGATATCGGGCATACCGGAAACCTCCACAACACCACTGTTGCTGCCTTTCATTCCAATGGCGTCTAATTGCAACGACGCTGTTTTGCCCGGTTCCACCTTCGTCCATTTGGATATGGACTGAGATCGGTTGGGATGTCTTACGTCAATGGTGGTTTTATCGCCTGCAACGGCAGAGCCACTCTTTGCTTCAATTTCCACGACTACCGATCCGGTTGAAGCACCCACTTCCATTTCCAGCATCACCATCTTTTCACCGGGTTCGTCAAATTGGGTACTTGCTGTTCCCACCGTTAACTTGGCGTCGCCTTTTATACTGGCTTTTACGGTAACGTCTTTGACATTTTTTTCCATGGCAAAAAGTTGCACGGGAATGCTGATTTTGTCTTTTGGTCCCAGCACGCGCGGTAGTGTGGTTTGCGCCATGAGAGGAAGTTTCACCGCAACTTGCTTTTCGGCATGCCCGTAGGCTGTTTTTTCGGCGGATACGACCATGGCTCTGACAGACCCCACGTAATTGGGCATGGTAAACTCGTGGGTATTGGTCTTACCTGCGTTTAATGTGATGGGGCCGATGTTGTGTACAACTGGCACAAAGCGGAGATTGGTTTTTGATTTGCTGCCGGTTAAATCATCGCCACCGCCCACGGCCATGAGTTGTTTAATTTTACCACCGTACGCATTCAGTACGTAATCAAACATATCCCAACTGCGAATGCCAAGGGCTTCTTTGCTGTAGAAGTATTTATGCGGATCCGGAGTTTGAAAGTTGGTCAAGTCCAGAAGACCTTCATCCACAATGGCCAATGTGTAAGTCATCGGTCGACCGTTGCTTTCGCTGACCACCACCGTAAAGGGCTGCTCGGGTTTCAGCTCGTCTTTCATGTCGATAACCGGTTGGAGTACCGTATTGGGGTCTTCAATATTTAGGGGGAGCACACCGTAGGTTCGTATGGGAATGTCGTTGGCCGTTTGTCCGTGAGGCTGTAATTGAGAAATGTACACATAGATGTTTGGCGCCATGTCTTCGGTAATATCCAGTGAAAGCTTGGTAAACCCTTCTTCACCTTTAAGCCATTGGGTTTTTATAATGTCGCTGCCGGTTTCGATGCTCACAAACATATTGGCTTCTTCTGAAGAGGGGATATTGATGGTCGCTTTTTCCCCCGGCGCGTAGGTCTCTTTTTCCGACCAAAAGTTGAGCATAGCAACACCCGAAGCAGCTTTTCGCGATCGTTGAGCACTCATGGGCCAGTCGATGTACACGCGCTCTGCCGTACAGTGTCCGCTTGCATCGTCGCACACCCTTATCAAGAAATGTCCCCAATCGGGTTCATTGATGCGCATGCTGAATTGGCCACTGCCATTGCGGGTTTGCACTGTTCCTTCGTCCACGCGCGTAAGGTGGCGGTCATTTAGGTAAAATCCCTGTCCTCTACTTCGGTTGTACCACCACGACCAGTTGATGTGGTACACTTCATAGCTGAGTTTGCGACTGAGTTTTTTACCGGATGGGTCGACGCTTGAAACGCCAATGGTGTGGTCAACATTGGTATTTAGCCAAGGAGTTTCCTTGGGTTGCGGCACTTTTATGCCAACAAAAGCAGTATAAGGGGCGTAATTAATCGTACTGCGGTTTACGCTGAAATCACCGCCGGGTTCAAACACACGGGTGAAAACATCTACCGCAAGCATTCCGGGAAGAGTGCGGTTGCTGCTCACTTTTGGTTTGACGTTGAGCGTGCCTTTATCGTTGAGATTGTCTTCGATTATGGGTTGAAAATCGGGGAAGAACGAACCTACTTTATCCTGAAACACATAATCGGGGAAGGTGGAAAACCGTCCATTTCCCTTGCGAACTTCCATTTCTACTACCGTTCGATACTTGGCGGCCGATGCGCCGGTGAGCCATTCAGACGAAATGGTAAATCCGGGCTGACTGGCGGTTAACACGTCGGCAGAATCCGGTTTCAGTTGAATGCGAAGTCTGTTTGGCTTGACCGTTTCTACGCGCACATTTTTCGTAAACACAGCACCGCCAACGGTTACTTTAGCCACGTAGTAACCGGTTTGAGCATCAACGGGTGTTTTGGTTGTAAAAGGGAAAATTTTACCGGGCGTATTGGCCGTTTGTCTGTCAATGATTTGTCCGTGAGGATTTTGCAGTGAAAATACCACCGGATGGCCTTTGGGCAACGGATTGTTTTCGTCCTCTAAGATGAAGTTGAGAAAGAGCGTATCTCCCGGACGCCACACGCCCCGTTCACCGTAAATAAACCCTTTGAGTCCGGCATTGACATCGCTGCCGCCTACGTCAAATGCGGACAGAGACAGCGATGAGCCGTCATCGATGCGGAGATACGTCTTTTCTTTCCCCTTGGACGCAATGGCGAGAAAAGGTGTTTTGTCGAGTGTGATGTTGGCCAAGCCGCTGCTGTTGGTGCTCGCGTGCCCGAGTGATTGATGCTGCAAATTGAACAGTTCTACTCTAACACCTGACTCCGGTTTGGCCGTGCGTAAATCGGTGACAACGGCGGTGTATTCTCCTCGGTCATTACTTTTAATGGTCAGGCTAATATTTGATGCAATCACGTTCTTCTTCGCGGTGTTGTCACCTTCGTAATAGTAGGTGGGGTGACAAGGGTTTTCGCGTTCTCTCCAAGAATAATGTGGCCTGCTCCAGTACCAGTAGTTGCGCGTATTATCGTCGTAATTGTCCTGACTTCTGGTGCTTGCATCGCCGTCAAACGATTCAACATCGTCGCAAGGATAGGTGGCGTAAGACTGACGAAAATGGAGTTCAATGCGATAGATAGCACCCGGGTCGGTGGCAATCATTTTATTGATGTCGAGGGCGTTGACCTGCCATTCGTCTAAGGTGCCGGTGTTTTTCAAATCGATGCGTTCTTCAAAAATGGGGCGTCCCACGCGTTTAAATTCCCGGTTGCCATCCAGCTGGTTGACTTGCAAAAACTGCGGAATGTTGCGCTCGGGTACTTTTAACACAACAACATCAACCGCGCGCAGATTGATGGTTCTAAACGGAATACTCAACCCTTCAGAGCCTGGGATGATGCTGCCCTCAGAGAGGAACTCAACCGCAGGTTTTTGCGATTGAAAAACAATCTTGCGTTCGTGCTTTTTCTTTAAGGTGTAGCCGTAAACACTTTTGATGTTTTGATGAATGACGAGGTTGCTTTCACCAGTTGGTTTTGATTTGGGGTAAAGGTGCATGGTAGCTCCTTCTACTTGGGTTTTTACGTCGTCGCGATTGCCCAAAGTGACCAGTCCTCTTACCACGGATGTCTCGTCTATGGGATCAGAGAACGTCACGGTAATCTTGGCTGTTTCGTTGTTCCAACGCACGTGCGTCACTTGGAAGTTTTCTATGGAAGGAATGAGTAAATCAAAGGTTTCGCTTTGATCGAAGCCCGCCTTTTTCCCGTTGAGTGTAAATACTAAATGCTGATCGTTTTTATCGCGGACAATGCTGTCGATACTAAAGTGATGTTGTGTTCCTTTGGTTGTCCAAGTTGGCTTGACCGTCTTGCCGTTGAGCGACGCGCTGAAAATGCGTTTAAGATCCTCATCGTCTATGTCGTCGGCACTTTGAAAGGAGCCTGTAAGTTTGCAAAACCCGCGTTTGTCACCCGGGTAGGGTACATTCTGATGGGTGCCCATTGAAATGTGCTGAGGAATAACGCCAAAGTCAAACACGTAGGACGATAAATCGTCGGGTACGGAAAAGAGTTTGCCAAGCATGAGTTCCACGTTGAACGAGGCACCTTGAGCCAAGCGCTCTTCCGGTACAAACGCCAACGTATAATCGTCTTTCCAGAACAGCGTACCATCTATTTTGGGCGAAAATTGCAGAAGTTTTTTATCCGAAACCTCTTGACCTTTTACGGCGATTTTGGGCTTGCCCACTAATCTAATTTCTATGGTAGAGCCCGAAGAAATCACCCCGGAGGTATGCCCTTCAATGAATTCCGAATACGCCGGATCAAAAGCCGTTGAGTCTTTCGCACTGCGCCCACATGACCAAACAGCAATGATAACGGTAAAAAACAAAGCGAAACGATGGGTGGTAATGTGCTGCATGGCAATGGCTTTTGGATGGTTTGTAAATGTAAGGTGTATTTATTTGAAAACGCAATACTTGCAGGATAACGTATGTCAGTCTTGAATTTCAACCAACTCTAATAGCTTGGAATCAAACACTGCCGCCGGTGAAACTACTGAGTCGTTTGGCTTTTTGTATCCTTTTGGTCGCGGATAGTTCCCTAAATCCAGTATGGCAGTTTTGATATTGGAATAATACGGTTCCGGAGTTTTAGAAAGCTTTTTCTGTGCTTTTCGTTCCAATCGACGATGTACATCACGTTTACACCCTTAATCCCAATAAAAAAACCCGGACGAATAGCCCGGGTTTTGATATTGAATAAAAGCGATTACAATGTGTTCTCGTAACGCTTGCTTACCTCGTCCCAGTTAATCACATTGAAAAAGGCTTCAATGTAATCCGGGCGACGGTTTTGGTAGTTAAGGTAATATGCATGCTCCCATACGTCG
>SKIJ01000057.1 GCA_007116495.1 Cryomorphaceae bacterium | reverse complement strand
TCGGATGCAATGGCGGCACATGGATACTTTGCCATGGCGGCCAACGTGGTATAGGTCAGTCTAAATCCTCCAATCAATCGGGTAGGGAAGTGGTGTGTAAGCAATCGAAAACCGTTGGCGTTTCCTTCAAAGCGAAGTAAATCATACCAGTATGCGTCGCTAAGACGTTCCCGGAGTGATGTGCCATCTATGGTTAATGCTTCATTTTCGCTAAAAAAAGTACCGATGGCGTCCTCTCCGCTGTGGCCAAAGGGTGGATTGCCAATATCGTGAGCTAGGCATGCTGCTGAGATTACTAACGGTAAATCGTGCTGGTAAAAATGGCGCGTTTTGCTGTCCCAATGCTCCCCGTACTTTTCGATGAGTGCAGCTCCACATCGCTTACCCAACGAACGCCCTACACTCGAAACTTCTAAGGAATGGGTGAGTCGGTTGTGTACAAACACGGCATCGGGAAGTGGAAATACTTGTGTTTTGTTTTGTAAGCGCCGAAAAGGGGATGAGTAGATGATGCGATCGTAATCACGTTCGTACTGACTGCGCTCGGGTTCGTGAAGTGATTCTTCTCCAAAACGGATTCCGGAGAAACAGTTGGTCCACTCGATCATATTAGGATTTTTTCTCAGTTAGTTCCACATTATCGCCAAAAAACAGGGCGGCTAAACGTGCAAACGACGGTGTGAGATCCGACACAAATATGCGTATGGTTCCAGGCTTGCGTCGGGTACAGCTGATGTCGTATTCATCCAATTTACTCTTTACTGTTTCAGCAACAATTTGCGGACTATCAATGATGGTGCAGGATTTTGTTACGGTGTTTCGAATGCCGGCTTCTATCAATGGATAATGCGTACACCCCAATATCAGTGCTTCGGAGTGGCGTACGGGATCGTTGCCGAGATAGGCGCGAATGACGGCGTCAGCAACATCGCCGCTGGTAAATCCCTCTTCAATCATTGCAGCCAGTAGTGGCGTCGCTTTAGCGGTGATTTTCATATTGGGCGACATCAGCCTGTTCTGGTATGCCTTTGCACTTATGGTTGCCTTGGTGCCGATTACGCCCACGTGTGCGTACGATTGTTTGCTGATGAACGATACTACCGGGTCAATCACGTTAATGAATAGACGACCGGGGTAGTTTTTTACCAACGAGCTGTAAGCGTTGGCCGATGCGGAGTTACATGCGATGAGAATGCATTTTGCGTCGTACGCGTGTAAAAATTCAGTGATGTTGGTACTGTACCGAATGATGGCTTCGGGTGATTTTTCACCATAGGGTAGGTGGAGGGTATCACCAAAGTAAATAATATCTTCGTGAGGCAGTAATTGGCGAACTGCCCGCGCAACGGTAAGTCCGCCTACACCGGAGTCGAATATGCCAATGGGGCCTTGAGGGGAAGCTTCCATGCTTGGTTGTGGTTGGTATAATTAATTGCAATATTACAAAATGAATCGACGCCAATTGCCGATGGTTCTCGTGCTGGATTTACGATTCACCTATCGAATTAATTATAAAAGTCCCACTTTATGCCTAAGCGAAGTACAAAGTCGGGAAGCGGATATCCTGGTGCAATAAAGTATTCCCGAGGAAGTAAGTCTTCGGTAATGTTTTCCAGTTTAATAAAAATAAGTGCGCGTTTCAACTCGACGTTGACGAAGAAATTGATGTACGGGAAGTTTCCGATGAGCTCGTTGTTTTGAAGGTGAAACATACCCGTAGCGGGCATCCAGTTCGGCGCATAATAGGAGCTAAAATAATGTGCTTCAATACCCGGCATGAGGTTTAGCCGATTGTAATACACCGTGAAATTGGTGTACACTATGCTTCGCAGGTGCAACTGTGGAACGCGGATGGGGCCAAGTGCGTCATCGGTAATTTGGTAGCTGATATCGTTTTTCCAACCCAAGGCTTTGCCCCATTCAAAAGTCGTATGGGCTACCGCTTGAAACAACTGGGTAACGCCGCCAAATTGTTCGGGAATTGCTTGCTGGTTTAATGTGGTATAATTTTGAAAAAGGTGGTAGCCGGCCTGACCTTCCAACCACTTTCCAACGCGAATGCGCCCACCGACATATTGATGGTTTACTGCGGAGAAATCGGGATTGTCCCAAACGAAGTGATTACTGATGAACCGCCTGTAAAAGACGCCCGGATCAATGGCACTCAGATCGATTAAGCCGGTTACTTCTAACGATTCATTGGCGTAACCGGCCTGTCCTTCTAGGAGGAAATTTCCCAGTTGCGTTCCGGCAACATTAAACTGCCCATTTCCGCGTACGTCTAATCCTTTCCAATCGATTTTTCCCTTTCCAAACACAAAGACATTGGCGAGGGGAATGTTGAAGTTTTCTCCACCGTAATTACCTAATTCATAGCCTGTGCCGGCAAACCAACGCACAGACTTTTTCCCGGGCGTTCCGATGTAAAGGCGTTGCTCAAAGGTTTCAAATCGGGTGGAATCGAAGGTATTGTTAAAGTCGAAATAACTGTTTTCAAAAAAGTCGAGGTTGCCTTGTGCGGTATAAACATAAGAATAACGGTTGTACTCAATGTTTGAACCTAACGTAAACAAGGGGACAAAGGTGCGCGAAGAATCTGCCTCGTCATTTTCCAGTTCATCGGTTGTTAGTGTATCGGTTGCTCGTGTTACGGAATCTGGAACAGCTGTTGCTAAATCGGACGACATATCCAATGCCGTATCTGATGCAATAACAAGGGTATCGTTTACATCTATTTCGCCCTTTGCCCGCTTGTAATATCCAATGTCGTAGTGACCGCTGATGTAGAAGCGGCGTTGTTTGGTGGCGGAATTGTGATTGTTTAGCCTGATGTTGACCAACTCTCGATTGGGTTGAACATTATTTCTTAAATCATCGGGATTGCTTAAGCCTCCGTTTTCTTGATTGCGGCGCGAAAAGCTGTCGAAGTGACCGAGTAATCGGATGCGGTTATCTGGACTGCGGTAATTGAACCCAATGGTAAAGTTGTTGAATTCGGCCATCTGACGTTCGTAAAGACCAATGGAGTTAAGTCGTTGAAACCGGATGTTGTAGTTGAGTCGCTCGTGGACGTTGAGTTTGGCGTTTACGTCAAACGACTGTCCTCGGTTGTACCCTTGAAGATAACGCGTTGACACCAGTGGCGCTTTGACGTTATAATAGCCAACATCCTCTACCGGTCGTCGCCCAACAGGGTAGGGGTTCATGCCCCATTGCAATCGGGTTGTTTTGTGGTAATCGAAAAGCAGAAACTGTGTTGGGGAACCCAAATTTCCCAGGTGGTATTGCCCGAATTCATCCTTCCCGGTGAGGGTGAGATTGATCTGTTCCTGAATTGTGAGTCCGGTATCGATCATTTGCAGTGGTTCCCCCTCATGAAAATACATGAATGCGTCTTCTGCCTCGTTTTCCGGGAACCAGTGTTGCGCCATAAGCACTTTAGTGCCAAGCAATGCAATCAACATAATTGCTCTTATGTGCTTAACGAATATGGAGGTAGTTGTCGTCGTCATAAAGGGAAGCCTGTTGGCAGGGCAAAAGTAAGGTGCATAACGCAACAAAGCCCGGTGAATTGCCGGGCTTTGTTTGTTATGAAGTACAAAAAATGATTAGCGCGAAAGCTCCATCAAAAAATCCAATTCAAATTCTAAATCTTGACCGGTCGGCCCCTCTTCTGTTACCGTAACTTTTCCGGTAATGGTAAGGTTGTCGCCATCCAAGTTGTAGTTGAAATCATTCGTTTCCCCATCTTGAGTAATGCGAATGATGTTTCCTTCAACCAATTCATAAGAGCTATCTGAATCAGATAAATCTTCCGTTTCCATTGTTGTGTCGGAAATGGTGTCTCCTAAAAATATAACGGTAAATTCAGTCTCCACTTCAATAACTCCATTACCGATCATATCTCCACCTCTTAGTTCCCACGTTCCGGAACCGCCAACTTTTTCGTTTCGGATGTCATATGGTATTTGCGCCAATCCTAAATCAAGTGAACCGCTTCCGCTTATAAGTTGAACGTCAAGATTCCACACACCTTCGATGGGATGCCCTCCATTTCCTGATCCATTATCGTCGTCATCGCTAGAACACGCGGTAAACGAAATCAAACCGATTGCGGTCAAGGAGGCTAATAAAACTTTTTTCATGGTGATTTAGATTAATTATTATGGAGCAAATATAGCGATTGTTTTGATACCCAATACGCCCTTATAAATTTTCTGTTATAAAGCGCGTCATCATGTTGTAGAGATGCAGGCGGGTATTGCCTCCGTAAATTCCGTGGTTGCGATCGGGGTACATGAATTGCTCAAACGGCTTGTTCTCGTCAACCAATGCATTGATCATTTGCATGGCGTTTTGCACGTGTACGTTATCGTCGGCAGTACCGTGTACGAGCAAATACTTGCCTTTAAGTTTTTTTGCGTAATTAACGGGAGAGTTGTCGTCGTACCCTTCAGGGTTTTCCTGCGGTGTGCGCATATACCTCTCGGTGTATATGGTGTTGTAATAGCGCCAAGTCGTAACGGGTGCTACGGCAATGGCCGTAGAAAACAGATTGTTGCCCCGGGTAATGGCCAGTGATGACATGTAACCGCCATAGCTCCATCCCCAGATGCCGATACGCAAAGGATCAACGTAGGGTTGTTTCCCCAGCCAACGTGCAGCCTCCATTTGGTCGATGAGTTCGTAGTGGCCGAGCTGCTGATAGGTTACTTTCTTAAAATCTCTGCCGCGCGCTCCGGTTCCTCTATTGTCTACCGATACCACAATATAACCCTGTGATGCCAGGTGTTGAAACCAAAAGTGATTGAATCCGTCGTAGCTGTTTTTAACGGTTTGCGACCCGGGACCACCATAAACAAACATCCAAACAGGATACTGTTTGTCGGGGTCAAAGTCATGCGGTTTGATCATGTACCCGTTGAGATCAACACCTTCTTCGGTGGTAAATGAAAAAAACGATGACTCTCCTAGGAGATAGCTTTCATCGATGCGCTTTTGTATGGATTTGTTTTTATTTAAACTGCGAATGTGCTTGCCTTGCTCGTCGTACAAGTCGTATTGATTTGCGACTTCCATGCGGCTGTAGTTATTGATGAAGTACCGGCAGTTTTCGCTAAACGTGGCGCTGTTCCACCCCCTTGATTTGTGCAGGGTTTTTAATGATCTGCCATTGAGTCGAATGGCATAAACACCGCGTTCTGTTGGGTGATCCATTGCTGCCTGAAAGTAGAGGCGTTTGTTTGAGGGATTGTACCCGTATAACTCTGTTACATCCCAATTTCCCGATGTTATTTGTCGTTCTTTACCGTTGTTGCTAATGCGGTAGAGGTGGTAGTACCCATCTTTACCACTCAGTCTAACGAGATCGCCATCGGGCAAGAAAAATTGATTGTCGTCCATTTCAACAAAGGCCTCGTCCGTTTCGCGGTACCACTTGCTGGTATTGCTCTTTTTTACATTGTGATTGAAAATGATGAGCACGTTTTGATGACGGTTTAACGTAAAGAGAGCCAACTCGTCGTTGTTGCGCCATTTGATACGTCCGATGTACTCGGGTTGATTCTCAATGTCTACGGGCTTATGCTCATTATCATCCGGTGAATAAATGAAAATGCGAACTTTAGCGTTGTCTTCTCCTGCTTTCGGATACTTGAAGCGGTCTTGAGTAGGGTAGAGGTCATTTCCGTAAACATCCATCGAAAACTCGCGCACGTCTGTTTCGTCGAATCGATAATAAGCAAGGTGTTTTCCGTTGGGCGACCATTCGTATGCTTGATCGAATTGAATCTCTTCTTCGTAAACCCAGTCGGATGCTCCGTAGATGATTTTGTTGATTTCCCCGTCTTCTGTAATTGCTTTTACGGATTTGTTTTCGAGATTATAGAGGTAAAGGTTATTCTCAAATACGTAGGATACGTAACGCGCATCCGGCGATACCACGGGCAGCTGAATTTTCTCCTTACTGATGGGGTAATTGGTGCCGCTTTCAAGGTCGAATACATTGACCACACTTTTGCTGCTGTAGCGATATATGCTTTCGGTTTCGCTGAATAAAAGCACAAAGCGCTCATCCGGGCTGATGCTGTATTCATCAAATCGTACAGGTGTTTCCATCATGCTGGTGCTGAATAGCGTATCGCTAATGTTAGCCGCTTTGTATGGGTGCTTGAGGATGACGGTGTGATCGCCAACCTGTTTCTTCGTCGTAAAATGTTCGCCATCGGCCAACGACTTAAAACCGGAAACGCCACTTGTGTAAAAGCGATAGGTCTGCCACACATCATTTACCGAAACAGGTTTTTTCTCCTGGGCATAGGACAGTGAAAGGGAAATGAGTGTAAGAACGGTTGCAAAATACTTCATAAGAGAAAAATTAAATCGGGGGTTAGTTGTACCCTTTGTCAGTGCTTAATTGTCGATGCAGATCTTGAATATTAGGCTTTCTACCAACCACATACAGCACATCGTCTGTTTCGATGGTTGTGTCGCCTTGTATGTCGTAAATGTACTCTTTGCCGCGTTTAATGGCAAGCAGTTGGATGCCAAATTTTTGTTTCAAACCGGATTTTGCCAAGCCTTCACCTCCAAACACAGGATTAGCACGCTCCGCAACAATGGCCGCAATGTTGAAGTTTGGAATGTGAAGTTCCGGAAGTTTGTGAGCTAAATTTTCCGGGCGAAAGACGTCGTAGTTGTCCTCGCGTATGCTCTGTGTAAACCGTTCTATTTCCTGTAAGGGAATCATGTATCGGTGAAGCACGCGTGAAAATATTTCGATGGATGTTTCAAACTCTTCCGGTATGACTTCGTCGGCACCCAAACGAATGCTGTCTTCAATCTCGCTGACAAACCGTGTGCGTACAATAACGTGAATCTGTTGATTGTACTGACGAATATTGGTGATGATTTGTCTAGTCG
>SKIJ01000016.1 GCA_007116495.1 Cryomorphaceae bacterium | reverse complement strand
GTGGAATCACTTGCTATGTTTTGGAAGTATGCCGGAGTAGTTGCAGCGGGCAGTCTCTTCGCTGCGTGGTGGCGCAACAAGGGTGTTGAATTTCAACAATTAACGCGTTGGCTGAACGTCGGATTGATTATCATACTGCTATCTGCTTTAGCACCGCTTTTTAAATACACCCTTTCTGGAACCTTATCTGAAAATCTTTACTTAGTTCAGGGTCTGGGAGGTCACAAAAACATGCTCAGTATGATGCTGTTTTTGTCCATTGGATTAATGGCTTACAGTGCGCGCTACGACAAGAACAAAGCTTTAAGGAATCTTTTTTTAGTTACAAGCATACTTTCGCTGATATGTACAATCGTGCTACGAACCCGTTCACTTTGGATTGCTCTGGTAGTAGCTGGTGCCATTGTAGGTGCAGGACTTTACCTCCACGGCAAAAAACAAAGTGCTCCACTTCCAAAGTGGGTTATTCCTTCGTTTGTATCTGTTCCTTTAATTCTTACCGTATTGTTCTTCGCCAATATCAATGATGCCGGAGATGCGACCAACTTAAGTCACCGCATTTCCTTTTGGCAAAAGAGCATCAATATGTGGTCTGAAAACCCACAAGGTGTTGGACCCGGCATGTGGAAGATTCACCTTCCAGCTCAAGGACTGCAAGGCGTTAACCACTCTGTGGAACAAGGCAAGACACAGCTTCTAAGACCCCACAACGATTACCTATGGACACTGACCGAAGGCGGCTGGATAGGTGCTTTAGGGTATTGGGGGTTTATTCTCATCACCACTGTTTATGCGTTCAGGTATCGTCCAAAAGAGAATAGGGAAACTCACTTCCATCACGCGGCATTATTTGGCTGGATCGGATATCTCATATTCTCCTTTTTTGACTTTCCCCTAGAGCGCCCTGAGCATTTGCTTACAATGTTGTTTTTGGCCGGTTATTTTCACCACAAAGCACCGGGGTTTGTTTTGGAAAAGAAAACCCAACCTATTCTAATCGGGAGCATAATTGCACTTCTCGCTGTGAGCAGTTACGTCGCTAACCACCGCTTACAAGGTGAAAGTGAATTGGTCTCTGTAATCGAAGCTCACGAAAAACGAAATGCACGCCAGTTACTCGTATCCGTAGACAATGCGTTGACACCCTATTTCAATATGGATCGTGTTGCGAATAGTCTGTATTACTATCGCGGTTTATCTTATTTTGCGCAAAAGCAATTACCCGAAGCATACGAAGCATTTTCTACCGGTCTAGATCTCACACCATATAATTTACCAACGCTTCAACAAATGGGTGATTTTTACCGTCTGTGTCACGACAACCTAAATGAACAACAACGCAAAGCACTGGTTCAGAAACTCCCTGGCATCAACGATCACCGTGACTTTCTTTCGCAAGCAGAAGCAATCTACAAAGAAACACTCATCTACTCACCGCATTTTAGCAATGCACTTTTTAATCTTGCTGAGTTGGCTCTACGACAAAACAATCACCGAGATGCATTGGGCTATTTGAGTCAAGTGTATGTCCCCGATCACACATTGCCAAAGTTTGCGCAACTCACAGAACGTGCCATACAACTTTGGGCGTCCTCACCACCGGAAGAACGCCGAAGACCAAACTTGGAGGCTTATTTTCAAACCCACGATCCAAAGCTAGAACGCATACCGGAAACGTATTCTCGATTCCTTCAATCACTTTAATGGATTTAATTTTCACGACTGTTTTCATGGTCTCAGCGTTTTTGCTTAGCTATAAACAACACGTTTATACCACTTATTAACGATAGCAAAAGCGGTAACGGATATCAGTAAACCAAAGAACAGCGGATCTAAACCAAAGGGTGAAAATTGAATCTGTTGAAAGAGCAGCGTAGAACCACCACCACCTATAATGGCTGCCAATGCTGCGTTCGGTTGACCTTTTTTTCCGGCAATAATAGCGATGGTGGGAACGAGTAAACCGCCAACCATTACGGCATATGACTGAAGCATGATGTCCAACACATTTTCCAGTTTCCAAGCTAATAAGACTGCAACAGCACCCAATAACAACGTTACCAGTTGACCAGCGCGTAATTCTGCTCTCAAGTGTTTGGGAATGAATGCTCCGAACAAATCCGTGGTAACATTACCTGACGCGGCCATCAAACAGCTGTCTGCAGTTGAAAGAATCGCCGAAAAATAAGCCGCCAACATAACACCTAACAACCCTGCAGGAAGAATATCAACTAACAATAAAGGCAGCCCCATTTCCTCATCCATTCCCGAACCAACGGCATACCCCTTGGCAGCAAACATATTTAATTCATAAGCCACACGGCTCAGCATTCCCAAAGCAGTACCCATAAATGCCATCACCGGCCATTCTAAAAGACCGGCCAAGTACCATGCTTTTTTAGCGGAAGCCTCATCCCGTGCGGCATAGATGCGTTGGTAGAGCGTCATTCCGATAAACCAAATGGGAATGATGGTTACGCCCCAATTAAGCAGTTGAACAAACGAGACATTGGTCATACTAAAGTGTTCAGGAGGTAACACTGTGCTTATTGATGCCCAGCCACCTACAGCATGATAAGCCAAAGGCAAGCCTATAAAAATGAGTCCGACCAATAAAAGCAACCACTGAACTGTATCTGTGTAAATCACTGCTTTTAACCCTCCTAATACAGTATATGCCACAGCAATACCACCCATAAAAAGTAAGAGCGTTTGTGGGTTTGTTTCTGGAAAGGCAGCGGTTGCTAACTTAGTGCCGCCAAGCAGTTGCGAACTTGTGAACCCCAGATAACCTATTGCACTGATGATGCCTGCTACTAAGGCTACACGGACACCATAATGATGACCAAAAAATTGAGGGAAAGTGCGAAAATTTTCTAGGGTAGACAAATTCTTAACTCTTGGGATAAGTAATACCGCACTCATCCATGCACCTATTAACCCGGTGAACAGCAAGTACGAACCGGATAACCCCATAATAAATCCTAGACCTCCAAGACCTATAGAAAAGCCTCCGCCTACATCTGTGGCCACGGCCGATAAACCAATGTGCCAAAAATTAATGGATCTGCCGCCTACATAATATTCATCTGAATGCTTGTTCTTTCGAAAAAAATAAAGGCCAAAGGCCATCATTCCGAAAAAATAAAAAATGAATATGATGTAGTCTACCGTATGCAAATCAAGGTTGTTCTTGTTCCTCTAGGCGGCGATCACGCTCACCAAACACTCTGCGAAGAAGATCATTGGCTCGTGCTTGGGGATTTTCTCTGATCAATGCTTCTTCTCTGGCAACCGACATGAATAACCCGTCCATGGCCTTTTGTACAATATAATCCTCAAGGCTTGGATTGACTTCCGTGACAAACGGAATTTGGTTGTACGCATTTACCAATGGATTCCACACTGCGGTTAACTCTACTTCATCTATAGCACTGCGAACCGGGGGCATAAACGCCGTACGAAGGGAGTCTGAGGTAGTACGCACCAGGAATTGGGTGGCAGCATCTTCCGGTCCTATAAAAATTTCCATGACATCATTGAACGTCATTTGACGGACAGCAGATGTAAATATGCCCAACGCCTTTTCAGTTGCAACCTCCGCACTTCGATTTAATGTTTCCACAAAACGATCCACAGCGGAACCCATCCCAATATTTCTTAAAGCATTCTCCATACGTTGTGCCTCAGGCGGGAAGGGAATGCGCAGCAGGTCGTTATTATAAAAACCACCTTCAGCAGATAGGTCCTTTACCGCATTTTGAGCGCCCACAACCAAAGATTCCCGCATACCACTGGCAATTTCTGTTTGAGTTATTGGTTGAGTCATAGGCTCCATTTGTTTGGTGAAATAGTACAGCTCTTCACAAGCACTGATCAGATGTAACACACCGATTAAGAATGGAATTAAAAGGAGTCTTCGTTTCATTTTGATTTTGATTAGAGTTAAATATCGAAAAGTAATTTTAATCGTTTACGAAGACTTTCCACGGAAATATCTTCTTCTATGTATTCATCGTGAGCAAGAAATAGCTTTCCCGTTTCTTCACTGAGAACTATTGCGATGGCATCCGTTCGCTCCACCAACCCAATAGCCGCTCGATGCCTAAGACCCTTGCGACCGGAAATGGCCTGTCCTTCACTGACCGGAAGAATGGCACTTGCAGAAACAATACGGTTGTTTTTTATGATAACCGCCCCATCGTGAAGTGGGCTTTGGGGTTGAAAGATAGATTCCAAAAGGCGCGCATTGATTTGTGCATCCATTAGCACACCGCTTTCGGCGTAGTAAGACAAAGGGCTTTTACGAGCAATGATGAATATTGCACCAATGCGCTCCGATTGCATATTTTGGATGGCTGTAATGACCGGCTCCCAATTAATCTCCTTCTCCATCTTTTGACGCTTTGCGCTAATTTTTCTTCTGTTAAACCAGTTTTTCAAGCGCATATCAATAGAGGAAAAACGCAAAAACAGCTTTCGCAATTCCGGTTGAAATACTATGAGTAACGCAATAACAGCTAACTGGAGACCCCACCCTATTAAATCAGAAAACAATCTAAAACCAACAAATTCAACTATTTCGGAGAGCAAAAACAAGGCAATAATCAGAAGATATAGGTTGGCCAGCACTGTTCTGCGCACATAAAAAAAGGCGATTGCTAAGAGCAAAACCACCAAAAAAACATCAACAAGCAATGTCCAATCTCCTATCCACATAACTGTTTGTGCATTTCTACAACATGTTTTGCTGCAGTAACATCGTGGACCCGCAATATACGCACACCTTGTAAAAGACACCACATATGTAATGCCGTAGTTCCATGTAAAGCATCCTCTGGTTGAACACCCAATGTTTTATAGACCATCGACTTTCGCGACACCCCGGCGAGCATGGGTACATCTAAGATGCTTAACGCATCGATGGCGCGCAATAAATCAAAGCTTTGCTGAGGTGTTTTTGCAAAGCCAAAACCCGGATCTACAATGATATCGGAGTGCCCTAACCTACGCAGTGCATCTATCTTTTGATGGAAAAAACGGAGAACATCTTCAACCACGTCATCATAATTGGTGAGGGCTTGCATGGTTTGAGCATTTCCACGCGAGTGCATCAAAATGTAAGGAACCCGCAGTTCGGCAACTGTTGAAAACATTTTTTCATCCATACGGCCACCGCTTACATCATTCACGATGGACACTCCGCATTCAACCGCCTTACGAGCAACGGATGCATAAAAGGTATCTATAGAGATAACTGCTTGAGGAAACGCTTTAATTAACCTTGGAAGAACATTAGATAACCGTTCCCACTCATCTTTTTCACTGATAATTTGAGCTCCCGGCCTTGTAGATTGTGCGCCTAAGTCGAGCATATCAGCACCTTCACGAAGCATGGCATCCGCTTTATCAACCACCTCATCGGCTGATGACACTCTGCTTCCGGCGTAAAACGAATCTGGGGTAACATTGATGATTCCCATAACCATAGGATGTTTGAGGCTCATCAAGTATCCGGAGGCATTAATGGTTTTGTCTTCCATAATTAATTGCTGCTCGCATTATTTAAAAGAACAAAGAAACAACGCGATAAGCGCAAAAAAAAACAATTATTGTTGATGAACCGTTTTTAGGTTATGGTAAAACCAACATCCAAAAAAGGCCTACCGGAAAAAAAATGTCCGATTTGCAAACGACCTTTTAGCTGGCGCAAAAAATGGGCACGTGATTGGGAAAATGTGATCTATTGCAGTGAGCGTTGCCGACGATCAAAGCAACAAAACGATTAACACTACTGTTCTACATTTTCTTTTTTATACCCGAACAACTGCTTTTGTTTTATGATTTCATCGACGTATTCGGGCAAACATTCTTCCCAGCCACTTTCCTCTTCGCGAATCTTACGGAGCACTTCACGACTGAAAATATCGAGTATATCGGGGTCGTAATTTTTAATGTCTTTAATCCTCCCGTTGTAAGTCATATACTCAAACAACGGACGTAATCGAGGATGAACGTTTAACGTTTGAATATCATCAACTTGATTAGTTTCTTGATTTTTTACAGGATATACATATACTTTTAAATCCCTGGAGAACATCACTCCCATAGCTTCGAGAATACCTCCCGGTAATGATCGATAGTACTTTTCGTCAAACACATCTTCTAAGTTACTCAGCCCCATGATAAGCCCCATCCGGGCACGGGTAAATTCGTCAAAGTAATGAACTAGTTTATAATACTGTGGAAAGTTAGATATCAATACCTTTTGTCCTAAAGAACACAAAATTTCCGCTCTATCTACAAAATCTTGTTCATCAATTTCTCCTTCGGCCTTAAGGTTATTGAGTGTGATTTCAAATAAAACCTCAACATTATCTTTATTGACACGAGGATCATCTAGGAAGAGCTTGTAACCGCTTTGTATCATGTCCATATTTACACGAGTAACCGGCCTAAAACTTCCGCGAATGGTAAGGATGTGCTTTTTATAGAGCAAACCAGCGGGCAGGAGGTTGTTTCCTTGCGGCCCAAAAATTACCGCATTGGTGAACCCGTTTTTAACCAATTGCAAACTCAGTAATCGGTTATCAACGTGTTTAAAATCAAGACCTGACATATGAACCATATCGATTTCTACTTTATCGATGGAAATGTTGTCGTAAAGCGCGCGCAGCATTTCGTTGGGGTCGCTGTGAATATGGTAACAGGCATAAATGAGATTAACCCCCATAATACCAATGGTTTCCTGCTGCAAGGTCGATTCATTTTCTTTCATCCTCATATGGATGATGACTTCATTAGGCTCACGGTCGGGTGCTAATTGAAATTTACACCCCATCCATCCATGACCTTTGTAGCGCTTAGTAAAATCGATGGTTGCTACCGTATTAGAAAACGCAAAAAAGCACGTATTAGGCATTTTATCCTCGGCAATACGCTCTACCATTAAGCGATACTCTTGCGATAGCATTTTGCGCAATCTCGGTTCAGTTACGTATCGCCCATCGTCTTCCGTACCGTAAATAGCATCCGAAAAATCCTTATCGTATGCCGACATGGCTTTTGCTACTGTGCCTGAAGCAGCGCCAGCTCGAAAAAAATGACGAACAACTTCCTGGCCGGCACCAATTTCTGAAAACGTTCCGTAAATGGAACGATCTAGGTTTATTTTTAATGCTTTTTGCTGAGTGGTAAGGATGTAGCGATCCATGTGTTTCTTGTATTTAAATATCGAAACAAAGGTAATGAGTCAATCATCAACCTTACAAGGAATTCTGGGTTTTAACCTTACATTTGGCTTCTCAAAATAGATTAGTGCAAAGGAGGTAAAACACAACACAACCACTACGACAACAGTTTTGTATGGCGTTGGTATTAAATTTTTTAGGAACAGGAACGTCGCAAGGTGTTCCGGTAATAAACTGCTGCTGTGACGTATGCAAAAGTAAAGATGCACGCGACAAACGCTTGCGAAGCAGTGTGCTCATATCGGTGGACAAACAATCCATCTTAATTGATGCCGGTCCAGACTTACGCTCACAGTTATTACGCACGCCCCTTCCAATGCCCACATCAGTGTTGATGACCCATGCCCACCAAGATCACACAGCCGGCATGGACGATTTACGACCATTGATTCACCAAAATAAATCAGCGTTTCCTGTTTATGCAGAAGCTAATGTTCAGGAACGACTTCGCCAGCAGTTTTCCTACGCGTTTGCCGAAAAAAAGTATCCTGGCGCTCCGTCCTTTGCGTTGACCACAATTAACGAATCGCCTTTTTTTGTAAACCAAACTAAAATAACCCCCATTCGAGCATGGCACGGCAGCCTGCCCGTATTGGGGTTTAGAATTAGTGACATTGCTTATCTTACAGATGTTCACACGCTTCCGGAGAGCGAAAAACAAAAACTCAAAAACTTGGATGTTCTGATACTAAATGCACTCCGCCACAAGCCCCATCATTCTCATCTTACTCTTAGCGAAGCTATTCAATTGGCAAAAGATATTGGTGCCAAAAAAACGTATTTTACTCACATAAGTCACCACCTTGGGCGCCACGAATCAGTTCAATTACCCCAAGGCATGACTCTGGCTTATGATGGTTTAACACTATATGTCAATAATTAGCCGAGCAAAACAAAACCGCACTAGCTTATGAGTTGCGAATAATTTTCAGCTTAATTTCTTAGGTGAAGGTTTCCCGTATATGTATCTTTGTAATTGGTATTTTTTTGTGATTTACAACACATGTGAATACCACACGAAAAACACAACTTATGAATTGGTACGTCGTATACACCAAACCGCGAAACGAAAAGAAAACCGCCGATTTAATGGAGAAACGAGGCATCACTTCTTACTGCCCGGTTCAAAAACAGCTACGTCAGTGGTCTGATCGAAAAAAATGGGTTGAAATGGTGGTTATTCCCTCCTACGTTTTTGTTCGGTGTCGCGAACAGGAAAGGCATAAAGTATTGGATGTTCCCGGCGTCGTAAATTTTGTTTACTGGTTGAGAAAACCAGCAGTTATTCGAGATGAGGAAATGATAGCTTTGCAAAACTTCCTCGAACACCACCACGAAGACAAGATTGAAGTTGAGCACCTCAAGCCAGGCATGACAGTGAAAGTTGACGGAGGCCCGTTCCACACCAAAACAGGAAAAGTTCTCTCCGTTAACAAAAAGAAAGCACGCATCGAATTAGAAGGATTGAATATCGCATTGGTTGCAACTGTGCAACGTACACAAATAAAAACCGTAAAGTAACACCACAACTATTGTGATACGTACACTTGTAATCTTAAATATTCTTTTCGCTATACAGCAAACCGCATATGCACAAGTGCACGGATGCACAGATCCCTTAGCATCTAATTACAATCCACAAGCTACCGTGAACGATGGCAGCTGCGTGTACACTCAAACCTCTATTAGTACAGAGCACTCGTGGCTACTTCCCTCTGTAATGGACGAAACCTCGGGACTCATCACCTTTAATCAGTACATGTGGACGCACAATGACCATCGCGATACCAACATCTACCGGCTCGACACCAACGATTTAGGAGTGATAGACCCCTACCCACTGCCAGGAACCAGCAATACCGACTGGGAAGAAATTGCCCAAGACAGCACCCATATTTACGTGGGTGATTTTGGAAATAACGCCAATGGAAACCGAACTGATTTGCACATTTTACGCATTGAGAAACAAAGCTTTCTCATCAAAGAGCCCATCATCGACACCATGTGGTTTTCTTATGAACTACAGCCAAATCCGGTACCAAGTGGCCCCAATAATACCGACTTTGACTGCGAAGCTATGATTGTTTCTCGCGACAGCATCTATCTCTTTACCAAAGAATGGAACCGGCAATCGTCAAGCATTTATACCTTACCCAAAATACCGGGAACGTATGTGGCGCGGTTTAAAGACAGTTTAAACGTACAGGGTATGATTACGGGTGCTACATTTTTAGAAGATGAGCGATTTATTGCTCTTTGTGGGTATTCCATTATCCTTCAGCCATTCATCTATCTTCTTTACGATTATCAATCAGACGATTTCTTTGGTGGCAACAAAAGAAAAATTGGCCTAAACCTACCATTTCATCAAGTTGAAGCCATTACCACAACCAATGGTAAGGATGTTTTTATTTCGAATGAAGCCTTTTCACAGTCGGTTGCCAACATCAACGTGGATCAGCAGTTGCACCGACTAAATCTGAGTCCTTTAACCCAACACTACCTTACAACCGTACCCTCTTACAATATTACCAAAGACTTCGTAAACATCTACCCCAACCCCTTTTCAGACTACCTTTACATTGAAACTACAAACCACGACGTTGAAGTAACAATAATTGATGCATCGGGACGCCCCATACACAGCGAAGAAATCATTACCACACAAAAAACCATTAATACCACACAATGGTCACCGGGGATTTACGTTGCAGATATACGTGTTGATGGCAAGCAATTTAGGGTTAAACTGAACAAACCAAACCATTAACAAGACGCCTTAATCGTTAAAAACAGCCTTATGAAATCTCATTTACACAAATATGCCGGCAAGCAACTCATTGTCTTTTTAGTTCTACTTACTGCCTGTAGTTCAGGCGATAGAAACTGCGATGACCCCAACGCAACGAACTATTCCTCTCGAGCAAAAACAGATGAGGCCTGCTTGTATGTAGAAAAAAGCATCACTCCAACTATACTGACAGATCTCCCCAAAAAAGTAAAGGAAACTTCAGGACTTGAGCTAATGAATGGGGAGCTTTTTACGCATAACGACCGCGGTCACAGCAATCATATATATACCATTAATCCCGAAACCGGCGATGTTACGGCTAAAATTGAGCTCACAAACGGAATCAATGAAGATTGGGAAGACTTGGCTCGCAGTGAAACCCACTTGTTTGTAGGTGACATGGGGAATAACGATGGTAACCGTAAGGATTTAAAAATCTATCGTATAAAGAAGTCGGACCTCGAAGGCAGCGGCGACCGCCAAGTACAGCACGACGGCATTATTCGCTTGCGGTACCCCGAACAAACCATATTCTTCCTCGATGACCACAACTTTGACTGTGAGGCATTGATTTACCGAAACAATTACCTCTACCTATTTACAAAGCACCGCGCCGATAGCCGAACCAATCTTTATAAAATCCCTGCCGAGCCAAGTGAAGATGAGTACGCCGCAGAATTACTAGCCTCATTTCCTGCCGGTGGACGAATCACGGGTGCCGATATTAGAGATGACGGTCGCGTGGTGGTTCTCTGTGGCTACAACAAATCTGACGACGTTTTCCTTTGGGTACTTAGCGATTTTGAGGGCGATAACTTCTTCTCCGGCGAGAAAATGCGCATTGGCTTAGGTAGCTACGCCTCCATTGGACAGTTAGAAGCCTTGGTCTTTAAAAGTCACAATGAACTGTATTTGAGTTCAGAAAAAACCAAGAAACACAATCTACCGGCGAGATTGTATGGTTTGACACTGCCTTGAGAGCGGTGAAGAGTGAGCTGGGAGCGGTGAGGAGTAAGCTACCACCTTACTTACATATCACTCCCCTTCAAGGCTTTAGGAATTACCCGAATGTTACTATTTGTGAGGAGAAAAAAAGGTCAAAACACAATCTAACCCCTATCTTAACGTATAGACCAGCACCAATTAATATATTGTGTTACTGATGTACCCAAACTTCCTCACAGCTCACAGCTCACCCCTCACTCCTCACCGCTCATAGCTCATAGCTCACTTCTCCCAAACCCCTTCATAAACCTCCGGCACCTGGTCAATGGTAAAGTCCCCGATGGCGGTGCGGCGTAGGTCGTAGAGGTAGGCGCCACAACCGGCGGTGGCACCGAAGTCGTTGGCTAGAGAGCGGATGTAGGTGCCTTTGCTGCAGCGGATTTTGGCGTAAACATAAGGCAACTCTACTTTGGTAATCTCAAATGAGTGCACAGTGACGCTTCGAGATTTTACTTCCTGAATGTCGCCTTTTCGTGCACCTTCGTAGAGCTTTTTACCGTCAACCTTGATGGCGGAAAAGACGGGAGGAAATTGCTCTATGTCACCGGAGAATTGCATGGCGATTTTTTCTAAATCCGCCCGAGTAAATGCGGGAACATCTTGGATGTTCTCTTCCTCCATCTCGCGGTCGAAACAAGGGGTTGTGGCGCCCAACTTAAAAGTAGCCTCATAGGTTTTGTCCAGTCCGGTAAAAGAGGATATCTCTTTGGTTTTCTTGCCGGTGAGGATGATAAGGAGTCCGGTGGCTAAAGGATCGAGGGTTCCGGCATGACCCACCTTTATTTTCTTGATGCCGTACTTGGCGCGTATTCTTCCTCTTATGCGGTTTACAACGCCAAAGGAGGTCATACGGTAAGGCTTGTCGATCAGCAACATTTGCCCATCTAGATAATTTACGTCACTCATCAATTGTTGCTTTTTTTCCTCCAACGAAGTTTAAGAACGTCACCAGACTTTGGTTGATCACCAACCTTCATGCGGTTTCTATAATACAGCTTTTGCAAGCGCATCGCGTGTTCTTGGGCAATATCGTGCATTGATTCCCCACTGCGTACAACGTGCTTTTTTGCTTTTGGTCGGCTTCGTTTACGCTGTAAAAAAATCACGTCGCCAGGCTCTACAATGGACTCCCACGTAAAATCATTAAACTTAATTATTCGCCTAATCGAAACTCGACTGCGATCAGCAACATCTTCTAATGTTTCACCCTCACCTACAACCGTGTACCGAACTTTATTTGGATGTTTGAAAATCATTTCCTTATCAGCAGAAAATGCATCGTAAAGGTAAAGCTGATAATCTTCGATGAGTTTGATGAGCATATCGGCATACTTTGGGTTGGTGGCGTACCCGGCTGACTTCAACCCCCTTGCCCACCCCTTATAATCTGTTCTTTCTAGCTTAAACAAATCGCTGTAACGGGGTCTTTCAACCAAAAATAAGGAGTGGTCACGGTAGCTTTCTTCAGGATTTTTATACACTCTAAAACACTCACCTTTTTCGTCGTCGTCGTGGTAGATTTTTTTTCCTTTCCAGTCGGTGTGACATTTAATACCAAAGTGGTTGTTGGCCTTGGTCGCCAGTCTGCTCTGCCCATCACCCGACTCTAAAATTCCCTGAGCCAGCGTGATGCTAGCAGGTATACCGTAAAGATTCATCTCTTGGATGGCGATATCTTTATACGTTTCAATGTAGTTGAGACGGTGCTGTGGCTGAGCACTCGCCGTAAAAACCGCAACAACGGCAAGAAATACGAAGGAGATTATTTTTCGAAGCATGACAACAAGCTTTCCATTTTCATGCCACGCGATCCTTTGAGTAAAATCGAGAGGGGTTCATTTATTTTTTGATTACTTAGGTAATCGGCCACGGCATTGGTAGATTCAAACAATTCTACCAATGGAGATGCAGCCTTAGAAAAATGTGGGCCTACCAACAACACTTTTTCGAAAGACAAAGAAGCGGCCAAGTCGGCAATGCGTTGGTGCTCTTCTTCGGAATAATTGCCCAACTCCAACATATCGCCCAATACCACCCACTTTTCTCCGGGTACCTGCGCAAATGATTTTAGAGCCGCTTCTACACTGGTAGGATTGGCATTGTAGGCATCGAGAAGCACACGAACACCTCCCACAGTACACCACTGCGAGCGGTTGTTGGTTGGCACATAGCCGGAAATCCCCGCGTCGATTTTGTCCAATGGCATGTCAAACATCACACCAACTGCAATCGCTGCGGCCACATTACTTTGGTTGTAATCCCCGGTAAGCTGCGACTGAATACGCATACCGTAATAATCGGCATACACCAACCCCTCATCCGAAATGCCAGTAGTGATTTGCACATCACCTTGGGTGCCAAACAAAACCCGATTGATTCCTGCAGATTGCTTTATTTGCTTGGGGTCGTCGGCGTTCACAATCGCGGTTCCGTTGGTGGCGTGCAATTGTTGGTACAGTTCTGATTTACCGATGACCACACCTTCTTCAGAGCCGAAACCTTCGAGATGAGCTTTGCCAAAATTGGTGATGTATCCGTAATCGGGCTGCGCTAGAGCGGCAAGCTCTTCAATTTGTCCAATGCCATTGGCGCCCATTTCTACAATAGCAACTTGATGCGATGGCTTCAAACGCAGAAGCGTCAACGGCACACCGATGTGGTTGTTGAGGTTCCCCTCCGTCGCCAAGACGTCAAACGATTGCTTCAGCACCGCGTGCATCAGCTCTTTGGAGGTGGTTTTTCCGTTGCTGCCCGTCAAACCGATGATGGTCGTTCCCATTGCTTTTCGATGCATAAGCGAAAGGGCTTGTAATGCCTCCAAGACATCGGGAACAAATATCAAGTTTTCCTCATTGGCCAATGCAGAATCGTCGACCACCGCGGCTATGGCACCATTGGTCAATGCCTCCTTGGCGTAGGTATTGCCGTCAAAATTAGGGCCTTTGAGTGCGAAAAACACGGCCCCTTGTGGTATGTTTCGGGAATCGGTAGACACCAACCCACTCTGGGAGAATGCCTGGTAAATTCTTTCGAGATCCATCGGTTAAATCACCATCATCCAGTTGTGGCGATCAGGGATGCGACCGCTGCGAATACCTGATAGCTCTGCTTTAACTTTCGTTGCGAATCCATCGCTACCCTGCGGCGGAATCTTGTAATCCGTACCGCGGAAACCAATCACACTAATGGGACTAATCACCGCTGCGGTACCCATTCCAAACGCCTCGGTAAGTCGTTTTGACTTGATGGCGTCAATGACTTCATCTACCGTTACCGGCGCTTCTTTAACCTCCATCCCCCAGTCACGAGCAATGGTAAGAACGCTGTCACGCGTAATACCTGCAAGAATGCGATCGCTCAATGGAGGTGTACGCAAAACGCCGTCAATAACAAAAGCAATGTTCATGGTACCCGATTCCTCGATTAAGGTGTGATCGCGATGATCGGTCCAAATGATCTGAGTATATCCCTTTTCTTGAATCTTTCTGGTGGGATAAAAAGAACCACCGTAGTTACCTGCTGCCTTGGCATATCCGGTACCTCCAGCCGCTGAACGAACGTAGCTTTCTTCAATATACACTTTCACATCTCCAGCATAATATGGTCCGGAAGGAGAAGTGATGATGGAGAACACGTATTCTTCCGATGGACGTGCAGCAATAAATTCCGAGCTCCCGTACATGAATGGGCGAAGGTAAAGTGAGATGCTTTCGTCTTTTGGCACCCAATCCTTATCTAAGCGAATAAGTTCTTCCAACCCCTTCATGAACACAACTTCGGGAATTTGGGGGATGCACATACGCTCAGCAGAAATGTTTAATCGCTTACAATTGTCGAGCGGCCGAAAAATACCCACGCGACCATCGGCCATGCGGTAAGCCTTTTGTCCTTCAAAAATGGCTTGTCCGTAGTGCAGCGTATGTAACGCCGGACTCACAGAAATGTTGCCGTAAGGAACAATGGACGGTTCTCCCCACTTACCATCCTTGTGTTCGACCCAAAGCATGTGATCGGAAAACACCTTTCCAAATGGGAGGTCATCAAAATTAACGTCCTTTAATCTGCTCTCGGATACCTTACTAATCTTCATTTGTTACGCGTATTCGTTTATAGTTAAATCGTTATTAATCAAATAAAAAGGCCATTCAAACCAATCAAGTAAGCAACCCTTTATGAATTGGTTAAATTGATCATCTACTGTAAAATCAAAAAAATAATCAAGGCTTTATATGTCGAATCGTCAATAAATAAAACGATTAACCTCAAAACAAAACCTATACAATAAATTATTCAGATTTAGTAAATATCAATCATTACAAAAATACAAATCGACGGCTGTTCAATATAAAAAAATACCATAAATGAACGTTTTTAGGACATGAACGATTGAAAAAATGATATAGACATCAGGCTATACGCAAAACCACCAAAACTATAATCATAAACCATTTTGACTGAGAAAACATTGTACTTTGGATTTATTTCGTTTGTATAAACAATACACAGTTATCAATGTTAACTATATGTGTTCAATTTTTAAAATTAAAACCATGTCTATCAAATTCAATAGTATATACGGATTCATCATAGGATTAGCTCTAATAGTTTACTTTTTATTTATGCGAATGTTCAACTTGGAAACATTTGTTGAATTGAGGTTTTTAAATTTAGCGATTGTTTTGGGAGGTATGTATTGGATGTATTATAACTTATTTAAAAAACAACCTGGTGTCCACACTTATTTTGAAGGAATTGCGAGTGGAGTTCAAGCTGTATTGATTGCTACACTAACATTAGTAGTATTCTTACAAGCCTTTATGTATTTTAACCCTGATTTTATACAAAGTATAAATGATCGCGGGTTATGGGGACAAGACATGACTGTAATTACTATGGGATTTGTGATTGGCTTTGAAGGATTTTTCAGTGGGTTTTTATTGTCTTACTTGATGATGCAATTTTTTAAGCCATATACGAAGAGTGCCATGTATCACAGCTAATATTATGTACAAATCATAATCTTGTCTTGTAAATGATTTTAATACACATCTTTGTCATGTTTAATGATCCATTTGTCAAATGGATCATTTGCATTAGGAAGGACTAAATGATTAAGCGGTATGTTGCCTTTACCATCGGCGATGGCTTTATAAATCATAGCATCGTCAAAACCTGCAACAGCTGCTTGTTCTTTTGTTGCCGCAAATACAACTCGCTTGGGTCTAGCCCAATAAATGGCACCAAAACACATCGGGCAAGGTTCACAGCTGGCATAAATAACACATTCATCCAATTGATGACTTTTTAAATTTTTGCATGCATTTCTTATGGCTTGTATTTCGGCATGCGCAGTAGGATCATGCATAGACACAACCTTGTTTACACCACGAGCTAAGATTTCACCATCCTTTACAATTATACATGCGAAAGGCCCCCCACCTTTAATTATATTTTGAGTAGCAAGCCGTATTGCTTTGCCTATCCAGTATGCATCATTTTTCATAAGGGTAAACTGTTATAAATGGAAAAATCCGGTTAAAATAAACCCAACCCTTTGCTGGTTTATTTTGCCATTTAAAGAAAACAACACCACCAATAGAATACGCTAACACATCAAATACATCAGCATAATGATTATCTTTTCTTCCTGGTGCGTACCATTCAAAATAAAGTGATAGTAACAACACCATAAAAACAACATGCCATTTGGAAAACGTGTAAGAAGGTTTGCGATAGGTTATTTGCTGTTGAAAAACAAGCATCCCTCCCATCATGATCGGAACGGCTATCAAATCATCTAAGTACGAATGAATATATGGTATGTAGATTCCTTTTGTCTCTACTAATTGATTCAAAGCAAAAATCATCAATAAAAAACTAAATCCAGGAGGTACAATTTTGTAGAAGCAGTAATTTCTCATATCATCACATCATCAATGTGCAGCCCCGGAAGCTATATAGACAACTGCACTTGCTATAGCAATAAAAATCATCTGGCCTGTACGCAGCACGATCTTAACTCCTTTTACAAACCAATGATCATCATCATTAATAGGAATCAAAGGGATATCAAGAGGTTTGAAATTTCGCATGCGCGCTTCTTCCTCTGTACGGTCGGGTTTTAGAGACTTGCCACACACATCACATGTTACATCAGACTGTGTTGTCCACTCGTCACAATACGGGCATTTGATTTCTTTTGCCATGAATATTTATAAACTTCAATTAAAATAAAACGTTACACAAACTAAAGGTAAATAATAACAATATAACACGTACGTTTGCATAGCAATATCGAACGCGAATTTACGTTCAAAAGCACGTTTCACCAATAGTTTTATCATGCACACACCCATCAAAGGTTTTTCTAAACTCACCCAAAAAGGCAAAACCGAATGGATTGTCGATGAGATTTTTAACGGAGATCAGTCCATTGTTGATTTATTAGAAAGCTACCTACACCCGGATGAGTCAATCCAAAAGCTTCACAATGAATTTATTGAAAACACCATCACCAATTACTACTTGCCGTTGGGTGTTGCACCAAACTTCCTCATCAACGATACATTATATACCATTCCCATGGCTATAGAGGAAAGTTCTGTTGTTGCCGCAGCAGCAAAAGCTGCTCAGTTTTGGCTAAAACGAGGTGGGTTCAAAACTACGATTCTAGGAACGGAAAAAATTGGACATGTTCATTTCATCTTTAGTGGTGAATCAAAAAAACTTGAGTCGTTTTTCGCTGAAAACAAAAAAACACTTATCAACAGCACAGATGACATTACCGCCAACATGCGTGCACGTGGTGGCGGAATTACGGATATAAGATTGGTCAACAAAACGCAGGATTTAGAGGATTATTACCAGCTTGACGTTCGCTTCCAAACCTGTGACAGCATGGGAGCTAACTTCATTAACAGTTGTTTAGAACGCTTAGCAGAAACCTTAACTGGCTTGATTGACGGCGACAATCGCTTCACTGACTCTGAAAAGCAAGTTCAAATTGTGATGCGCATTCTTTCCAATTACACCCCTAACTGCTTGGTGCGTGCTGAGGTATCATGCCCAATTTCTGAGCTTAGTGAGGAAGAAGGTGTATCTGCCAAAGAGTTTGCTGAAAAATTCTACCGCGCCGTTCGTATTGCCGAAATCGAACCCTACAGAGCAACCACACACAACAAAGGAATTTTTAATGGCATCGACGCTGTAGTTCTTGCTACCGGCAATGACTTTCGTGCAGTAGAAGCTGCCGGCCATACGCATGCGTCCCGCAATGGCAAATATGAAAGCCTTACACATTGCTCTGTAGAAAACGACACATTTCGCTTCTGGATAGAAATCCCCCTTTCGGTAGGTGTAGTTGGTGGGCTTACTGCTCTCCACCCGATGGTAAAGTTTGCCCACAAAATGCTGGGGAACCCATCAGCAGAGCAATTGATGGGGATTATTGCTGCTTCCGGTTTAGCTCAAAACTTTGCGGCTCTACGTGCTTTGGTTACGTCTGGCATACAAAAAGGGCACATGAAAATGCACCTTCTCAACATTTTAAACCAGCTTGAAGCAACGGACGAGGAGAAGCAAGCATTTGTAGAGTATTTTAAAGACAAAACTGTATCTCACAATGCTGTTGTTCGAAAATTCTGCGAAATGCGTGGCATTCAATATGAATCATTTGCTAAAAAATAAATGACTGAATTTTGCGCTCCCGGAAAAATTATGTTAACCGGAGAATACGCCGTTTTACAAGGCGCTACTGCCTTGGCTTTCCCCACGAAATTCGGCCAAAAAATGCAGGTAACACCTGTTAACAGTGGATTGTACTGGTTGTCAAAGGACCCTAATGGTGAATGGTTTTCAGCACGATGGGACGGACAAGAAAAACTGGTTACATCAAGCGATCAAGATATTGCAAACGCTCTACATCGCTTATTGTGTACAGCACGAAACCTGAACCCATCGTTTCAACCGTTTCAATACAAAGTTGAATGTATGCTAGAATTTCCTTTAAACTGGGGCTTGGGCAGTAGCAGCACATTAATAGCTCTCATTGCTCAATGGGCTAACATTGATGCATTAGATCTCTTTAAAAAAAGTTGGAAAGGATCAGGTTACGATGTTGCGGTGGCAATGACGAAATCTCAAATTGCCTACAAAATTGTTGAGCAAAAACCTGAATGGCATAGCGTTTCTTTCTCCCCGCCTAATCCCGATGAATGGTTTTTTGTGCATCAAAATAAAAAGCAATCAACCTATTCAGAAATTGATCGTATTAAAAATAAACGCATCAGCAGTGAAATGATATTGAAGCTTGATGCCATCAACCAAGTGATCTTAAACAAACCTAATTCTTTAGAACTTATTGACGCTTTGCACAAACACGAACAAATCATCAGTGCATTTATTGAAAAACCCATGCTCAGCAAGCAACTAAATACGACTTTATTTACCAAATCACTGGGGGCGTGGGGAGGAGATTTTTTCCTAACACAAACACATAACACTCAGATTATAAAAGATCTAGGATTTAAAACATTTTTTTCTTGGAAGGAGTTTGTGTTGTATTGACTTTTTACACTATATTTGCTTGTAAGAATTTTCAACATTAAAAAGTCACAAACTATGAAAAACAAGATTGCTCTACTACTATTTACTTTATCCTTTTCTGTATTTTCACAGTCTAAAGGTTTTGTGGGACTTCAAACCGGGGTTTACACATTTACGACCACTTATCAAAATGCTATGGGACAACGACTCATGGACTATGATTTTGCCTTCAACGCCGGATACGGACTAATAGGTGGCTACAGCATTGATGATGTTCACACAATAAGAGGTATGTTTGGAATTACTCCTGGAGGTAGTCGGCGGGTTGGTGGCGGACTGCTTTACGACAATCGCATTGAGTATACATCATTCAATGCGGAGTATATACATACACCTGATTGGTTTACAGGTAATACAAAAATCTATTTTGGCGGTGGTTTTGGTGTGTATTCAGCAAGACAATTAAATACAACTTACTTTATTCAGGGTAAACAAGTTGATTTTTTCAATTACATGGAGTACAATAGTCCCAACCCTCATCGCGATTTTTTTGTTGACCAAGTAGAGAAAAACAGCGGAGTTATACCTGATGGTGATTTTTTCAAACGCTACGATGTTCGTTTTTCTAGTTTGATAGGCATTAAAACACAAATAAACGAACGGTTTGCATTAAATCTTGAGATGGTTAGCATGTTGAGCTTAATGGATGTTAACGCTAAGGAGTGGCGTTTGGAACGGCGAAACGGGGACTATAAGCGGTCTCGAAACTTAATTGGCGGCATCCAACTGGGCTTCACTGCTCAGATATAGGAACTAAAGCATTGCTTTTATAGAAAGCACAGCGTTGATACCGGGGGCTACCAATCCGCTAGCAAAGGGCCGATACCGTTGATCCGTAATGTTCTCAACGCCTGTTGTAAGCAACAGTCGTTCACTTAAAGCATACTGAACCCTAACGTTCAATGTATACCACCCCGGAGCATAAGGGTTTCCAGCTTTATCTTCGGCAAATATGTGTGTATTTCTTAGTTGATCAACCGGCATGCGTTCAAATACTACTGCGTCGGAATACAACAAATTCAATTCAGACCGCAAACGTCCATTTTTGTACACCAGTCGAAACGAACCGTAAGTAGGCGGTGCGTGGCGCATAGCGCTGAGCTGTCCGTCATCTGTCTCTTCCCTACCACGTTGAATGTTTTGAGATGTAGACGCTGACCAATGATCAGAAATTTGATATTCCGCAAAAAACTGCATTCCAAAAATCGTTGCAAAAGCAGCATTTTGTATGGCCAACACAGGACTCTCATCACCTTCATATAACAATGTATCTCTACCGTTTAACTCAAACGACCTGCGAACCATTGCGCGATCTAGATAGGTTGCAAAGGCACTGGCCTCTAATTTTAACCTATCCCATAAGATGGTTGCCATCCCTACTTCTGCGTTATATACGTATTCTGGCCTCAATTCAGGATTTGGGACAACAATTGCTCCGGGCTCTGAATCAAATACCTTCCCGATATCGTCAACATTTGGTGCCCGAAATCCCGTTGACAGATTGGCCCTTAAAATCATTTCTTTCCTAGGCGTGAAGACCAACCCCGAGCTTCCAGACAGGGCACCAAAATTCAAGTTGCTCTGCTCAAATGGCAGCGGGAGAAATGCACTGTTCTTGGAGAAATCTACATCTACTACAAAGTGGTTGTACCGCAACCCAGTTTCCCAAAGCCAACGATCTGACAAGCGGTATTCATACTTTGCAAAAGCTGCTGTAGACTGCCATTGCGCTTGCGGGTAACGATCGATTATGTTTATTCGATCTCCTGTATTAATATTAAGACCCTCACCATTGGAAACCACATCGTTATGAACAAATTCAAAACCGTAGCTTATACCGTGACGATTAGCCAGTTGCTTTTGCAAATCTAAGTTAATGGAGATTGCCCCCACCTGCTCTTCGCGAACGTTTCTAATTTCGGAGGCAAACCGCCTAGTAATTCTACTCTCCTTAAACATTTGATAAGCTGAACGCAGCGATAAATTATCGTAAAGAAAATTTTCGCTCCCATGTGTAACTTCTAGGTGATGCATTTGCCAAATTTGTGGACCGTAATTCCACTCTGCACTTCTAGGTAAGCCATTAACAAAATCTGTTAGCCTGTCATATCGAGGCAAATCAGATGTTTCAGAGTGATGGAAGGCATACTGCACATCCCAATTATTTTTAACGTAACGCACCTTCTGCGTAAGATTGAATTGATTGTAAGCGGTTGGCCTTTGAATTAATGTGTTTCTGTTTCCTAAAAGCACATCCGCTTGACCCTGTCTATCTTGAAAAACAGGTCGCACGTAATTCGTCGATGGACCGTTGCTTCCCATGCGCAAATCCCCAAATTCTGAATACGTAACTGCGGTAAAAAATGCCCAATTCTTAAGACCTATATTCACGTTGAGATGATTGGTGATTTCATTGTTCGCAGACGAATAACGAGCGGCGTATCCTCCCTTTACCTCCAAAGAATCTGTAGACGATAATCGAGCCGACTCGGTTCTAAAGCTGAGCACTCCACCAAGTGCATCGCTTCCATACATAACAGAACCCGGGCCAAATAAAACTTCCGTTTGGTTGAGAACAAACGGATCCAAAGAGATGACATTATGAATATTTCCACTGCGAAAAATAGCCGTATTCATTCGCACACCGTCAATACTCAAAAGCAGCCTATTTGCCGAAAAGCCACGAATCATAGGGCTGCCGCCACCTTGTTGGCTTTTTTGAATAAAAACGTTACCTTTAATACTCAGTAAATCAGCAGAAGTTTGCGGGCTGTGGAAGGTTACATCCTCTTTGGAAATAGCTGTTATTTTTGCAGGAACGTCTTTTGACTGTTGCTGCCAACGTATGGCCGATACAACAACTTGCGACAATCCTAAATTAGACGGTTCTAACCTAACTACAAAGTTTTTAGCCTCCAATTCTTCATATGACCAAACTTGGGTTCGGTAACCCATGATGCGAAACTCAATACGCTCAGCTCCTTTAAACCCGTCAATCAACGCTTTGCCGTTGATGTCTGTGCTTTGAAAATGCCTCGGATTAAGACTGTAAACAGAAACCATTTCCACTGGCTTATCGGTAGATGACTCTACGACCATTACTTCTGTTTGAGCAATAGCTAAAGATGATAACATCAAAAAGAACAGGGGGATTGACAGTCTTAACATTACAGCTTATTCGAGCGCAATTTAATCAAAATTTACGCCAAAGAGAGAATGTTTACAATCTCTTCTTCATTTAAAAAACCACGGGGGTTAATTTCACATCTATACTGAGAATGGTGAAACATCCATTAGTCTACTGCTTTCTAAATTTATACATAACGGAAAACATAATGTATCGCGTTAGTAAGTTTGTTTCTGATTGACGGATGAAGTTAGCGTTAGCAAAACGCTGTAAGCCAATGTTTCTACCGAGCAAGTCAAATGCACTGATGCGGGTAATGAAATCACCGCTTTTCGTCCAAGCGTAACTGATGCTTGCATTCCAACGCGGTATAGCAACAGCATCCGCAAACGATTCTTCTGAGTACATCATGTAGTCCATTTCTGTTCGGACAATCAATTTTTTATTTGGTCGATAAGACAATGTTCCTACATAGTTTTGACTGGTAAAATACTGATTGAGCTCTGGTCTTCCTGAGAAGTTAGACCAATTCATCGACCAATTACCTCTTACCGTATACTCCCAAGCTCCTTTGGTGAAATTATTGATAGACATACGACCGGTAAATCCGGTGTTTTCCTGAATATTCTCCTCTGCATTAATGGGAATATCTACCTGCGAATAATTGGCACTGGCTCCTGTACGCAAGAAAATACGCAACTTTTTAATGGGAAATCGATAATTGGTTCCTCCACGAAGTGAATACTGTAAATTGTCGGCATTGATGGGTTGTACCACGCGTTCAAAGTTTTCATTGATGTCTTGCGCCATAACAATGGGATCTTCCGTAATGCTACCACTAAAGTTAAACGAAAAATTTTGTTGTGAAAACGTGTTGTAAACGTAATGATTGACATAAAATGAGTTGTTTACCTCCGGCTGCAACGCGCTGTTACCTTCACGAATAAAAATGGGGTCTCTAAAATCCGGGGTTAACAACCATTGATCCATACCTGGTAGAGTTACATCTCTATTAATTCCTGCATAAGTTCGACCGAAACCTTCGCTTCTTCTAAACCAGCTTATTGAAGGCAAAAAGTAGTTCCACGTTTGTGTTTCAATATTATTTTGGGGTTGGCGTTCATCGGTTGCACCTTGACTAAATTGCGACCCCGTGAGTGTAAACCTTAAGTCATTTTCTTTTCTTATGGTATAAACGTACTCTAATGTAGCGGAGGACTTCATATAGTCGAGACTGAAATCAGGACTAAGCGAATCGACAAACATACCGGTAAACATATCGTTAACATTAATGACTTGCCCGCGCTCGCGAATGGTATTACTCAATGAAACGGACATGCGGTGCTTCTCTGCCAAGGGCTCATCAAACCGAACAACATTGTTGACGTATTGATTGAGAAATAAATCTTCTCTCAGCTGATCGATTAAAAAATTCCGTACTTGATCTTGTGGAAAAACAAAATCGGTTTTATTGCGATCTTCAATTTCTTCCGTAAATCGGGCAACCGTGGAATTAATCTGAAGATTCCTACCTGTTTTTTTAAACTTTCTCAAATACTTCACACGTGCATCTATGTCTAAATCTTCACGCAAGCGATTGACAAAACGTGAGCCTTCTTGAATGACCAGCTCATCCTCTAACATAGAACGTCGGGTAAGAAATTGATGCCTTTGATTATTGGCCTCTAAACTCGCATTGACGGTAATCTCAATACGGTTGTTGGTATCGGGATCAATGCGGTATTCAACAAAAGCCTGATGGCGTAACTTAATGTTACGCTCGTTGTTATCTTCATTTGTGTTGATTGTTCGCTCCCTGTTAAACTCTTGCTGATCAACAATTTCCTTTAGCCTATGATCCGTATAAGCCAAAAAGTAATTGGCGTTAAATCGCTGTTTTTTGGAAGGATCGTAGTTAAGGTTTAAACCTGATGCAACAGATGAATAAACACCTGTATTAGGACCATCCCAATTCATAGGTGGTGCACCTGAATTTGAAATTGATACACCTCTACCTCTGCCCGGCTCCTCACCTGCCATTGACATAAGATCACTGTAATTAAATCCCAACTGATTGAGATTATTGGCGTTTCCAAGCACCGACAAACGCGTTTTTTCGTTAAATGCATGTGCAGCTCCTTTTACGCGATAGCGATCATCAGAAGCTATGGATCCTTCCACATCTCCGAATACACCTTTTTTGCGATCTTCTTTTAACTCAAAATCAATGGTTTTATCTCTTTCCCCGTCGTCGACCCCGGTAAACATGGCATCTTCACTCTGGCGGTCGTAGACTTTGACCTTTTTGATGGCGTCGGCTGGGAGGTTTTGAGTGGCCAACTGCACATTGCCTCCGAAAAATTCTTTTCCGTCAACTAATACTTTTTTCACCTCCTCGCCCTGAGCTGTTACTCTACCATCAGGATCTACCTCTAAGCCCGGTAAGCGTCGAAGTAAATCCTCTGCAGTTTCATCAGCACCAACTTGAAAAGCACCTGCATCGTACGAAACGGTGTCTTTATTGATTACAATTGGAATACGCTCTCCTTGAATAATGATCTCACTAAGCACATTGGATTCCATCTCCATAACTATCCTCGAAACGTCAGGAATAACCCCCTCGGCACTTACCAATATCTGCTGATAAACCGTTGTAAACCCCATAAAGCTGCTCTGAAATATATAGTTTCCCGGATACACATTTGCAATGCGATAAATTCCCTGGTTATTGGTAATTCCAAAATGGGTAAGCGACGAATCAGATACATCGAGAAGAGCAACGGAAACCATCTCTAAAGGGTTTCCTGAGGTATCACGTATAACACCTTCCACGGTCATCGACTGAGACCAAGTTTGCAGAAAGGATACTAAGAGAAAGAAGGTAAAGAGCTGTTTCAAAGTGATGTGCTTTAATTGAAATATCTATTTCAATTTTTTTTACTTGTGCAGTGACTAACGTCCGTACATTTCTCTCATTTCTTCAGCCTTTTCATTCCGAAATTTAATGAATTCGTCGTACGTCATTTCTTTGCCTTTATTTGGTCGTTTAAATGAAAGATCTTCAGATGTTGGGGTGTAATTGAGATCAACAGACTCCAGCGTAAAAGACCGATTACCACCTTCCGTTTCTAAAAAGAGAATGAGACCAGGAAGCCCTCTAAATTCTCTCGGACCAACTGGCACTTGTATGCGTGGCGAAAACCAAGCATATATCGTATCAGAACCGCTAACGGTCATAGCCTCCATGCTGGGAAACTCCTCTACTAACCCTTGTTTACCCGTCATTTTCCACTTAAAGGAAGGAAAGTCACCGTCGATTAAGAAGGTTCTGCGAAAAAATTCAACCGCATCCTCTACCTGTTTTTCACGTATGTGTGAGACATAGACATCTTCTAGGTCTTGCATCCAGCTGAATGTTTTCACTGCACCGGCAGACTCCTTTTCCTCAGGCTTTATCCAATGACACACCGCAATGGTATCGTTAAAATAAAGCTCCCAAGTATGAGCTTCAGTGTAAGACCAATTGCGAAATGACCGTTCCCACTTCTCGTTAAAAACAACCTTTCCACTGGTTTGCGCCTGCAAAAAGAAAGACAAACACAAACCAAAAGACAATAAGACTAACCTCATAATTGATTTTATTTAAGAACGCAAAATCCTGTAAAAACGTATTCACACAAAATGTGATTGTGTTTAGCTAAAATTATTTTGTTGAGCGCTTATTGAGCATCACCTAAACACTGTCCTGAGTGCACATCGCACAGCAGCATTTCTCATATTTACGTTTTGTTCTCTTTTAAGGCCTACTCAAACTGCGAAACAATAACTATCCGTAGGATCCCATATTAGAAAACTTTTTGATACGCGCTTCAATACGCTTTTTAGGATCTTTAGTCATCAGTTTTTTTAGATGCTTGGTAATTTCCGTTTTCACAGTTGCAAACATGGCATCTGGGTCGATGTGCGCTCCACCCAAGGGTTCAGTGATGATGCCGTCAATTAACTTGTTCTTTAGCATATCATTTGCCGTAAGCTTTAGTGCTTCTGCTGCCTCTTGTTTGTGCTCCCAGTTTCGCCATAAAATAGATGAACAACTCTCGGGAGAAATCACACTATACCATGTGTTTTCCAGCATCAACACCTTATCCCCTACTCCTATACCTAAGGCTCCACCACTGGCACCTTCACCTATAACAATGCAAATAATCGGAACTTTCAGCGTTGCCATTTCCATAAGATTGCGCGCAATGGCTTCCCCTTGACCTCTTTCCTCTGCTTCTAATCCTGGAAATGCACCTGGTGTATCGATAAGTGTAACCACCGGTTTATCAAACTTCTCGGCCATCTTCATCAACCGTAAGGCCTTGCGATAACCTTCAGGATTGGGCATACCAAAATTTCTGTATTGACGCATTTTGGTATTCACGCCCTTTTGTTGCCCTATAAACATTACACTCTGACCATCAACCATACCGAGACCTCCTACCATAGCCTTATCGTCTTTAACGTGACGATCACCGTGCAACTCAATAAAATCACCGCCGGTAAGCGCCTCAATATACGCCAACGTGTAAGGACGCTGTGGATGCCTGCTGATTTGAACACGCTGCCATGATGTGAGGTTGGAATATATTTTTTTGCGAGTTGCCTTTATTTGGCGTTTTAGCTCCGTAATGGTTTTGGACATATCAACATTGGACTCCTCTGCAATTTCCTGGGCTTTTGCAACCTGCTCTTCCAATTCCTGAATCGGCTTTTCAAAATCTAAATAATCCATATTGATCAAGTTTGTTTGGGGCGCAAATTACAAACTTACTTTTTTACAACGCTCTTTTTTTATCCAAATAATTGGGTTAACGTTTACTATTAGCAACTCGAGCATTCATATAATGTCTCAATTAAACCGAAATAAACGTTCACCACTTTACGGGAACTCAATGATACGCAATAAGTGTAAAACAACTAAACAAAAAGACTCTTAATATATGCATATGTTAATATAAAAATCTTTATATATTTAATTACAGATACTTACAATTTAAATATAATTTTTAACTCAAAAAAAAACTGCATTTTAAATAAGTGTTTCTTACATTTGCATAACGTAAGAATAATACTCCATTTAATCCGAACGCTATGAAAAATACAATCTACACTTCGCTTTTTGTAATGATGGTAACATCATTGGTTGGCCAGTCATCTACCCATCTATGGGCCGGTAATGAGCACACGATTAATTTCAACAACATTTCAAACAATCTTCCCATTGGCTGGTCGGTGAGAGAAAACGCAACCGATTCAACCTTGGGTAATGCACTTCCGTTTAATACATCTGCACAAACTTGGAGTAGCACCACTGGCGACTTCAAAAACCTAGCATCCCACATAGGGCTCACCGAAACGTCTTCTGCAACAATGCAAAACAATAGTCAATTTAGAGCTCTTGGAATCAGACAAACAAATGGGTTTGGAGATCCCGGCGCATCGTTTAACTGGACAATCAACAACACTTTAGGGCGGGAAAACCTAAGCCTAACCATCGATCACCTCATCTTATCACCGCAAAATCGCAGAACCACCTGGCTGATTCAGTACAGCATCGATAGCGGTGGTTCGTGGAATACAATTGGCCATTACGAAACACCGCTCAATGCAACCTCAAATGACTGGGGGGATTCAGTCAACACTTATCAATTGGGAAGTGACGCCTCCAACTTGGCAGGTAATCTTGAAGTACGTGTAGCGACTCTTACCCCAAGCACCGGCTCCGGATCGAGAGATACCTATGCCATCGATAACATTACACTTCAATGGAGTAAAAATTGTACTATCCCAAGTGTTCCCTCTTCATTTCTAAACCAAAACATCACGTTTGATCGCGTTGACTTATCGTGGCCTTCATCCGATTGCGCCGACGAATTCCTCATTGTAGCCACCGAAAATGCAAGCATTACGGCAGCACCCTCAGGTAATGGCAGCAATTATACAGCTGCACCATTTGGATTAGGCACAGCCATTGTTCCCGATGAATATGTGGTATACAAAGGCCCTCAGGTCAACGCCGTAATTGATGGACTTCTCCCTTCAACTACCTACACGGTTGGACTTTTTGTTAAACGCAACAACGACTGGGCGGGACCAACAACAACAACCTTTACTACACCAACATCGGGAAAAATGTTTTACACTGGCGCTGGAGTAACAGGCATGTGGAATGACCCTGACAACTGGAGCCTCAATCGAACCCCAGATGTATTTGATACGGTCGTGCTCAACAACCAATACGTTAGCGGTCATTATTTGCTTTCCCTTCCCGATGATCAAGTGGCCATAAGAGCCCTCTACCTTTACCCAACCGATTCCATAACACTAATTTTACCTTCCAGCAATACAAACGCTCCCGGATTAGATATTCTTGCAAGCGATACTGGACTTGTCATTGGCAACCACGCGCTCTTTATCAATGAATCGGGAGCAACATCGGGCACAGGATGGCAAGCAAACCAATGGGTTATTCGGGAAGGCGGCAGCTATATGCATAACGTTAACCGTGCAACCGTCGGATTACTCAATACACTTTATACAGCTCTTCCTGATTTTGAAAAAGGACAATGGATTTTCGGTCCTAACTTCAGCGGTGTTCCCTCGTTTACAAATCGTACGTATCCGTCCCTTTCAATTTTAGGCACACCCCAACCACTTACATTCATAAGCGGCAACCCGCTAACCGTAAAAGGCGATCTTCACATAGGGCCAAGTACTGTATACGACTTCACTCTTCCTGTGATTCTTGAAGGAGATGCTTATATAGAAGGTGACGTAACCTTTTCATACACGTCGGCAGCAGCCTTTACGGTAGACGGCACCACACCACAGCTTATCTCGGTTAATCCAAATGGAAGCTGTAAGTTGTCAACAGCAACGAATATGAACATTCAAAATGATGTTGTATTTTCCGGTAGCATTCAAGGTGACGGGTTATTGACTGATGCATCTTCATCACTGACTATTTCAGCCATTGGTGAAGCGTCATTTTGGACTTACGCTATAGAAGGAGATTTAATCAACAACGGTAAAATAATACTCCCGGCTAACGACAGCACCTACGCTCAAATGCTCCACGTAAACTGCAGTGGAATTGGCGTTCTTGAACAGCATATGTTTTTATCTTCTCCCGATGCTAAATGGTATACCTTAGGCTCCCCAAGCGCCGCACCACTCAATAGCATGGCCGACAGCAGCGCGCATTTCAACACATCAACCTTTCAAACAAGTCCAGTTTTTTATTGGGACGAAAACAATGGACAATACGATATACCAAGTTCCAACAGTGAAATCATGAATCCAGGTCGTGGATATTTAGTATTTGCAGGATCCACATCTAACGGCACGTTCACTACCAGTGTTCCGGGTACACTAAAAACCATTGGGACACTAACGGATGCCAACCCTGTTGACATAACACTCAAACACAGTCCGCTTGCACCCGGGCAGAACATTACAGTTTTCGGAGAAGAAGATGGCTGGAATTTATCTGCCAACCCATATCCAATCAGTTACGACTGGTACAATCACAGCGTACCTGATCATACAGAAGCAACCATTTATGTACCCAATGCAACCAACAATGGTTTTATTGCGATTGGTGTTACCGAAACAGATAGCACACGATATTTACCACCCATGCAGGGGTTTTGGATTAGAACAGAACAATCTTTAAACAATGGTTCTTCTACTCTTCAACTACAGCCTAATCACAGGGTGTTTAATCGTCAAAATAAACTAAAGCGAACCCAACAAAACCATCCTAGATTCAAGTTTGCACTGACAAATCAAAGCAATCATAAGGATTACGTAACTGTAGGGTTTCACCCCGACGCCACTGAGCAATTTGACGCAAGATTTGACGGCCACAAACGCCAAAACGACCCATCACTCGGCTCTGTGTGGGCTATGCACAACAATAGAGCACACGCAATACTTTACCTTCCCACATTAATTGACAACAGAGCCATCCCGCTTTCCTTTTCGAGCCCCAACAACAATACCTTCACATTTGAATTGGTCAATGATTACACCAATAGCGCTTATGGCCTATGGCTTGAAGACACAAAAACGAGTATGATTTATAATCTCCGAGAAAATGATTATTCATTTCACTCCGCCGAAGATACCGTAGAAAACAGGTATGTGCTTCACATTGGTAGTCGTCCAACATCCGTCACAAAAATGAGCGAAGATATCTCAAGCATTTGGTGGCACGAACGAATGCTGTTTATAGAAAGTGAACACCAAACAGAGGTTTCCCTTGTTTCTATTAACGGTACTACTGTCAAGAATTTTGAACATACAGGTCATGGAATCATGCAGTACGATTTATCCAATGTAGCAGCGGGTGTGTACATTGTAAAAACAAGAAACAGTAGGAGAAAAATATTTTTGAAGTAGCCAACTCAGTACTTTCGCAATCCGTAGACACCAAGTTTTCGCCAATGAAAAATAAGCAGTGTGACCATACCTGTAATCAACGAGCCCGACGCCAAATATATCCAAGACGGAATGTCGGGCTCATAATTTATCCCTTCTCCATTTAAATAGACAAACACCAACGAGGTGAAGTTATTAGCAAAATGTATGGCAACAACCGTCCAAAGTGATCTGGTGTAGGCGTATACATAGCCCAAAAATAACGCTAGAAACATCATGGGTAAAACAGCAAAAAACTGCTGATGAAATATGGCAAACAAAAAAGATGTAATCCATACACCTCCATGTGCTGAACCACTTAAACGTTGAAGCAACCCTTGGAGCTTACCTCTAAATATCCATTCTTCACCTACTGCTGGTATAACCGCAAGCACAACTGTAGCCAAAAGAAAATCTGCTGCGGACTCTATATGCAATAAAACCTCTAGTTGCTCAGTTAGAACATCCTGTCTCTGCTGAAGAGCATTTGATATACCTGACATAAATTCAGGGAAAGGCACGGATTGATTTACCTGCTCGAGAAAGCTCACCATTGGCAGCATACCAAGTAAAACGATGATTCCTAAGAAAGTACCCCAAGTTGAAAACGTTGGATCTTGAGATGACCAATTGTACCAAACAGATTGATACGTTTCAGCAAAATAACCGTAAATGATTGCCCCACCTACAAATAGACCCAAGCTACTACCACCTTGTAGGTACATCATCACATAGCGACTTGATGCACTTGATGCGTCTGTGATTAAGTTAGGTATCTGACTGAACGAATAGCCAAAAAACACCGGCACAGTAGAGAAAACGAATAACGTAGCAATCAACCACGAGAGCATACACGCCAAAAGAAGATAAACAAGCTTTCCTCCCGGGGTAAGGTCTGTTATCACCTCTCTTAGATTATTCATTGGTGGTTTTTACAAAGGCTCCGCGAAAATCTCGGCCAGATGGATCTTGAAAAACGCGAAGATCAAAATGTGGTATGGCAGCAAGTAGATGATCAAAAATATCGGATTGAATTTGCTCGTAATTTACCCAAGCAATATCATTACTAAAACAATAAACTTGTAAAGGCAAGCCGTGCTCAGTTGGCTCAAGCTGACGCACCATAATGGTTTCCCCTTGATGTACTTTGGGGTGGCGTTGCAGATAACTCAAAACATATTGACGAAAAACACCAATGTTTGTCATGCGTCTGCCGTTAACGGGCATTTTAACGTTAAAGTCATGAGCGGCATTATAGGCACGAATTTCACTCTCTCTTTTCTCTAGATACTCACTTATATAGTGAATTTCGTGAAGTCTTTTTAATAAATCGTCATCGACAAAAGTCACCGTATTGATATCTATCATTATCGAACGCATAATGCGGCGAGCATTGACGGATTGCATGCCTCGCCAGTTTTTAAAACTATCAGAGATGATTGCATACGTCGGCACCGTCGTTATTGTCTTATCCCAATTACGAACCTTTATTGTTGCCAAATTAATTTCCAACACATCGCCATCGGCACCATACTTATCCATACTTACCCAGTCGCCAATGCGTATCATGTCATTTGCAGATACCTGAATGGACGCGACGAGTCCGAGTATTGTATCTTTAAATACCAAAAGCAATACGGCAGTTAGCGCTCCAAAAGCGCCTAAAATACTAATTGGATTTCTCCCAATGACGAAAGAAAGAATAAAAATAAACCCAATGATGTATGCAACGATCGTAAACAGCTGCACAAAAGACTTAACCGGCTTCCCTTGAAACTTTTTCAGCGATTCGGCAACAGAGCCTAGCGCTTTAAAAAAACGTTGAACTGCTATCATCAAAACAACAATGATGAATAAGGTTGCCAGCTTATCGACGACAATAGTTACTTCGGGGAAATACGTAAATACATACGGCGCAACATACTGAACTGCGATGGCGGGAAAAATATATGCCAGCTGATCGAAAACACGCTGTTCAAGTAACACATCGTCGTACTTGTTTTTAGAGCGAACTATGACGGCTTTGATTATGCGTAAAAACACTTTTTTAGACAGCCAAGCAGCGATAATAGTTGCCGTAATTAGCAATAAAAAATCAACAGATAAAATAACGGCATTAACTAGCCACTGATCAAACCCCCACTCAAGCATCACACTCTGTGCCCAGTGGTCAAAAACGCCCTGATTTGAATCCATATATACTTTTTTTACAGAAAGGGAAATTACTTACTAATCAAATGATGTACGCACACATAAACGACATTTTATTGGCTTGCTTAATAACATATACAATATACAACCAAATGCTCATTTATATAATGTTTGCAAAGGTAACGGTTACAATGCACTTTCATAGGATGGTATTTCATTCAACCAGTGGACCTGTTTGTCTTTTACGTGAAGTGAATAATGCGCTACACCATTAGTAAGAAGCAATACAGGCACATTTAAGGCCATATTGTAGCGTGCTGCTTGATTGAGGACATTTTGATTAACTGGAATGTGTGGCGCTTTACACTCACAAAGCATAAATGCTTGCGCTTTTTTATACACCAACAAATCGAAGCGTTTATAAGTACGTGCTACTTTTATGCGTTTTTCACTTACCATGGTTTCCATGGGATACCCCAAATGGTGGTGCAAGTACAAAATCAAATGCTGTCGTACTTGTTCCTCAGGAGATAAAATCAGCCACCGCTTACCCAATTCGTCCCAAATTTGTTTATTCTTTATTTTGGGATAAGGTTCAGGAAAATCCAATTTGAGATCCATAGTACAAAAGTATGCTTTATATCGGTTGCGGCGTATCTTCGCATGTGAATCTTAAAGCAGAATTATAGAACAACCATTTTGACGCAATGAAATCAACCGTACCCGATCAAACATACGTTCAATTATCCAAAGAGATACGCCACAAAAGCTTTTGTCCCGTTTATATGTTTACCGGTGAAGAATCGTTTTACGGCGACATTCTAGCAGAGCAGATTGAGAAACATGCTTTGAGCGATGACCAACGCGATTTCAATCAAGTTGTGATGTATGGGGCAGAGTGTAATGCTCAAAAAATTCTGGAAGCGTGTAATCAATTTCCGATGATGGCCGAGCGGGTTCTCGTTATTGTTAAAGAAGCACATAAGGTTGATAAGGGCCTTGACGATCTAATCCCCTACTTGCAAAAGCCCAACGCAAATACCGTTTTAGTAATCGTTCACCCCAAAAAGCTGGACGGGAGAAAAGCACTGTCTAAAACCATAAAAAAATTAAAAGACGTTGCCGTTTTAGACGGAAAGCCTCTATACGACAATCAATTACCGGCATTTATAAATTACCGCTTGAGCGAGCTCAATTTCACAGCTGATCAAAAAGTGCAGCTCATACTAAGCGAATACCTCGGAAACGACCTGCATCGCATCAATAACGAACTAAAAAAACTTGCCGCTGCTTTACCTCCCAACACAACAATCACGGCGGATATCATTGAAGAGTACGTGGGCATTAGTAAAATCTACAACCCATTTGAACTCAACAGTGCCTTACTCAACCGAGATTTAGCAAAGTGCGCCACCATTGCGAAAGGCTTTGAGGCTAATCCTAAAAAATTCCCGCTTATTGCCCTTGTTAGTACAATGTACATGGCATTCACAAAGGTTTTACTGATTCACGCGCAAAAAATAAAATCTGAACGCGAAGCTGCCAGTGCTCTTCGCTTACCGCCTATGTTTGCCGCAGAATATGTCGCTGCATCGAGGAAGTATAGCTATGCGGAAACACTACGAACAATGAGCATACTGCGCAAATACGACCGTATATCTAAAGGAATTGGCGGAAATATGGCAGACGATACATTAACCGAATTGGTATGCACCATAGCCGGATAATCGCACTCTGTTAAATCTACTTTTGACGATTATAGGCATCAACACCTGATTTTAACCAGTTATAATATTCGTTTACATTGGTATTATATGCTTCAGGCTCCACTAATGGCTTCATGCTTTCATGATTGACAAAAACATAGAACGGCTGAGAGTTTGTCTCGTAATGGATGGCCTGAAACTCCGCCCATTTATTGCCAACGTTTCGAATTTTTTGCCCGAGCACGTCGCTGTATCTCACCTCCTCTTTCGGTAGTTTTGTCCGTTCGTCTACATAGAGGGAAATAACAACAACCTCATTGCGCAAAAGCTTTTCAATACGAGGGTCGTTCCATACATTTTCCTCCATTTTTCTACAGTTTACACAACCCCAACCGGTGAAGTCAATGAAGACCGGTTTATCCACCTTTTTCGCATAACGCAAGCCTTCTTCAAAGTCGTGAAAACAATTTAAACCCAAAGGGCAGTGATCGGGATCGGCACCTTCGGGTATCATTTCTTGTTCTCCCCCACTGTAAGCAACTGTTGGTTTTGCGCTGGGCATACTGCTATACCACATTGGCGGTGTAATTCCACTGATGGCGCTAAGAGGCGCTCCTCCTAGGCCAGGAATTAGATATACTGTGAATCCCAAAAATATCATAACAAAGAACATACGAGTCACGGATAATTTTTCGGTTTTAGTGTCGTGAGGCATCTGATATACCCCCAACAAATATAGAACGAGCATTATGCCTATGGTAATCCAAATGATTAAGAACAACTCACGCTTGAGAAAACCGAGCTGCCAAATCAAATCAGACATTGAGAGGAATTTCATCGCCAACCCCAACTCAAGGAATCCGAGCACAACCTTTACCGAGTTCAACCATCCACCGGATTTTGGCAAACTGTTTAGCCACCCCGGAAACGCAGCAAATAGCGCGAAAGGGATGGCCAGTGCTAGACTAAACCCAAGCATTCCTATTACAGGACCAATTACACCGCCTCCAAACGCTTCAAATAAGAGTGTCCCTATGATGGGGCCCGTGCACGAAAAGCTCACCAAAGCAAGCGTAAATGCCATAAAGAAAATGCCGATGAGACCACCGCGCTCCGACGCCTTATCGGCCTTATTAGCCCAAGACTGTGGCAAGGTGATTTCAAATGCACCAAAGAAGGAAATAGCAAACACAACCAACAACACAAAAAAGGCGAAATTCACCCATGGATTCGTCGCTAACGCATTCATGGCTGCAACGCCAAAAATGGCCGTAATGGAATATCCAACTGTTACGTATAAAACAATAATTGACAACCCATAAATTAAGGCATTTTTTATTCCGGCTGCACGTGTTTGACTTCTATTTGTAAAAAAACTTACCGTTAAGGGCAGCATTGGAAACACACATGGGGTTAAAAGTGCTGCAAACCCTCCCAAGAAAGAAAATATAAACAACGCTAAAAGACTCGTTTCCCCCTCATTTCCTTTTTTTTCCGGTTTTACAGAAACTGGTGAATCAGCTACTGCGTCGTCGATATCCTCAGTAGCGGTTTGTTCATCAGAACCATTATCCTCAGTTAAATCATCTTCAGCTTGATCGACGTCAGTGTAGTCGATGGCCGGCACTTCTTCAACGTTTGCGGCTGCATCAGGGTTTCCAGGAATGCTTAAAGAAAACTCAACTTCTTTTGGTGGAAGGCACTTTTCATCATCGCAAACCATGTAATAAACGTATCCCTCAAAATCAAAATCATCAGCGGATGTGACTTTAATCGGAATGGTAAATGTTGCCTTATCAGAATGATACTTGACATCCATTTGAAAGTTGGGATCAAACTCAGAAATGGGCTTGGGAGACTCCTTTACACTGCCTACATATACAAACGATGTTTCCGAACTGTCGGTATAAAAGGTTGTGGGAATGGGCCCCATATCATCATCTGGAACCTCAGCGCTGTAGAGATGCCAAGTTTTCTCTATGGTCGCATTAGCAATAATATCAACGCGTTCGTTTGATATGGTTTTTACCGAAAACGTCCAACTCACAGGGTCTAACAACTGAGAGTGAATCTGGAAAAATGAAACAAGAGCAACAAACAAAAAGATGTATCGACGCATATCAAAAAATTTGGAAGGTCAAAAGTATGACTTTCGTTTAAAACAACGGGCTGTAAAACGCAATATTACACGTTTCTTTTGCATGTTTTCCACAATCCGGGTGAGAATACAAATCGGGAATCCAAAGTATTTCGCCGTTAAAGCAAAACAACCAAATCATTCGTGTGCGCAGCGGCTGAGGAATGCGCTTTTCCAGAAGAAAATCCGATAGCTTCTTTGTAATGCCCGTGTGCATTTTGAGTCGATCTCCATGTTGAGGCTGACGAATAATAGCTTCAGCCAGAAAGGAAGATGGAATGCGCATGGAGTCCAATTCATTTTGTTGTGTGCCATTAACCTTAACGTCAAAACGCTGGTGCCCATTTAGACGAACTCCTTTATTCGACCATGAAAAAAACTTAATATCAGGTAATTGAGCTTGTGTCAAAAACACACGTGCCAACGAGGTTGCTAATGTGTGTTTACCTTGAATGGTTTGCGCCGACGCTCCAACTTCGGCCTTTTCAAGAATCATTTTTGTATTGAACTGCCCCCAAGGCAAAAGCACATCGGCGAGCCATTTAGCTCTGTGTTCTCCCGGCGGCAAAGCATCGAGATCAACTTCGAGCATTCCCGGTAGTTCGCGCATTATTTTTCCTCGCCACCACTGCAGCAATTGATCTAAGCGTAAGGATTGATCAGCAAAATGAGCCATTGTTACATCAAACCCTTTTAAACCTCGTGAATGCATAGATGATGCGTGAGGAAGGAGGATGTGACGAACGTAATTTCGCTCATAATGGATTGTATCGTTGGATGCATCTTCCCGCCATATTATAGCATTCTCAAGGGCATATTTACGGAGCTCTCCTTTGGATACTGCAAGCAGGGGTCTCAAGCGATTACCGCGTTTCTCACGGATTCCCCCTAACGATTGAACACCTGCTCCTCGCAGCATTTTTTGCATCACAGTTTCGCGTTGGTCATCTAAATGGTGGGCGGTACAAATCCAATGATATCCGTGTTTTTTGGAAATCGCATCAAACCACTTGTACCGAAAATCTCTCGCCTTTTGTTGAAAATTTCCTTTGGCATCAAAGTAAAAATCAGCACGAAAAAAAGGCACACCTAGCGAATGAGCAAGGCTGGCAACAAAACGCTCATCCTTTTGCGAAGCGTCCTTTCTTGTATGATGGTTTACGTGCGCCAAAGCTAAGCGGTAGTGCATTTCTTTCGCAATGTAAGCTAAAACAACACTGTCAAGACCACCACTGCAAGCAATCAACAAAGCATCATCAGGCTGTACGCCTGCGCGCTGAAAAGCTGCCACAATCGTCTTTCGATTCATGGCGATGTAATTTTTTTAATGGTGGACAATTTCCATAAACACTCTTCGTACTCCATTTCCGAATCGGAAAGGTATGTAATGGCACTTCCCGCTCCTGCGGTTGCTATTCCAAGTTCATCGTTGTACTGAAGAGACCGAATCACCACGTTAAAATCAAAATCACCATTTGGCTCAATATAGCCAACAGACCCGGAGAAAAGCTCTCTTCGCTGCGTTTCGTGTTGATCGATTAACATCATTGCGCTATGCTTGGGCGCCCCCGTCATAGAGCCCATGGGAAACGTGGATTGGATGATGTCTGAAAACCCAACACCAGGCAATACGGACGCGGAAATGGTCGAAATCATTTGATGAACTTGGGAAAACGAATATATCCCAAAAAGCTCCTCAACAACGACCGAATCACGTTGGGCAATTCTTGACAAATCATTGCGCATTAAATCAACAATCATCACATTTTCCGCTCTTTCTTTCTCACTATTTTTCAATGCTTTTTTTTGCGCATCGTCCATTTCTGGATTCGAATGGCGTGGAGCGGTTCCCTTAATTGGTTGGGCGTACAATCGATTGTTTCGCTTGCAAATGAAGCGCTCAGGTGAAGCGGAAAAAAGATAATGCCGATTACATTGATATAGTGCCGAAAAAGGCGCACTGGTTCGACTCATCCAATGGGTGAAATCACGCAGCGGATGGAGGCTAGCCTCGCCATTGAAAAACTGACAATAGTTAACTTCATAAATATCACCACGTTTTAAATGAACTTTCAGTGAAGAAACTGCATCCAAATAATGTTTGCGTGACATCTTTGGGATGATAACCATCTTGGAGTCAGGACCGTGACGTGTTTTTTTCAAAGTCAGTGAGGCCCACCATCTATCGGCTTCCTGCTGATCGCCCTCTAGGTAATGTAGCGTTGCGCAGCCGTTTTGAATGGCTAGAACAAATCTTGGCGAAAAAAAAGTGCATTTTGGAAATCCGATAAAGGGGGTGTGCTGCGATGAAACACCCGACCATTCCTCGTGGGCATCGTAAGGAATATGACCAAACCACCAAAGCCCTTCGCTAAGTGAACCAAAGGAATTGGAAACCTCGTTCGCGCCCCAAGCGACTAACGCATCGTAACGACCGAGCATATCATCCTTACCCAACAATATTGAACGATAATCATTATCGGGAAGCATACTAATGATACCATACAGCTCCCGCTGAGTAATTCCTGTAGCTACTTGTTTTTTTGAGTATGTGCTGAAAGCCTGCATGCAAATTCAAGAGGTTTTGCGATTACGCAATGACATCAATGGTTTTTTCTGAAAAGAATGAAAACGAAACGCCTCCGTAGTTGCGCTGTTCGTTAAACATTGGATGTTGACTGAAATCTCTGCGGCGATCGTGTTCCAGTATCAAAACGCCATCAGTTTTAAGCAATTCACGGTCAAATACTAAATGAATGATTTCGTCATAATCAGGAAACTCATAGGGCGGATCAGCAAAAACGATATCGTAAGTCGCGTACGCGCTTCGCAAATATGCCAAGGCATCTGCTTTTACCACCTCAATACCATCTGCATTGATGTCATCCAACACCTTTTGCAAAAACAAAACACAACCGCGATGATTATCAACTGCTGTTATCTGTTGGCAACCCCGCGACAACATTTCCAGAGTAATGCTTCCAATACCACTAAATAAATCAAGTAGTTTAACATCGTCGAAAAAGAATCGGTTGTTGAGTATATTGAAAAGACCTTCTTTTGCCATATCGGTGGTTGGCCGAACCGGCAAGTCACGAGGGGCACGGATCTGTTTCCCGCGCATAGATCCACTAATGATTCGCATAATAAACGTAAGATTCTAACGCAACAGCATGCTGTTGTAGTTGATGATTGATGCTCCATTTCTCAATAGGCAATGAATGAACACTTGCCATAAAGCGTTCTAAAACCTCTTTAACGCCGTGCTCGTCAAAGCCAATACCGGCATAAAATAAATTGGTTTTACTAGCAACCATCTCGAGCTCCTCTAACGCATACAGCACAAAATAGCACGCATCTTCTACTTGTTGAGCGGTATAGGGAACACTGAGAACCCAACGTACACCATCATACACATGAATCGTTGCGAAGGGGCCATCTGCAAATAAAAAAGCTGTTGGGTGACGGTTGCATTTTTGCTTTAGATGAGAAAAAAAAGTGTTGCCGAAAACCCATGGGCAATCAGCAGGAACATTGACCAAGGCGTGATAAGATTCAAACAAAGGCACAGATGTAATGTGCGCTTCAGATCCACGTTTACCAGTCACTTTTTCCAATACAGCATTGGCCTGCTTGGGAACATACGCTTCATCAACTATTGCATAACGTCTACCGCCCCATAAACGTTGAATGACTGAAGCTGCATCAAACAAGTCTGGATATAGGTCTCTTAGTGCAGCTTCTTTTTCTAAAAACGTAAGCGCATCATCAAAAGACCAATTTCCGTAATTTATAACCTTTTCGTCTTTTAGGACAATTGCGGTAATTCCCTCCTCATACCCCTTCAACAAGATTGTAAAAAAAGTCATCCCGGACAGAGCATCGTCTGTAACCGGGATGAAAAAATCTTGGATGAGGGCACTATGCGCCATAGGCTTTACCAATTACCACTAATATTAGGTTCGGCAATATTGCCAATTTGGAGTCGAAAGTCGTAATCAAAAAATATACTATACTCATCTTCCAAATCAGCGAGGATGTCTGTATCGTAGGCTACTATTTCAACTGTTGGCAACCGGGAGTCTGCACGATAAACAAAACTGCTCTGCATTTCAAATTCGACTTGGCGCTTTGTGTAAGGAACAAATCGGAGTTTCTCTAAGTCAAAACCCTCACCAAACAAATGTTCAATAACGGGAACTTCATCGATTACGCGAACAATAATGGTATCGCGCTCCAAATCCGTTTGATAGACCTCATCGAAATAAATAAATGATGAATCTTTGCGCTCTTCAATTTTTATAAGACCAGTATCTGCAAAAGCAAACAGTTGATCAAAGTCATCGGCATATTCACCCGTTTCATTTTTGTAGGCTACTTGAAGTTCGCGAATTTCCATGAGTCTATTTTTAACAACTTCATGACGATCATTGCGCAACTCCTTAAAACGAATGGGTTTATTGATGGAATCATAAAGAACATACAACAATACAGCATTGAGTATGACTAAACCAATTTTGATTCCTAATGCAACCTGTTTGTTCATAATAATCGTTTGTGATGATAGTATGTGGCAAATCTAAAACTTATTTTTGTATGCGTAAAACAGAATTTCATTTGCGCACAATGATAACAATGCGCAAAACATCACTCATTTACAAACACTTAAAAATAAATCATGACCACAACGCATTTAGTACTCGTGATTGGCGCCATGACTTTTGGTTTCCTTTTCGCATACATAATGGGAAAAGGCAAGCGTGATGTGCTTGTAAAAACAATCAATGACTGCAAACGCCTAAATGAAGAATTAGAAAAAGAAACGATATCGAAGGAATCTAAAAACGAACGTCTTTTACGAGAATTAAGCCATATTTCAAATGAGTTAAAGCAGTTGCACATTGATTTCAAAGTCATCGAGCGTGAGTGTAGAGAACTCAAGCAAAAACGCGATGAGTGGGAAAAGGGCATGCGTTATTATGAAAGTGAAATCGCAACCTTAAGAGCCCTTAACAAATCTGCAGATGAAAAACTTGCCATGCAAGCAGATGAAATGGAAAAAAGAACCAAGCAATTTCACCTCGAATTTGAATCGTTGGCCAACAAGATTCTAGACGAAAAGACCTCCCGCTTTACGAGGCAAAATGAAAAACAACTTCAAGACATACTTAAACCCCTCCAAGAAAACATCAAATCATTCGAAAAAAAAGTTAGCGACGTTTACTCCACAGAAGCTAAGGAGCGGTTTTCTTTGGGAAAAGAAGTAGAAAAACTCATGCTGCTCAACCAGCGCATTAGCGAAGAAGCCAATAACCTAACACGTGCGCTTAAAGGAAGCAGTAAAAAGCAAGGCGATTGGGGACAAATGATACTGGAAAACATTTTAGAAAATTCCGGTTTGGAAAAGGGGCGCGAATACCATGTGCAACAAACACTTCGCGATGAAAATGGAAAGACAATGAAGAATGAACACGGTCAACGCATGCAACCGGATGTAATCATTGCTTACCCCGATAACCGAAATGTCATTATAGACGCCAAGGTCTCTCTAAATGCCTACACGCGATTTACCGAAACAGAGGACACCAATGAACAGAAAAAACATCTAAACGATCACCTGAGTGCCATCCGCACACACATCGACCAATTATCAAATAAAAACTACCAAGAACACACCTCAAGCTTGGATTTCGTGATGATGTTTGTCCCTAACGAACCCGCCTATCTCGAGGCGCTTAAACACGATCAAAGTCTATGGGATTACGCATACCAAAAACGGATTTTACTAATCTCACCTACCAACCTCATTGCTGCACTAAAAATGATTGAGGATCTATGGAAACGCGAATATCAAAATCAAAATGCGATGGAGATAGCCGAAAGAGGCGCGAAATTATATGACAAATTTGTTGGGTTTGTAGAAAACCTCGACGACATTGGAAAGCATTTAGATAAAGCAAATACCGCGCACAAACGCGCATTTTCTCAACTATCGGATGGTAAAGGCAACTTAATAAGGCAAACCGAACAGCTCAAAGCCTTGGGGGTTAAAAGTAAAAAGTCCTTACCCAAATAGAAAGTCCCCATCAACTAAGTTAAATTAAACCATCAATGTACAGTGTTTTTTCTACTGGTTTTCGGCAATTCGTTTACGTCTTCGCTTCACGTAAGCCTCGGTAAATAGCGCCGACAAGATAACGAGCGTGCCAACGTAAAAGAGGGGATTCATTCGTTCACTTTCACCAAAAAACAAAAATGCCAACACAATTCCGTATACAGGCTCCATATTGATGCTCAACACTACAGTGTAAGGAGAGAGGTACTTCATCACAGCAACCGATTCTATAAATGCCCAAGCTGTGCAGACAGTTCCCAAAAGCAGCAGCAGTGTCAAATCGCAATACCCACCTAATAAACCCCAAAAACCTCCTTCGGTACAGTTACCCAAAGCAAACATATCTTGAGAAAACTTACCAGCCGTAAGCATGTACAACGAAATACCGATCACACCTCCCAATAATTCGTAGGCAGTTATAGTAGTAGGCTTATGACGCTTAATGAGTTTGCCATTTACAACACTGAAAAGAGCCGACAAAAAAGCCGAGCACAAGGCAATCATCATACCGACTAAATGAGTATCATCTGCTCTAAAAATCATGTACAAACCGCCAACGACAATCACACCCAAACCAATTTCCAAAACATCTATTTTTCGCCGAAAAAACAATGGCTCCAATAGGGATGCAAACAGTGCCGCTGTAGACATCATTGCCAATGTAATGGAAACATTCGCAACTTTAATGGCTAAAAAGAACGTAATCCAGTGAGCTGCAATGACCAATCCTGCTGATAATACAGGGAGTGCATTGCGAAACGACAGCGGTTGTAATTTTTTACGCGCCATTAAATAGACCAACAGCACCGCAACTGCAATGAGCATACGGTGCCAAACTAAAGAAACGGCGTCTAACGAGATTAGGCGGCCTAAAATGGCCGTAAACCCCCAAACAAACACAACGATATGTAGTCGCCAAAGAGCGGATTTTTCACTTAGGAGCAATGCGGTATAGATATATGGCTAAGCCGGTGAATAAAATATTTGGCAACCAAACAGCCAACCACGGGCTCAGGTTACCACTGGTTGCAAATGTGGTCGAAATTTGCATGAAGAATATATATATCACACACACAATGAGACCTAAAGCGATGTTTAACCCCAGCCCTCCCCTCTTCTTTCGAGAACTCAATGATACGGCAACCAGCACCAAAACAAACGTAGCTCCCGGCCAACTTGTACGACTGTGATACCCGATTAGGAAACCCGTAATGCTCTCTCCACCGCGAAGGCGTTCCGCTGCAATCAGCTCTTTGAGTTCAGGAGTCGTAAGCGTTTCAATATTGTAAACACTAGGAGCTAAATCCTCGGGCTGAAATGCAAACGTTGTATCCAAACGCTTGCCGCGTTCAAGGCGCTCTACGCCAATATCATCAATGTGTCGAATAACGTAATTATCGAGTTTCCAGCCACCACTTAACGTGTCGTAACGAATGAAGTCTGAAGCTATCTTAACCTGTAATACCTGATTATCAAAACGCTCATAAGTGAAGCGATACCCTGTACCACGCTTGATGTTGAACGATTCCATAAACACCATTTCTCCGGGCAAAATTTGTCGGTGAATGTTGCGGTAACTCGTGCGCTGGAACGTATGGATATACTTAGAATCAAACTCCAAGCGCACATCATTTGTACGAGGAATTAAATAGTGATTGAGCACATAACTCCCCGAAGCCACAATCCCAGCTCCAATAAAGTAAGGAAGCAGCATTCGTCTGAAACTCATCCCCCCGGTTAGAATCGCAACAATCTCAGTGCGATTGGCCATTTGCGATGTAAAAAGTATGGTGGATATAAATACAATAAGCGCACTGAAGAGATTTCCAAAGTACAGCACAAAATTTAGGTAATAATCAAAGACAATCTCTTTTAAAGGAGCGTCTTTAGTTACGAAATCTTCGATTTTCTCAGACACGTCGAACACTACAGCGATCGACATGATGAGAACCAACACCAAAACAAAGGTGCCAAGAAACTTTTTAAGTATGTACCAATCAGTGATTTTGAGCATCAGAGACGTGATTGCAAAACAGGAACCATTCTCGATTTCCAAGAGGCAAATGTTCCTTCAATTATTTTCTCGCGCGCCGTCTCCATTAACCAGAGATAAAACCGCAGGTTGTGTAAAGATGCAATGTGTCGACCTAAATACTCATTTGCGACAAATAAATGACGTAAATACGCCCTGCTGTACACCGCATCGACATAGCAGTCGCCAGCCGGATCAATGGGGCTATGATCGTTGTGCCATTTGTAATTGCGAATGTTGATAATGCCATTTTTTGTGAACAGCATGCCATTTCTGCCATTACGCGTTGGCATTACACAGTCAAACATATCTACTCCTAAGGCAATGCATTCAAGCAAATTAGCTGGGGTACCAACGCCCATCAAATAACGCGGTTTATCTTTTGGCAACATACCACAAACCAACTCACACATGGCGTACATGTCTTCCGCAGGCTCACCAACACTAAGTCCGCCAATGGCATTACCCGGAGCATCAACCCTAGCGATGTATTCGGCAGATTGCAAGCGCAAATCGCGATAAACACTCCCCTGCACTATGGGAAACAACATTTGCGGATAGCCGTATGCTTCAGGCGCTTTTTTCCATTGCGCTACACTGCGATCGAGCCAACGATGGGTTAGATGCATGCTTTTACGCGCATAGTTTTCCTCACACGGATACGGGGGACATTCATCAAACGCCATTATAATGTCTGCTCCTATCTGACGTTGAATTTCCATTGAGCGCTCGGGACTGAGCATGTGCCGGCTTCCGTCAATGTGTGACTGAAAAGTAACGCCTTCTTCGGTTATTTTTCGGTTTTCAGCTAAGGAATATACCTGATATCCACCACTATCGGTAAGCAACGGTTTATTCCAAGAGGAAAAGCGGTGCAGTCCCCCGGCAGATGACATCACTTCCATTCCGGGGCGCAGCATTAAATGATAGGTGTTGCCGAGAATGATTTGTGCATGCACATCGTTTTCCAACGCCCGATGCGATACAGTTTTCACCGTGCCTAAGGTGCCCACCGGCATAAAAATAGGGGTTTTTATATCGCCATGAGCGGTTTGCAACACACCAGCGCGTGCGGCAGATTTGCTATCAGTAGCCGTAAGTGTAAAAGGTGCTGTTCTATTCATCGGTGCAAAAGTACAACTGCAAATCAGTAGGGAAATGCATTCTTGCATCGTACTTTTGCAGGCGTCATGACAGAAACCATTTTTACAATAGCCGTTGTCGTTTTTTTAATCGTACTAGTCGTTTTGTACGCCTTTAAAGTTGGATTGCAATACGACTTACTTCACTTGCAAAAAAAGCGCAAAAAACCAACGGATCGCTGGGAGTGTTGGAAAAAAAACGCAAACAAAGACCTTCGCAATCAAGCACTCATGCTGTACCCATTGTTTTTTCCGGTTTCCTATGACGAGACGGAACGAGAAGAAATACGCGAGCAAAAAGCTGGCATCAAACGCATCAACATACTCATATACTGGATTTTGATTATGGTATTACTCTTAGCTGTTTACGTTAGTAAATCATGATACGAGCTGTAACTAAAGTCCATTAACTGGTTTATGGCATACTCAAAAACGCCCCTTCGTAGATGTTTATCACGAACGTTTTGAATAGCCATGATACCATTTTATGGGTAGAATCTAATTAATCCATCAATGGACGGTAAAGACATCATTTCCGACAACATATTTCAATCCATCTCTGAAGCCGCAGACGCACTAAACGTAGATGCCTACGTTGTAGGTGGCTATGTTCGCGATTACCTGCTCAACCGCCCCCTTCCCAATGACATTGACATCGTTGCTGTAGGCAATGGCATTGCGTTGGCTGAAGCGCTTTCAAATGCATTGCCCGAAAAGCCAAAGGTTACCGTTTTTAAGCGATTTGGCACTGCCATGCTCCGCCACAATGATGTGGAGTTGGAATTCGTAGGCGCTCGAAAAGAATCTTACAGCAGTGACAGCCGCAAACCCATTGTAGAAGACGGCACTCTAGAAGACGACCAACGCCGACGGGACTTCACCATCAATGCGCTCGCAGTAAAAGTCAACGCCAATGGGTTTGGAACATTCATCGATCCTTTTGACGGGCTGAAACACCTAGAAAACGAAATCATCGTTACTCCATTAGATCCCGACATAACCTTTTCGGATGATCCATTGCGGATGATGCGCGCCATACGATTTGCTTCTCAGCTGCACTTCACCATTCATCCTAAAACACTGGCAGCCATCCGTAAAAATGCGCACCGATTAGAAATCGTATCGGTTGAACGCATTATGACAGAATTTAACAAAATCATGGCTTGTGAAAGACCATCTGAAGGACTGGCTCTGCTTTTTGAAACCGGACTACTCAATCACTTTCTACCCGAAATAAGTGCATTACAAGGCGTTGAAGAAATCGACGGGCAATTGCACAAAGATAACTTTTACCACACCATAGAAGTTGTGGACAACATCAGTAAAAACACAGACAAACTGTGGTTGCGCTGGGCGGCTTTACTCCACGATATCGGAAAACCCGTAGTCAAAAAATTTGATGCAAAAATCGGATGGACATTCCATGGACATGAATTTGTAGGTGGCAAAATGGTGCCCCGCATTTTTAGGAGCTTAAAACTACCACTTGGCAACACGAGTAAGTACGTGCAAAAGATTGTAACCATGAGCAGCCGGCCTACGGCACTCACTAACGAGAATGTAACCGACTCCGCTGTTCGCAGACTTTTGTTTGATGCAGGTGATGATATTGATGATTTAATGCTGCTTGTGGAGGCCGATATAACCACAAAAAACGAACGCCGCAAGCGCAAGTACCTGAACAACTTTCGCGAGGTTAGAGAACGCCTGGTTAAAGTGGAAGAAGAAGATAAGTTGAGAAATTGGCAGCCCCCAATTACGGGTAGTGAGATAATGAAGGCCTTTAACTTACCTCCTGGTCGCGAAGTAGGACTTATAAAAAACGCCATCAAGGAGGCCATACTTGATGGAGAAATTCATAACGATTATGAATCTGCCTATTCATTTATGAAAGAAAAGGCTGGCGATATATTGGAAAAGAACTAGCAGTGGCATACGACGGCAGTTGAGATGTGATTGCGCGTATGTGTTTCCATTTAAAAAATGCCGAGACATCAACCTGTATTTATCGTTCTACTCAACATTTGTATATTACATTTGTGACGTTACGAATCAGCAAACATAATAATGGGTAAAAATCTGAGTTTTAATGAGTTCGCACCCTTATCAGAGTTAGAGTGGCGCGAGAGAATAATTGCAGAAACAGGAACGCCTAACCTCAATGAGTTGGCAAGTGGAAGTGCGCTAAATATCAACCCATTACATACACAGCGAGAAAGCAGCTATCTACCACACTACGAGCGAAACGAATGGACAATTGTTCATCCACACGGAATCATCAACGATGAAGAAGAAGATAATGCATCTATCCTGAAGGCATTGATTGGCGGTGCCAATGGTGTTTACTTATCTATAGATAAAGATATCAATTGGGATAAGCTTTTAACGAATATTGAGCTTGAATACATTTCACTTTTTGTTTTTTGCAACGAAGCAGCTTCGATTAAATCATTAGAAAATCATATTAGCAAACGGTACCTCAAAGACCACCCTGCGGTTTTTTATTGCTGCAAAGAGTCATATTCGGGATTGAGCAAAAACGGAGTCCGGTTTTCTGGTATTGATTTGTTCCCTTATGAAACGCTATCACCTGCCTTGATTTTAGGTTTGGCTATTGCGCAATGCCATGACATGTTGCAAAGTGGAACAGAGCCAAAAGACATTTGGTACACGCTTCCAACGTTTGGCCATTACTTTACCAACATCATCCTGCTAAGAGCGCTCTTCCAGCTTCATCATTACTTACTCGAGAAAAACGACCACAATCAACCGCCTGACCCCTTCATTTTTGTACGCAGCAGCATGCGCAATAAATCAACCGATGATGTTTACGACAACATGATTCGAAATACAGCTGAGGGCATGGGAGCGATTGTTGGCGGTGCACAAGCATTGTGCATCGAGCCTCACAATGCTGTAACCGGTAAAATTGATAATTTTGGTTACCGCGTAGCGCGCAATGCTCAATTGATTTTTCAATATGAAGCGCATCTCAACGCCCAACTTGACCCCGCATCCGGAAGTTATTTTTTTGAGAATCAAACCCGCGATTTGGCAAACGAAGCATGGGATGCATTCCGTGCAATTGAGCAAAAAGGAGGCTATCTACAAATGAATCATCGCGAAGAAATGACAACATTCATCAAAACATACAAGAGCAAATGATATCACTAAAACTAAGCGACCTGAGTCCTCAGGAGCGCCAAGCATATCTTCAAGCGGCCATTGGGCCTCGTCCCATTGCATTTGCAAGCACAGTAGACGGAGATGGAAACCCAAATTTAAGTCCGTTTAGTTTTTTTAATGTGTTTAGTAGCAATCCCCCCATATTAATTTTTTCGCCGGCGAGACGCGTTCGCAACAACACGACAAAAGACACCCTTCGAAATTGTGAAGAAACACGAGAGGTTGTCATTAATATTGTCAATTACGATTTGGTGCAGCAGTGCTCTCTTTCAAGTACCGAATATCAAACAGGGGTAAATGAGTTTGTAAAAGCCGGTCTTACTGAAGAACCGTCTGTCTCCGTAGCACCTCCACGCATAAAAGAATCACCGGTGCAAATGGAATGTAAAGTGAACGATATTGTCGCATTAGGTGACAATGGCGGTGCCGGTAATCTTGTCATTTGCGAAGTGTTGCACATGCATATATCACGAGACATACTCAATAGTGACGGTAAAATTGACCAGAACAAAATTGATTTGGTTGCTCGACTGGGTGGGAATTGGTATGCTCGTGCCTCTGGTGACGCACTATTTGAAGTTGAAAAACCCCTTCGCTCACTGGGTATTGGGGTAGACAGCATTCCTCCGCGCATTCGCAACTCATACGTCTTTAATGGCAACGATTTGGGGATGCTTGGGAACGTAGAGGCACTCCCAACCGACTCAGAGATTCGCAGTGTTTTGGAGCATCCACGTGTGCAAGCAATCTTCAATAACAGCAGTGATGGCTTGGAGGCTCGAGAAAACCTTCAACACTACGCAAAAGAACTGCTCGACAAGGGCAAAATTGAAAAAGCATGGAAGGTTCTTCTTTGCGATAATATTCAAAAGTAAACACCAATTTTTAAAGTTAATTCCATCATGGAAATCACCGGAAAAATCAAAGAACTCTTTCCCGAAAAACAAGTAACTGCTTCATTTCGCAAGCGCGAATGTGTCATTACAACGCAAGAACAGTATCCTCAACATATTCTTGTTGAATTCATTCAAGACAAGTGTGAACTTCTCAATACGGTACAAATTGGGCAGGATGTAAAAATTTCCATTAACCTTAGAGGTAGAGAATGGACGGCACCCGATGGACAAGTAAAGTACTTCAACTCCATTCACGGATGGCGAATTGAGCCAATGCAAGCCGCAGCCCCAACCAATACTGGAAACGCGCCACAGCATAATGATGGACCTCCTTCTAATTTGCCGCCATTAGATAGCCCCGCAGAGGGAAGTGATGACGATCTTCCGTTCTAACACATGTCTGCTTCACAGCAATTCGAACGGGTTTTTAGAATGCTCATGCCAGGGCCATTTGGACTGGCTTTATTGTTGACAGCTGTTGCTGCACTGCTTTCTCTAAGCATAGGCGGTCATTCTCTTATTGAATTAAGCAAGCACTGGCAACGTGGATTTTGGGATCCATCTATGATGGTGTTCACCTTACAAATGGCACTCATTCTTATACTTGGATACAGTGTAGCCGTGAGCCCACCAATTACCCTTCTTATTGCTCGTGCAACTTTATTGCTCAGAAACCAATCACAAGCCCTGGTAACCCTATGCTTGTTAAGCATGCTCCTTTGTTGGGTGAATTGGGGCCTTGGACTTATTGTTGGCGCAATTGTGGCGCGTAAAATTGCAGAAGATTTTCAAAAAAGAAACATTGCTTTTTACTATCCCTTGCTGGGAGCTGCCGGGTACAGTGGCATGATGACTTGGCATTCAGGTATATCCGGATCGGCTCCATTGAAAGCGGCGGAAAATAATCACCTTATTGAATTAAGTGGTATTGCTGATGCACCAGTATACATACCTCTCAGAGATACGGTGCTTTCATTGAGCAATCTTACTCTTTTCGTACTATTATTGTTCCTGGTGCCGTTAACCCTGCTCATTTTTCGTAAGCGACAAAGTAATGAAGAACCACTTGCTCCTTTTAAAAGTGAACAGCATGCACAAGGAAAAACAAGTGGTGCAGAACGTTTCGAAAATACACGGCTACCAGCACTTTTAACGGGTTTGGCTTTAGCTGCTGCAACCATTACAAACAGTATTACATCAAATGAAGGATTTGGCCCAAATACGCTAAACGCAATATTTTTATCATTTGCCTTAGTAACTTATGGTAGTTTATCTCACTTTTTAAAATCCATTCGTGCCGGCATGGATGGTGCAGCTTCTATAATCATACAATTTCCGTTTTACTTCGGAATCATGGGCATACTACGCTATGGAGGGTTAATAGACTCTCTAACAACGTGGTTCACAAATGTTGGCAGTGATAATGGCATCATGCTATCAATTATGGGTAGTGCCGGACTTGTCAATTTTTTTGTTCCGAGTGGAGGAGGTCAGTGGGCCGTTCAAGGACCGTTAATAATATCCATTTGCGATGCAGCAAATATTCCGTTGCAAAAAGGAATCATGACGATGGCGTACGGTGATCAACTGACCAATATGCTTCAACCATTTTGGGCACTACCACTATTAGCTATAACCGGCCTTAAAGCACATCGCGTTCTTCCTTATACGTTTTTAATTATGTTGGTCGGTGCACTTGTTTATACTATTGCATTACTCGTGACTTAAGTTTTACTTATACTTTACGTGATGTTATTATGATGTCATGTCGATAAGTTCATCCTTACCCCCCCTAAACAGCAGACCAGTTATGCATTACATACTGATGTAAAGTACCGCTAACGCTAAAAAAAGAATTTGTGGAATATTTTAACAAAAAGATTAAACAATACAGAACATATACTCGTTAAAAGAACAATATTAACTAAAACAAAATTCACCATGAAAAAAGTATTTAATCGAGTGTTTATGGTTTCTGCCATAATTGGAATGGGATTTTTCGCTGCTTGTAGCGACGACGACGATAACGGAAATGGTAATGGTAATGG
>SKIJ01000087.1 GCA_007116495.1 Cryomorphaceae bacterium | reverse complement strand
CTGGAACGGTGAAATAAACGGTCGCATGAGCCCAACCGGTGTGTACACCTACGTTGTACGTTACCAAACCGAAGGAGACCTCCCCCAAGAAATATCCGGGTCGTTTACCCTTATTCAGTAGCAACATCCTTCAATCAAAAAAAGCCGCCCCAAATTTATTCTGTGTGGTGGCTTTTTTTATTTACAAGAGGACGTGAACCATAGTAACTATCCAAAAGTTGTATTGACTATTAACACCTAAGACGAACTGGGTATCATATGAAAATCGTTGTTTATTTTCTTTTGGCAAGCATATCTGTATCTGCACAAACTAACCGAAGCATGGAACAATACCTAATGTACACCATTTGGGCCAACGATCAGCTGATTCAGTGGCTACACAGCGCTGATGAAACGACTTGGGAGGAAAAACGCCCATCAAGTTTTTCCAGTTTAAACGAAACCACACGTCATTTATGGAATGCAGAATACGGATGGCTCACGCGCTTAAAAGACAAACCTTGGGAATCAATACCCCAGGTTTCAACCAAAGACGATGTGCTAAACGGTTGGCAAACCACGTCAAGAGCCTTAGCCAAATACGGACTCTCACTGCTATCCAATGACCCCAACGGAACACGTCGAGTTGGTGACGGAGAAATGCGCATCGATGACATAATACACCACGTATGTAACCACGCAACATACCACCGCGGTCAACTCATCACCATAGGAAGGCAAGTTGGACTTAACAACCCACCACGTACCGACTACGTCTATTTCATGCAACTGGATGCACAAATCATCGAATCGTATAAACGTCAAGTGAGTGCGGAATAAGGCAAGATTCAACAATGCATCAATACGATGGTTAAATCCATAACCACATCGCAACTTCGTTATGAATGCATTCATCAACTTATTTCAAACGCTGGACGAAACCACAAAAACAACGGTTAAGGTTAAAGCCTTAATTGAGTTTTTTGAAACTGCCAGTGATCCCGATAAAGTATGGGCGGTAGCATTGCTCAGTGGCAAACGACCAAAGCGACTGGTTAAGTCAAAAGATCTAAGAGCTTGGTGTGCCGAACGTTCCGGTCTGCCACTTTGGCTAATGGAAGAAAGCTACCATATTGTTGGCGACCTTGCGGAAACATTGGCTCGTCTTCATCCACCGCAAACCCATCAGTCTGATAAAACACTGGCTGATTGGATGCACGACATCACCAACCTATCCGATGCGGATATTGAAGCCCGCAAGGCATTTGTTTGTCGTGCTTGGGATGGCCTCGATGAGTTTGGACGGTTTGTTTTTAATAAAGTTCTTATGGGTGGGTTTCGCATTGGTGTTTCTCAACGCCTAATGACGAAAGCACTGGCAGAGTATGCCGATGTAGATGCGTCGCTGATGGCGTTGAGACTTATGGGCGCATGGAAACCCACCGACACCAACTGGAAATCGCTTATAGCTCCTGATGATGATCGTGCAGATCGATCACGACCGTACCCATTTTGTTTGGCGTATGCACTTGAGACATCACCCAAAGAACTCGGTAACATTAGCGATTACCGCATAGAGTGGAAATGGGATGGCATTCGCGCACAATTGATTAAGCGAGAAGGAGCCGTTTATATTTGGTCTCGTGGCGAAGAGCTCTCCACCCATCGCTTTCCCGAAATAGCAGAAGCAGCAGAGGGATTGTCAATCGACGGCGTATGGGATGGCGAAATTTTGGTAATGCGTGACAATGACATCCAATCATTTGGAGAATTACAGGCCCGTCTTGGAAGAAAAACCGTAAGCAAACGCTTGAGAGAAAGCCATCCCGTGGTATTTCGCGTATACGATATGTTGGAATGCGAAGGCAAGGACATGCGTAGTGCGCCCTTGCATCATCGTATTTCGGTGATGGAAAAGCATATAGATATACGCGGGACAATACATCAAGAAGCAGCTGCAGAGCCGGAAAGCTGGGAAGACGCTGCTGCACTGCGTGAACAATCAAGGGAATACAAAGCCGAGGGGTTTATGATAAAACCGTTAGAATCTCCATACGAATCTGGTCGAAAGCGCGGGATATGGTGGAAATGGAAGGTTGACCCACTTACCGTCGACGCCGTGATGCTCTACGCCATGCGCGGCCATGGCAGACGGGCCAATTTATACACGGACTACACCTTTGCGGTTCGCGATGGCGACAATTTGGTACCTGTATGCAAGGCTTACAGCGGCCTTACCGACGAAGAAATCCGTAACGTTGACCGATTTGTAAAGTCCAATACTATCGAACGTTTTGGTCCCGTACGCAGAGTGGTTCCGGAATTGGTTTTTGAAATTGCATTTGAAGGGATTCGCTCATCCACGCGACACAAGTCCGGTCTAGCCATGCGATTTCCTCGTATTGCCCGATGGCGAAAAGAGAAATCCGTAAACGACATTAATACACTCGACGATCTGCACGGCATTATTGCAATGCTGGAACACTGATTGTCCTCTTAGCTCCCAAAAGAAATGCATTAAGCCTATTTCTCCTCTTTTTTGGTAGTCGATGGTTTATCATCATTGCGCTTGGCTCGTTGAGGTTTAGACGTCACTTCGTTTTTTTGAGATGAATTACGAGGTGATTTAGAAGCCGGTTTTTGGGGTTTAGACTTATTGCCTTGTGCATCCGATGATGCCTTAGTTGACTTGTTGGTGCTGGTCTTTCTTCTTGTGGGCTTCGATGTTTCCTCGACAGTACCGCTTGCTGGCTTACGTTTACTCGTCGATGCAGGTTTCTTTGGCGCTTGCTTTTTTTCGTTTACACCTGCTGATGGCGCTTGCTTAGACGTTGATTGATTGTCTGGTTTTTTTGCCTCAGCTTGTTTTGGTGCTGGTTTACGGGAGGGTCGCTTGCGCGCGGTATTCGCATCTGATTGTTTGGAACTGCCACTTCGAGGCTTAGGTGCAGATTGACGCGGCGCGTCGCTTGTGTGCTGTTTCTCTTTACTTGATGCATTAGAGCGCTTCTGAGTTCGGGTGTTTGTTTTTTTTGCTGGTCGACCGGGTTTGCGTTTGCCGAAAAAATCGGCCACTTTTATTACGGCAGCTTTATCCATAAGTATCCGACGGTGTCCCAATCGCTTCGTTACAAATAGCTGTGATCCCTTCCACGCTTTGTGCAGCATTCTGCTTTCTTCAACCGACACGTCGTGGTCGTGTATGTCGTGTACAATTAATCCTTTAGCACTTACCGATGGTGCCTGTTCCTGACCGGAGTAGTGCTCCAGCGGAACTTTATAGTTTGCGATGAGATGGGCGATTAAGCCTTTTTCAGTACGTTCACCCGCACCAATGCGATGAGTGAAATCACGAATCACGTTCGCAATGGAACACGGAGCCGCAATTACCGCAAGTTTTTCTACCTTGAATCCCTTGTTATAAGCATTGATTATAGCCAATCCACCCAAAGAATGTCCGATGGCGCCATAAAATGGACCATACGTCATATTGACCCGTTCGATGGATTCAACAAACTCGAGCATGTGTGTTTGCTTCACGTCATTATTTTCACCGTGTGCCGGGGCATCAAACGCCACAACCTGCAAACCACGCGATAGGAGATAGTTTTTAATCTTAAAAAACTGCGTTGCGCGGCCTGCCCAACCGTGTACCAATAGCACCTTCTTATCGCCTTTTCCCCAGCTGTAAACCATTATACGTTTTTTACCAACCATCAACGCTTGGCGCTGAGCTTGTTCAGCGGATTTTTTTTCTCTATCCGGTCGCGGAAACTGTATAGGTGTATAAAAAAACCTCTTAGCCATCTTCACGGCCAAGGGTGGGTATATCCATTCTAAGAAACGCAGCGTTGCAGTAATGTATTTAGGAGGAGATAAATCTATGGGCTTTTGCTGTTGTGATTGCATTGTAGAAATTAGAAAGTGTTTTTGATCAATTCATAGCCGCCATAAAAGACAAATAGCCAAACCAGGCCTTTGCCTAAGAAAAAGAGAAAAAGAAGTATGGCGGCTTTGGGGCCTAGCGTTTTCACTAAGCCCTTCCAACCTTGTTCTTTAAGTATTTTTCGGTATTCTGATACCTTTGATTTTGCCATAATAGCACGAATCATTTAATAAAAAAATGACCAGCTCGTAAGCCGGATTCTGTTTCCAACTTATCATTTATCTATGCAGCCTACCCATGGGCACAATTTCCTAAGAAATACCGAGGCGAGCCACCTCATATTACCCACCTATTTGGCCTTGCAGCGCATAAGGTTTACCGAGCCTCCATCTGTTACCAGTAGAGCGGTGAGCTCTTACCTCACCTTTTCACCCTTACCGTGAAACCGAAATTTCGTTGGCGGTTGTTTTCTGTGGCACTATCTGTCATCCATTGGTTTGCAATGGGCGCCCCCGCTTTCACAGGGTATGCTGCTCTATGCTGTCCGGACTTTCCTCTCCCCAAGGAGCGATAAGTCGACTGGTCAAGTTGCAAAATTACAACGCAATCACCAACCGCTTGTTGCATTTGCAGCTTTTCACCCGCTGTTGAAGTGCTGCTTTTTAATTTGGTTTTTTTGAAAGACCATCCGTTTTCTATGATATTGGCCTGAATATTGAATTAATTATATTAAAAACAATACAGCCATGAAAACAAGAAAATTTGCCCCCGGATTTATGAGAAAGTCGACGATGTTTTTCAGCGTGATTTTGGTTTCTATATTTAGCTTGACATCCTGTTATTCTTTAGAAACGACGGCCTTAAAAGTGGATACAGATGAAAGAGATTTACAAGGAATTCCATTTCAGGCGTCATATGTTGTTATTGAAAAAGAAGGCGGTAATGCCAAGAATTTATTTTACGACATCAAGCGTTCATTGGACTTTAAAGGTCATGAATTGGACATGATTAGTGAAGAGTTGACCATGTTGACTACCCGCGGAAAGGTTGTTGACGTAGATCGTGTAAAACAACGTATGGAAATACGCGTGAGAGATACGGCTTTTGGTGCTCGTGCCGTCATCAGCACCCAACACAGATTGATTGGCAGACCAGCAGGTAGCCAGTTTTCAACTTGGAGAAGAAGTTATTGGGACGCAGTATTGATGCGTACTGCTTTTGCTGAAACGGTAGTTGTTGCGAAAAGCATTCCCGGCGCTTTGGTAAGCTATGAACACAGAGATCCGTTTGCGTTTTGGGACAACACCGTGCCGAGGGTGCAAACCACAGATGTTTTTTAGGAACACCATTTAAAAAGTTTACTTACATTCGACCAATAAACCCATCCCCATGCAAACCAATCAATTTCGTTTAGCAACCCTAAGACTCGTATTTTCAACGTTGCTCCTGTGCACATTTGCCCTTCAAGCGCAAAACACCAATATCAAACCAAAGATCACCTCCGCTACATTGTACCCCAATGCCGCGGAGGTGAATCTTTTTAAGGCGGTCAGTCTTAAGAAAGGTACGCAAACCATCCGTATTGACGGTATCCCCGGCGATGTAAGAAAAGACAGAGTCGTCATTGATATCGACGGCAATGTGCACGTGATTTCTACCCAACTCATTCCCGGAATGCATCGCTTAAACCTATTGGCCGAAAGCGAACGATTGGAATCACTAAATAAACTCGACGAAGAGATTGAGCTGCTTGAGAAATCCATCGGACTGATTCGCGAGGAACGCGCCATGCTCAACGAAAACCGCAAGATTACCGGTAATCAAACCCTTACGGCCAATACTTGGCGAGAGGCCGGACAATTTTACCGCAGCAGAATGGAGCAGCTGCAAACCGATGAAAGTAAGCTCACCAACAAACTGCGGGAAACGAGAAAAAAACGCTTTGACCTCTACGGCAAACTAGGCAAATCACTGATGGCCAGTCGTAGCTTAGAACAAACCATCGAAATTGAATTGGAGGTACTTCAAGCCGGAAGCATTGGTTTTAACCTTTCCTACCTCACCCAGCGCGCCGGTTGGCAACCGCGCTACGAGATTCGATCTGCCTTCCCGGAGAAAAAAATGGAGTGGAATTACCAAGCTGAGTTGTTTCAGCATACCGGACAAGCATGGGAAGACATCGATATTACGTTGACCAGTGCCGAGCCGCTTCAAGACAAGTCCATTCCCGAACTGCCCATTATTTCTGTTACCCGACAACTGAACCAACAACAAAATGCCTGGCCACCCATTCGTCAAGTGGGCAATAAAGGCACATTCAGCGGATCCATTTACCAAAACCGCACCCAGTTTGTTGTCCCCTCGGTCAACATCGAACTGCTCGACCGCTACCAACGTGTGATTGCCACTACTACCTCCAACGAGCACGGCCACTTCTCAATTACGTCTGAAGAACCGGTTTCGTTCATCCGCTTCTTTACCTGGAATTACCGAGTAGAAACCCTAAACTATCCACAGGCCAATGCGTGGCTGTCCATCAACCTCAAGCCCGACGAAAATGCTTTTGCCACGGCTGATGATGTAATGGGCAATTTAGAAGAACTTGATATGGCTTTTAAGTCAGAAGCTCCTGCTATTAGAGGAGCAAGATCAAGCACAACCACTCATTTTATCGACGGCGTAAAAGTGAGAGGCTCTGTTCAGCTTCCCGAGAGCAAAACATCCCGTCCGGATTTTGGCAACCTCGACCTTAATAGTGGCGCGGCCATTTTCCATCCGGAAGAGCGCATCAGTTTGCCATCTTCTCAAAATACGCGTACCATTACTTTGCGTCGCCACACCACCGAGGACGTGATTCACCAACACATCGCCGTGCCGCGAATGACCAACCAAGTTTACCTCATTGCCAAGCAAAGCGGCATGCAAGGAATGGGCTTGTTGCCTGGAAACGCGCGCATCTTCTTAGGCAATCGCCAAGTGGGGGTCATGCACATTGCGCCGGAACGCATTGGCGATACCTTGGAGCTATCGTTTGGTGAGGACAAAAACCTCCACGCCGAGTACAAGCCCAAGCACGCCGACCGCTCACGCCGCTTCTTAAGTCGACGCGTCACCGAAACCCACGTGTACGAGCTAATCATCAG
>SKIJ01000003.1 GCA_007116495.1 Cryomorphaceae bacterium | reverse complement strand
CATTTTTGCGACGACCAAAGTATCCTTTGGCCTGCTTCATGATTCTTTTGCGCCTTTCTCTACTGGCGACTGAGTTGACTGATCTTGGCATAGTTTACATTTTTTTGCTACAGGCGATTGATTTTCAATTCTTTTGAGCCCGTAACAGGGTTAGAAATTTTAAAAACCAAATGCGATGCGTGTTCCGTACAAGTCTTCACTTGAATGGATTACATGCACAACATTTCTTTTACCGCTTTTTCGTCGGCCTTATCTACAAGTGTAGAGTGGGTCAAACGGCGCTTGCGGTCTGTCGCTTTCTTGGTCAAAATGTGACTTTTGAATGCGTGCTTGCGCTTGATCTTACCAGATGCCGTCAGCTTAAAACGCTTCTTCGCACTGGATTTGGTCTTCATCTTAGGCATGATTCTCAATTTGTGTGTTTAGAAAAACACGATTATTCGGGGTTGATTACTTCTTTTCTTTCTTTGGCGCCATCATCATGATCATACGCTTGCCTTCAAGCTTGGGTAAGCTTTCTACTTTGCCCACATCTTCAAGGTCTTGTGCCAAACGAAGCAAGAGGATTTCTCCCTGCTCCTTAAATACTATGGATCGACCTTTAAAAAATACAAACGCTTTTAACTTAGAGCCTTCTTCCAAAAATCCACGGGCGTGTTTCATTTTGAATTCGTAGTCGTGATCATCCGTTTGTGGACCAAAACGAATTTCTTTAACCACAACCTTCTGCGCCTTGGATTGCATCTCTTTTTGTTTCTTTTTCTGATCGTAAAGAAACTTTTTATAATCGATGATGCGGCATACCGGTGGGTTGGCCTTTTCGGTTATCATCACCAAATCCAACCCTTCGTCTTGCGCCATTTTGAGCGCTTTGTTGGTTGGATAAACTTCCGGTTCTACGTTGTCACCAACAACACGTACCTTTGGTACGCGGATGGCTTCATTGATTTTGTGTTGAGGCTCTTGTTTTTGAATGCGTCGTCCTCTGTTACTTGGTCTCCTCAGTGTATTGTACTTTTAATTAAACAAAATTTACAGCTCAGTTTCATTAACAAGCTTCTTGATTTCCTGTTCAATCAGCTGAGCAAATTCATTAACGCTGTGTGTTCCTATGTCCCCATGCCCTTGTTTGCGAACAGAAACCGTTTTTGACTCGACTTCTTTTTCACCTACAATAAGCATGTAAGGATATTTGCCAACTTCGGCGTCTCGTATCTTTCGTCCGGCCTTTTCCGCACGATGATCTACGAGGGCGCGAATATCGTGATTTTCTAGCTCTTGTACAAGTTTATTTGCGTAATCGGCAAATTTCTCACTGATTGGGATGATCATCACCTGCTCAGGTGCCAACCAAAGGGGTAATTTTCCGGCGCAGTGTTCGAGCAAAATGGCCACGAAACGCTCCATAGACCCAAAGGGGGCGCGGTGTATCATCACCGGGCGGTGCATTTGGTTGTCTGCGCCTTTGTACTCGAGTTCAAATCGCTCGGGTAGATTGTAATCCACCTGAATGGTACCCAATTGCCACTTTCTGCCGATGGCATCGCGTACCATGAAATCCAATTTTGGACCATAAAACGCCGCTTCACCGGTTTCAGTGACGGTTTTTAGACCTTTTTCCGCGGCCGCTTCGATGATGGCCGACTCTGCTTTTTCCCAATTTTCGTCGCTGCCAATGTACTTCTCCGGATTCTCCGGATCGCGCAGTGAAATTTGTGCCACGTAGTCTTCAAACTTCATGGCGTTGAAAATATACATCACCAAGTCGATGACCTTTTTAAACTCGTCTTTGAGTTGGTCGGCCGTACAAAAAATGTGGGCGTCATCTTGGGTGAAGCCGCGTACACGGGTCAATCCGTGGAGCTCACCGCTTTGTTCGTAACGGTAAACGGTGCCAAATTCGGCGAAGCGAACGGGCAAATCTTTGTACGAGTGTGGTGTGGCCTTGAACATCTCGCAGTGGTGCGGACAGTTCATGGGTTTCAATAAAAATTCTTCGCCGTCTTCTGGTGTGTTGATGGGTTGGAAACTGTCTTCCCCGTATTTGGCGTAGTGACCGGAGCACACGTAAAGTTCTTTGTGGCCGATGTGCGGACTGATCACCTGCTCGTAACCCATGCGCTTTTGTGCGGCTTTGAGAAACTGCTCGAGACGCTCGCGAAGGGCGGCGCCTTTGGGCAACCACAAGGGGAGGCCTTTACCTACGCGCTGACTAAAGGTAAAGAGTCCGAGTTCCGCACCCAATTTGCGGTGGTCGCGCTTTTTGGCTTCTTCCAAGAGTTCCAGGTATTCATCTAGCATGGCTTGTTTGGGGAAGGAAATGCCGTACACGCGGGTGAGCTGTACATTGTTTTCGTCGCCGCGCCAGTAGGCACCTGCCACGCTCATGATTTTCACCGCTTTGATCAATCCCGTGTGGGGAATGTGGCCACCTCGACATAAGTCGGTAAAATTACTGTGGTCGCAGAACGTGATGGAGCCGTCTTCCAGGTTCTCAATCAGCTCGGTTTTGTATTCGTTGTCTTGGTAATAGGCTAAGGCATCGGCTTTAGAGACCGCGCGCAACTGAAAATTGGCCTTTTCACGGGCGAATTCCAGCATCTGCTTTTCGATTTTGGGGAAGTCTTTTTCCGAAAGCGTATCCTCGCCAAAGTCGATGTCGTAATAAAAGCCATTTTCTACCGGTGGACCAATGGTGAGTTTGGCATTGGGGTAGAAGTGGAGGATGGCTTGTGCCATTAAGTGGGCAGAAGAGTGCCAGAATGCCCGCTTGCCTTCCTCTTGATCAAACGTATATAAGTTAATTTTCCCATCTGTATTGATTGGCTGCGTCGGCTCGATGGTGTTTCCATCAAGTGCCGCCGATACCACATTTTTCGCCAATTTATGACTGATGCTTCTCGCAATATCCAACGCGCTCACGCCCGTCTCGTATTGCTTCACATTTCCGTCGGGAAAAGTTATGTTAATCATAAGTGTTTATGCATTTTTAAGTCGGCAAAGATAGGGAGAGCAGGGGAATAATGGTAGGCATTATTGGGCTTAATATTTGTTTTGAAGTTGGGAGGTTTGGTTGGAAGGGTAGAGATAATTGTAGCAGTAAATATAGAATTGCATTGCTTTTTTCACCGCTAAGGCGTATAGGACGCAGATGATCTTTGCGCTTTTCGCGCCTCCCTACAGTTCCTGTACGGGGCAAGTTTTGCGGTGAATTTTAATGTGCAATTTTGTTCCTTTATCATGGCATACCCCCGTAGGTATTGGCCACTATTACCCTTCGTCGAATTCTCAATTTTCAATTCTTCACTACCTAGACGCACCGCCGAGCGTCTCTACAGCGCCACCCTCCGAAGGTATTGGCCTCTACCACCCACCGTCCAATTCTCAATTTTCAATTCCCAATTAACTCCCTCCGGTCATTGAGCTACGCTACGCTTCGGTTCTCACCCCTTATTTTCTTCCCTGCCATCCGTATACCGGGCAAAACGACCTTTGTTACGGTCGTGGACTTGATCATAACGGTCCCAGGGCCAACCGCCAAAACGATCGCGTTGGTAATCCGCAAACGCTTCCTGAATTTCTTGTCTTGAATTCATTACAAACGGTCCGTGTTGTACAACGGGTTCGTTGATAGGACGCCCTTGGAGTACCAAAACTTTTGATTCCGAAGCGCCATTTTTGATGATGACGTCGTGATTGGATTCCACATCAACAGCGTGGTAGGAGGGAACGTTTTTACCGGCTATGTTGATGGCATTGCCCTGATAAAAATAAAGGGTTCTATTGATGCCGGGCTGGGTTTTAGGCAATGTCAGTTCAGCATCGGCGTCGAAGTGAAAGTTATATACACCAACGTGGTTGTTGGGATTGTGTGCCCATGAATCTTTTGGTGGTTGAGGCGCATTTTTGTCAAATAAGGAGCCGGACAGTACTTCAACCAATACATTGTTCTTCTTGAACGTAGGCACATCTTCACTCCAAAACATTTTGTAGTCGGGCGTGGCCATTTTACTGCGTTTCGGTAAATTCAGCCATATCTGAAAAAGCTCCAATGGGTTTTCTTTGTCTTTTTCAATGAGGGGAAACATTTCTGAGTGCATAAGACCTTTACCTGCCGTCATCCACTGCAAGTCACCATTGCCGTACCTACCGGCTCCACCTGCGGAATCAGCGTGGTCTACCATGCCTTTTCGCACCACAGTAAGCGTTTCAAATCCACGGTGGGGATGTCCGGGAAAACCGGGTATGCGCTCACCGTGGTACATGCGCCACCCATCTTTGATGTGAAAATCATTACCTATATTTCTACCGGATAGTAAGGACTTATCAGGCCCCATATCGTCGTTTCCTTTGGGGTAGTTGTCTTCGTGGTGTACACAAAAGAGAAAGGGGTCTTGGGTTTCCCACTGGAAACCGAGGGCTCGTACGCGTTTAATGGTATTCATTATTTGTTCGTTTTGCGTTTCTTTTTTCGTCGACAGTAACGTCCCGAGAACGGGAGTGGCTGCCAAGGCTGTTGAACCAAGTGCCAACTTTCCGAGAAATGCTCTCCGGTTTACTTTAGACGATGGTTTATTGTTGTCCTTATTGCTCATAAATCCAAATTTTAAACGAATGTACAACCATATACACAAACAGTGTGTTGGAGGTTTGTTGAATTGGTATTTTGTTAATCCACATTAATCTGTAATCACATAGCCATTGCAATAACGCTAGTCAACCGTTATCTTTGGCCTTTTCTCTCGGTATTACGATATCGAATCAAAGTAAACACATCATACGTTGTAGAAAATGAACATTACCAAACTGGCTGCTATAGATATTGGATCAAACTCCATACGTTTGCTTATTTCAAATGTTATTGAATATCAAAATGAAACGCACATACGAAAAAGTCAGCTGGTAAGGTTGCCCATCCGTTTGGGTGCAGACAGTTTTGTCGATGGCCGCATATCCGAACGCAACAAAGAGCGACTGATGGATGCTATGCAATCTTACGCTTACATCATGAAGGTCAACGATGTTTTGCACTTTAGGGCCTGTGCTACTAGTGCCATGCGCGATGCAAGTAATGGCGATGACATACGCGTTGCCATTAATGACAATACAGGCATCAACATCGAAATCATTGATGGAGACGAAGAGGCTCGGTTGATTTTACAAAACGATTTTTTAAGAGGACTCATTGAGGATGCCCGCGACTTTCTATATGTAGATGTGGGGGGGGGAAGTACAGAAATAACGGTTTTTCAAAATGGAAAACGGATGGAAGCGCGTTCGTTCAACATAGGAACGGTACGCCTTCTCAATGACAGTGTGGATTCAGCTTCGTGGGACGAGATGAAATCTTGGATCATGACCCAAAGCACCCACTTAGCCAAACCTGTAATGGTGGGAAGCGGGGGAAACATCAATCGGATCCTCAAAATGGCAAGCAAGCCATCTGGTAGTGCGTTATCACTTGACTACCTTGAAAATCAATACAATTATTTAAAGCGATTCAGCGAAGAAGAGCGGATTGTCCGTTTGAACCTAAATGTTGATCGCGCTGATGTCATCATCCACGCGTTGCGTATTTTTCTCAACGCTATGCGGTGGGCAGGTACAGAAAAAGTGTACGTTCCCAAAATTGGTTTATCGGATGGTATTGTTCGCGATCTTCACCAACGACAACGTTGATTATGGATTTATCAATTGTCATCGTAAACTACAACGTTCGCTATTTTCTCGAACAATGTTTGTGTGCCGTAGAAAAGGCCATTGAACCCATTGACGCTGAAGTGTACGTTGTAGACAATGCGTCTACCGATGGCAGTATGGATATGGTACGAAAGACGTTTCCGTGGGTAAAATGCATTGAAAACAAAGATAATGTTGGTTTTTCTAAGGCCAACAATCAAGCAATTGTTGAATCCACGGGTAAATACGTTTTACTCCTCAATCCGGATACACTCGTACAAGAAGACACCTTTGTTCGCAGTTTAGCATTTATGGAAGAACACCCAAATGCCGGTGGACTTGGAATACGGATGATAGACGGTGCAGGTAATTTTTTACCGGAATCAAAGCGGGGATTTCCTACCCCTTGGGTTGCATTTTGTAAAATTGTTGGCCTCACATCTCTATTTCCCAGGAGCGCTGTGTTTGCACAGTATTACATGGGACATCTTTCTGCTGAAGAAAATCAAGAAGTAGATGTGCTGGCAGGAGCATACATGTTGATGCCTAGAGCAGTGTTAGATGATGTTGGCATGCTTGATGAAGATTTTTTCATGTACGGTGAAGATATAGATTTGAGTTACCGAATGCAGTCGGCCGGGTACCAGAATTACTATTTGGCCGAATCCCAAATAATTCATTACAAAGGGGAAAGTACGAAGAAGGGGAGTTTGAATTACGTGTACGTGTTTTACAAGGCAATGGCCATTTTTGCGCGAAAACACTTTAGTGGTGGTGAAGCTGGTGTTTACCTCATTTTTATCCAATTGGGTATATTCATGAGAGCGCTTCTCGCGGGGGTGCGTCGTATTTTTTCCTCTTGGGGTTTGCCCATTGCAGATGCTGCCATTTCCTACGGTGCCCTTTATTACCTGAAAACATACTGGGAGTCCAATCACCGTTTTGTAGAGGGTGGAGCGTATCCCGACCTGTACCATTTATATGTTTTGCCGTTTTATATTTTAATCTGGATGACGTTTGTGTTCTTCCAAGGCGGTTACGACAGGCCACAGTTGAAAACCACAGCATTACGCGGAATTACTTACGGAACCGTATTGTTGCTAGTAGGGTACGGTCTGCTCAATGAAAGTTGGCGGTTCTCTCGTGCGTTGATTTTAATGGGCGCTGCCGCAGCAATGGTGGTGTTTACAGTCAATCGCCTGGTCGCTGATTGGTTTGAAAAAGGGAAGGTTTTGGAAAACAATACTACACCACGTCGCTTTTTTGTGGTGGGCAATCGCGCAGAGGCTGAGAGAACACGGGACATCATTCGCGAAAGTGGCTGGTCAACCTCGTTCATTGGGTGGATACCGGTAAATGGTGAAGACAACAGCGACTTAAATTGGAACATTGGTCATTGGGAGGACATCGAAGATTTGATATCTGTTTACCGACCAAACGAAATCATTTTTTGCAGCAAAGATGTAACAACCGAATCAATCATCGAGCGGATGGGAGATTTAATGCGCTTTTCAATAGAGGTGAAAATACTTCCACCCGACGGATGGTTTATTATTGGGAGCAACAGTATCCACCAGCAAGGAGAACTTTACGCCAAAGAAGTTCGTGGACTTTTTACACCGCAACACCGAAGACAAAAACGTTTGTTTGATGTATTGTCATCACTGCTGCTTTTGCTTTTATTCCCGTTGACCATTTTGTTGTTCAAAAGCGGTTCAATGTTTTTACGTGCAGCAGTACAGGTACTCATTGGTAAGCGAACCTGGATAGGGTATAGACCACCAGTAGAGTCATCACTTCCTAATTTGCCTAAAGGTATTTTCAGTTTGGGTGAACAGTTGAAGGAGGAGAATAGAAATCGATTCAATACTTCGCTTAACTTTTTATATACCACACAATATAAGTGGTCAGACGATGCAGCATATCTGTGGAATAAATTACGGGGACAGTAAGGCGTTTTTTATTAGCCATAAGCCAAAACCCTACGTTTTATTCAGTGAATTTTGATTCAGTTCAAAAATGGAGTAGGGGTCAAGTCTATGAGGGGAGCGTCAATTTTAAAAATCTTATTATAATTATTGGATAACCGCAATGTATAATTTGATTTAATGGACGCGAAGGCGGTGTGGAGAGGGAGAATATTTTCGTAAGAAAAAGACGTTTTCGGTAAAAGAATGGGTGATTCACCGTTGAATCCTTCTCCAATAATTTCCAGTGGTTTATTTTGATTACTGTAAATGTACCAATGCTTTCCGATCATGGTAATTTCCGAATCGCTGTTGTTGTTTACACTCAATGTACACGAGAACAAGTACAGTAATCCGTATTTACCAACGAACTTCGAGGATAAACGCACATCAATTGATTTTGGAGTAAAGGTTGTGAGCTTCATGATGCAATATTACGCGTTGTAAAACTATGTAAAAATGCAATTATTTCCAAAAAAACTATAAAGTTTTAATTTACAATTGTTCTACGTCGCCCCATTCTTTTGTGCGCATGTAGTGGAGTTTACCTTTTTTAATTTTAAGGGGAGCTTCGATATTGTTGCTGTACAAGCTTCCGGTTCCCAGCCCTTGATGGATGCGCAGCGGATAATTACCAAGCCACTGAGCAATTGCATTGAGTCCTATATTTGATTCTAAAGCCGACGTTACCCACCATCCGATGCCATTGGCTTCTGCTAACTCAATCCAATCTTCAGAAGAACGAAATCCACCTACCAATGAGGGTTTAATAACGATATAATCAGGAAGTATATCGTTGATGAGCGCTTCCTTTTCGTCTTTGCTTTTAATACCGATTAGACTTTCGTCTAATGCAATGGGCACCGCGCTTTCTGCACATAATTCCGCGAGTAATTTGCGATCGTAAACGGGCTGTTCGATGGAGTGAATCTCCAATTCCGATAATTCATCGATGATATCAAATACGTTATCGCGTGTGAATGCACCATTGGCATCAAGCCGGATTTCCAAATCCCAAGGCTCGTATTTTTCGCGTATCTTTTCAATAATGGCCAACTCATCTGCAATGTTAATGGCGCCAATTTTCATTTTTACACATTTGAAGCCTTCGGCAATCTTGTTCGCCATTTGCTTTTCCATGTGTTCTGCGTTGTTCATCCAAACTAAGCCGTTGATAGGGATTCCGGCTTTACCTTGAGAAAACGGATTAACAAACAAATCAAAAGCACTTTTTCCTCGCAGACTTATAAATGCCATTTCTAATGCGGTGCGAATGGACGGAAAGTCTTCTAATGAATCGTAAAGTTTTGGGAAACCAAGGTCGATGTTGTCGCAAACCCATTGGAGTTTGTGTTCAATCTCGTTGATGGGGTCTATGCTTAGTCCTTCAAGGGGAGCGCACTCTCCAATGCCTTGCTGCTTTCCGTCGTTGACGATTAAAAACCACGTTTGGCGTGTTTTCATTACGCCTCTCGACGTGCCGGCATCAAAGTTGAATGTTAGATTATGGGACTTAAATGAAGCAGTCATATATATAAGTTTAAATAATGTGGCCTAAACCTAAAAGTACGGATAAGGCCAAGGTTGATAATGCTAAATCTTTGAGTAAGGGATCAGCTTCTCGAGGTTTTTGTAGTTTGGAAACCTTCAACATGTGGAGTAATAAAGCCGGGATGGCTAGGAAAAAAAGATTTCGCGTCCAGTTGGTATCGCTGAGCCAGTTGTACACAAATATGCAGTCGAGCGCCAGAATGATTAATATGTAATGGTATACGCGCGCATACCTAAACCCTAAAGCATTTGCTACGGTTTTTTTTCCGTGGTTTACGTCCGTGTGGATGTCTCGAAGGTTGTTGAGGTTCAACACACCGGCGGCTAAGAGGCCAACAGCGCTCGCGGGCCACAAAATATTAGGATTGAATACCCCAGTGGTAATGGTGTATGTTCCGGCAACAGCAACCCAACCAAAGAAAAAGAAAACCATCACCTCTCCCAAGCGCATGTAGCCGTATGGTTTTTTGCCGAGAGTGTACCCCAGTGCTGCCAATACAGATAAAACAGCTAAAGCAGAAAAAACGGCTAATAAATGTCCTCCAAGCCTGTCTAAAGCTAACCAAATTAGTAGTGCGGAGCACAGCAAAGCAACTGCAGAGGAAACTGCAACGGCACGCTTCATAGCTCCGGGCGTAATTTGTCCGCTGCCAACCATACGAACTTCACCGTCTCGCTTGCTATCAGTACCGCGTATCCCATCGCCCAAGTCGTTGGCAAAGTTGGATACAATTTGATAAAGTGTAGCAGTAACAACGCAGAGGCCAAAAATCACCCAAGAGCCGTTGCCGTCGGCTTTGGCGAGTAAGCTACCCAGAACTATGCCCGACAATGCAAGAGGTAACGTGCGCAAACGAGCTGCAGCAATCCAAGGTTTGATTGTGTTAGCCATTCATGGAAATTAGGAATTCCTCGTTACTCTTTGTTCGCGATATGCGATCGTGGAGAAATTCCATTGCTTCCACGGTTGTCATATCCGCTAAATGACGGCGAAGAATCCACATACGTTGTTGAACCTCTTTGGAAAGCAGAAGCTCATCACGACGGGTGCCGGAAGAGATCAAATCGATGGCCGGGAACAGGCGTTTGTTGGCAATGCGTCTGTCGAGCTGCATTTCCATGTTACCGGTTCCTTTAAATTCTTCGTAAATTACCTCGTCCATTTTGGAACCCGTTTCGATTAGAGCGGTAGCAACGATGGTGAGTGATCCTCCATTCTCAATGTTTCGGGCTGCGCCAAAGAAACGCTTGGGTTTGTGGAGCGCATTGGCATCAACCCCACCGGAAAGTACTTTTCCAGAAGCCGGACTTACCGTATTGTATGCACGAGCTAAACGCGTAATGGAGTCAAGCAGTATGACAACGTCGTGACCACATTCAACCATACGTTTTGCTTTTTCCAATACGATGTTGGCAACTTTTACATGGCGGTCGGCGGGTTCGTCGAAGGTTGATGCGATAACTTCACCATTGACGCTACGTGCCATATCGGTAACTTCTTCGGGGCGTTCATCAATGAGTAAAATGATGAGATAAGCTTCCGGATGGTTGGCCGCAATGGCATTAGCAACATCTTTTAATAAATGCGTTTTCCCGGTTTTGGGTTGTGCAACCAGTAATCCTCGATTCCCTTTACCAATGGGAGAGAAAAGATCAATGATGCGTGTTGATAAGGTAGAGGACTTTCCGGTTAAGTTGAATTTTTCGTCGGCAAAAAGTGGGGTAAGGTGTTCAAATGCAACGCGGTCTCTTACAAAATCCGGAGTACGACCGTTCACTTTGATTACTTTAGCAAGAGGGAAGTATTTCTCTCCTTCTTTTGGTGGTCGCACCATACCCACAACCGTGTCTCCTTGCTTTAATCCATTGGATTTGATTTGTGCTTGAGACACATATACATCATCGGGAGAATTCAAATAGTTGTAATCGCTGCTGCGTAAAAACCCATATCCGTCGGGCATGGTTTCCAATACACCTTCACATGTTATAACGCCATCAAAGTTGTATTCATCCTGGCCAATGTGTTTCGGTCGATGTTTTTGAGGTGGATTGTTGTGTGAAGGTCGGTTTTTTTGATTGTCGTGCTGAGGTCTATTTCTTTGCTGACGACTCTCATCTCTGTTTTGATGAGATTGTTTTCCCGTATTGCCTTCGCTTTGTGCGTTTTTTGTTTCGGGATGATTTTTTTGCGGTTGTTTTTTGGACTCAACTCTTTCTTCTTTGTTTTGTGTGTCATCTTTGGGACGCTCAACAGACGAAGAGCGTTCAACAGGCGACGGTTGATCACTCTGGTTGGTATTTTTCGGAGGTCTGCCGCGTCGAGGGCCTGGTTCGGGCTTGGGTGGTGGTGGTACATCAGTGCGACCCGCAGCGCGTTCGAGTATGCCTTCTATGAGTTGATTTTTGCGGAGATAACGCCACTTAGGGACGTCTAACGTTTGACCAATTTCCTGCAGCTGGGGCAGTTTTAGTACTTTCAGTTGTTCAAATGTGTACATAAAATAAATACAGGCTGATTCCAATCTATATGGAAATACAATTGCCGCTCAATGTAAAATGATTAAATATATTCAGAATTACGGTGACTACCGTGAATGATTGTGCAATAATATAACCAAATTACATAATAGCAAAATTTAATTAATGTCTGTCTGCAACGCCCAATAGCTTTGATAAGCTCAATAAAAAAGGTCAGTTACATATGTGTAATCGCGTGGTCTTCCACATTTCTAAAACTTTTTTTTTGACAGCTAAAGTAGATTCCTGTCCTTACTCTCGACCGTTTTAGTTATGTCCCTTTGGCATTGAGGAACAGCTTTAATTATTGGTTTTTTTAATGTGTGATGTAAACAGAGAGTCAATTCTCGTTTGAATTGCGTATTGCTTAAAAATTTGGTTTTACTTTTTTAAAGACATATTTTACTTACATTTATTATATTTGTCAAAAAAAAGTATGGCAGAACACAACGAGATTGGAACAACGGGGGAAGACCTGGCATGTCAACGGCTGTTGAAGTCTGGTTTTACAATAATGGAGCGCAACTTTCGATTTGGGAAAGCTGAAATTGACATCATCGCAAAAAACAATAACTTCATCATTGCCGTAGAGGTAAAAACACGACGAAGCGCCTCAAGGACCGATTACTTCCACGCTGTAACGCGTGCAAAAATGTCCTCTATGGTTCGCGCACTGGAGTTTTACATGCGTAAAAAAGGAATTAGCCTTGAGACGCGTTTTGACTTTGTGCGAGTTGATTTAGGAGGAAAAGAACCCTTCATCGAGCACGTGCCATCATTTTTTATTCCCTGATTTAGGCACTTCTTCGACGATTTTTACATCTAACGCAAACTGATGTGCATATTGACGCATTTTCATAGCTACTTGTTCTTCGCTGGTAGAGCGCTCAAGTGTATCGGCCATGCTGAGTATGGTTTGATGAAAAAAGCGTTTCATGTCGTCAATGGACATTTCCTTTGTCCATAAATCTAGGCGCAAGCACTCTTTTTTTGGTTGGTCCCATACCGATATCATAAATGCGCCTGCTTCTTCGTTTTCTACGCCACCGTCTTTTGCTGTCCAGTGGATGGATTCAGGTACTTTATTGACATCCAGTTCAATGTCGAAAGAGATGTTTGATTTTTTAGTTCCCATACATTAAGGTTTATATCGAGATTCTTGAAATAGTTTGCGGTGGTCTTTGGTTTGAAGAAGGTCGAGTAAGGATGTCTGCGGATGGCGTTGCATGTAATCATCAACTATTTGCCACCCAATCCATCTGCCAATTCGCCCGGGTGTTTCGTTGTCAAAATCCATGTAAAACTTACTGAAGGGGGCTTCTTCAGTAAATCGACGTTTAAGTTCAGCGCGCTGATCAAAAAGCATGTCTTGTTCCAACATAAAACGCCAGATGATGCGTTCGTTGTCTTCACAAAATGCGAGTTGATCGTTGGTGTATCGCAGAAGATCTTTTTTGCTGATGTCGGGAAGCATTTTGTGCAGTACGTACAATTGTTTACCGTAACGTATCATTTCCGACAGCAGCGCTAAATCAGATGGGTCGGATTTAACCCAAGGCGCAATCATTGTTTTTGCCATTTCCACCGGCAAATATTCGGGGGTGTGTTGGGTGTTCAAATAATCAGCTTGTCGACCGTAGGCGGGGTGGTCACTACCAAGAAATAAATCGAGGGATAAAAATACAGTCGCAATAGAGTCCACAAAAATGACAGGGAAATCAAAGTCTAAACCGGATATATAGGTATACACTGTTAAATCAACCGGTGCATCGGGAAATAAGTAGCGATAGTGTTTCCAAAGATTTGTTGACGTTTCTAATAAGTACGCATCGTTTGGAAATACGTTTTTAGTCTCTTTGGCCAATTCTACCATAAAATCAACCGTGCGCTGGTGTCGCCAAAATGATGCGGATTGTTGGGATGAGAAAAACGGTGCAAAAACACCATTGCGCAAGCGATCTAATTCGTCATGAAAGTTTGCCGTATCGGTTTTAAAAAATGTACGATCAAAGCGATGTATTTGTACATTTGCATCCACTTTGGAAACATCAATGGTATCGTCGGGAGCGCACGCATTGAATAGCGCTACGCACAAAAAAACAGATAAAAACGATGAAATCCGTTGAATATATGGCATTGTTCATGCTTATTTAAGGTGGCCAAAAATACAATGACTGTAATGAATATACCTAAAAAGATTTTTTTAGTTGCTTTGTTATTAACAAGCATATCTACGACGCTCCATGCACAAACCAAATACCGCATAGGTCTCCAAATTTCTCCAAATATAGCCTACATGCCTCTTGATGATGTGAATTCATCGAACGCTTTCAATGTAGGTTTTGGGTTAACCTTTGCGCGTTATTTTGATGAGCGTTATTCCGTTCAGTCTGGGATAGATGCATTGGCATTGGGGTCTACCATTCAATCCGGTAGCGAACAGATTTCGTTTTCCGCGAGTTACATACAAATACCGTTAACGTTAAAAATGAAGACGATTGACTTTGGTCAGTGGACATTATTTGCACGCGTTGGAGGTAGTTTGGGAGTAAAATACATAGAAACGGTTGAATTATCAGATCCCGATATAAGCAATTTAGGAGAAAACGATCCCATCGTTGATCCGTTTCTCTTGTCATTTCTCGGATCCATCGGTGCAGAATACGACTTAGGCATCGAGTCTTCACTGGTGTTGTCTTTAGATTTCAACCGCTCACTACTCAATCAACTGAACCCGCGTCATTTTGATGTTCTGAGCAATCAACAACCTCGATTAACTTGGTTTACATTTAACATAGGAATCATTTTTTAAAACCTGTAAACAGTGAACAAATAGCGTTGTTTGGTTGCTTAATTGTTATGAAACATATTGCAGAATACATCACCGAATGGCTAAAACAATACGCCAATGATTCAGGGTTAAACGGATTTGTTGTTGGTGTTTCGGGAGGTATAGACAGCGCCGTTACGTCCACGCTTTGCGCACGAACCGGATTACCTGTATTGTGCTTAGACATGCCCATTCACCAGCAAAGTAATCAAATGCAGCGTTCCGCAGCTCATATTGCATGGCTCAAACAGCACTTTTCTAATGTAGAAGGAAAAAAGGTCGACCTTACGTCCGTATTTGATGCATTTGCAAAAGCCACCTACATGGATGCCGATGATCTTAATTTGGCGTTGGCTAATTCTCGAGCACGATTGCGAATGACAACCCTCTATCAATACGCCGCAGCTATGGGGCGCTTGGTAGCCGGCACCGGTAATAAAATTGAGGATTTTGGTATTGGATTCTACACCAAGTACGGTGACGGTGGTGTTGATTTGAGTCCCATCGCTGATTTAACAAAAACTGAGGTTTTTGCACTGGGAAAATATCTTGGCATCATTGATTCCATCATTGATGCTGCGCCAACAGATGGTTTGTGGGACGACGACCGTACGGATGAACATCAAATTGGTGCAACGTACCCGCAGATGGAGTGGGCCATGGAACAAATTCAAAACGGTAAAACGATAAGTGATTTCACCGGTGACGAAAGGCGTATTGTAGAAACTTACCTACGTCACCACCAAAAAAATAAACATAAAATGCAGCCTATTCCAGTTTGTATCATACCAACTTCAATAAAATTATAATGATGTTGCGTGATAATTTTTTTTAATTTACCTTTACCACACGATTACAAAAGATATTAATTATGACTAATTTAATTATTGCAGATGACCATATTGTCATCAGAAAAGGCCTTCAGTTATACCTAAACCGCGACAAAAACCTCAAGGTTATTGGAGAGGCTGCAGATGGTGAAGAGCTTCTAGAAATGGTAAAGTCAATGGATGTTGACATCATTTTATTGGACATCGATATGCCTCGTATGAATGGTATGACGGCTATTCGCCATATTCAAGAAGCAAAGCCCGATGTGAAAATACTCGTGTTGAGCATGCACCCCGAAGAGCTGTATTTACTTGCAGTGAAAAAGCTAGGTGCCAATGGCTATATTACCAAAGACACCGAGCCCCGTATGATTCTCAAAGCAATCCGAAAAATCATGGGTGGCGGTGAATACTTTAACCGAGAAGTCATCAAACGCATCCGTTCCAAAAAGCATCCCAAACCCATTGTTAAGTTATCGAAACGTGAAAGTGAGGTATTGAATCGCTTGGCTGCCGGTTTAACAAATAAGGAAGTTTCAGAAGAATTGAACATATCTGATAAAACAGTGAGTACGTATAAACTTCGCCTCATGCGTAAGTTAGGTGCTCGTAGTTTGGTAGAATTGGTAAATTTTGCCAAATCGTACCAAACGGCATCACCGGAAAGTACGCGTTATCAGATGTAACGTTCTTTACATCGAATATAAAAAAGCCCGAAACAAAAATTGTTTCGGGCTTTTTTAGTTCAATCAATTGCAGTTTTTGTGTGTCACGCGCTCCAGCTTCTCTACGGGAAACCCTTTACTTCGTGCAATTTCGACTGCTTCGTCATAAAGTTTTGCAGGTATATCCGGCGTCCGTGATAAAATCCATAAATACGATCTGCTTGGTTCACCAACTACGGCATATCGGTAATCGTCATCTAAGCCAATGACCCAATAATTTCCCCTAAATGGCCAAAAAAATTGCACTTTTAGTTTAGCATTGGTCTCTTCATTGGTCACGAATGCCTTGCCGTTGGCCGTGCTTTGCTTGCCGTCTACACTATCTTTATGACACATGTTTACCACCGAAATGTATCCGTCTTCTTTACCATAGGTTGCTGAAGTACAATGACACCCTTTTTGAAAGCGCTGGGGAAAACTTGCTACGTCGTACCACGTACCGGTGTACCTATCTAAATCAACGTATTCTACCGTCTCCAAAGGTGGGTGCGACGTTTTACAACTCCATGCTAATGCGATGAAGATTGTGAATGTCATCAATTGAACTATTTGCTTCATTTTTGTGTGTGTTTACGTTAATGGTTTTATTGAATTGATGAGTACAGTTTGTTCATTTGTCCACTGTGCATCATTGGAAGCACGCTTTAGGCATTCCGAAAACTGCTCTACGCCCTTTTCTTTGACATCCAAAATGGCATTGGTAATCTCGTGTACATCATGGCTTTCAATTACCGCACCGATGTTGTAGTTTCGAATGATTCGCGCAACCTCAACTACCGAAGACCCAACAACAGGTAGTCCGCAGTGAATATAGTCAAACAGCTTATTGGGTAAGCTAAATCGGTAATTAGGGTTGGTGGTTTTGTCTAAACTCAATCCCACATCAGCAAGTTTTGTTATTCCCAACAGCGTCGTATACGGCTGAGGTGGTATAAAAATAATTCGCTTACTTATAGCTTCGTTTTCGCGTACTTTTTTCTTTAATTTCGGTATCACGTCACCACGCCCAACAATCAATAAAATAATGTCACTTGGCAGATGGGGGAGGGCTTCAACCATTTCCTCCATACCGCGGTCAACATTAATTCCACTTCCTTGATTTATGAGTACAAATGCCTCATCGGGTATGCCCCAATCGCTGCGTTTATAGGTCTTAACTTCCTTGGGAAACGGCGTAACGTTGCGAACCACCGCAATGTCATTTCCGTACTCTTCCTTGTAACGGTTCGCAATGGACTGATTGACGGTGATGACGTACTTAAGTTTGGGAAAAATATAGCGTTCAACGGTCAACCATATACGTTGTACGTTTGGACGATGAATCAATTCCGGTGTGTGACAGTAGTATTCGTGGGTGTCGTACACCAAAGGAATGCGTTTGATTTTTGAAATCAGGTAGTTGGGCAAGAGTGTGTCAAGGTCGTTAGCAATCAGGCCATCGGTTTTTGTAAAGAGTAAAAACAAAAACAGCCGGAGCTGGTATTCCACATAAAACCATACCTTACGTCTAAAGATAAGCCGCATGCGGTGGGTTTTGTAAGTGCGTTTGAGGTCTAAGCTGTCGGGTAGCCTACGTCCAACCAATAAGGGTAAAGCGCCCAAATCTTGTAAGGTGCTGCACGTTTTATGAACGCGCTGATCGGTACTCAAATCATTGGTTACGGAAACAACAATGCGCTTCATGCTTAAAACTGTTGGGTAGCCAGCATGACCAAATTACAAGCGTTGACACACTCTATTCCTTCTTTTTTTGCCAATTCTTCTAATTCCGGATTTTGTGTACCCGGATTAAAAATGATGCGTTGTGCACCAGATTTAAGAATGGGTTTGTAGTAATTACGCTGCCTGGGCGCTCCCAAATACAAGGTAATGGTGTGAACAGTTTCGTCGTCCGGAAAACCATTCCGTACAGGTACACCCTGAATATTTCCTGTTTTATTACCAACCAAAAATACCGGGTGGTTGGCTGCTATCAACATTGTTGTGGCGCGATAGGCGTAGCGGTTTTCATTTGGAGTGGCACCCAATACAAGTGTTGGTTTTTGTTGACTCATAGCGTATAATTTCTAGGATGATTTAAACGTGCCTTTTTCCATTTCAAGAACGCGGTGGCAAAAGTAGCGAACAGTATCGGGGTCGTGAGAGATAAATATGAAAGACACCCCCTTTTCATCGCGGATGCGAGAAAGTGTATTGAGAATTTGTGCTTGAACTGATACGTCTAATGCGGCCACCGATTCATCGCAAATGATGATGGAAGGCTCCGCGAGGAGTGCACGTGCAATGCATATTCTTTGACGCTGACCACCAGAAAATGCGTGGGGATACCGTTGTAATGCCGAATTTGGAAGCCCCATTTCCTCTAGGGTTGATTTGATTTTTGCGCTGCGTTCTCCTTTGTTTTCACTCGGGAAAAAGTGTTTGCGAACCTCTGTAAGCGTTGCACCTACTGTATGATGTGGATTGAGGGCCGCCATGGCGTCTTGAAAAATCATTTGAATGCGCTCTGCACGCCAACGCTTGGGGGTTTTAGCAAATTCGTATTCGATATTGTTTTCGCGAATGACAACTCGACCTATTTGTAGAGGTTCCAAACCACACAATATTCGACTGAGCGTTGATTTGCCGCAACCACTTTCACCCAGTATACCCAGGCTCTCACCTTGGTATAATTTGAAGTTAACCCCGTTGAGAATGGGAGTTTCTCCATAAGAGAAGTGAACATTTTCACACTCCAGTACCGGTTTGCTTTCCCTTAAAATCTCTCCTTTTCTTTGCCACTGCGCGTTGGAGTATGTTACGCGTTTAATCGCAGCGTTGGTTTCAATTTCGTTTACTGAGGGTAGTGGAACAACTCTGTTGTTGGGATCCGGACGGCAAGCCCAAAGCGCTTTGGTGTAAGGGTGCGACGGATTAGAAACAACCTGTTTAGCATCACCATACTCGCACAGAACACCTTGTTTTAATACTGCTATGCGGTCGCATCTTTGAGACACCATTTTCAGGTCGTGACTAATCAGTAAAAGAGCCGTTTCGTATCGCGTGCACAATCGCTCGATGAGATCTAATATCACATCGCGCACGCGTACATCTAATGCTGTGGTGGGTTCATCGGCAATTAGTAAAGCCGGCTTATTGCAAAGAGCCATGGCAATCATTAATCGTTGCCGTTGTCCCCCAGATAGTTCGTGAGGATAGGCGGAAAAAGCCCGTTCTGCATCCGGAAGTTCTACTTCGTTAAGCCACGAAATGGCTTCCCGTTTTCGTTCTGATTTCGCTGTTTTTTTCGTCAGTGAAAGCGATTCCATTAACTGCCAGCCACATGACTTTACCGGATTTAGTGCAGACATTGGTTCTTGAAATACAAAACCTAATGCATTGCGACGTAAATGCATTGAGTCATTGGTATCAACCTTGGGAAAGTCAATGATTTTATCTGGTAACGCAACCCTGATGTTGCCAGAAGTTATGCGTACATTATCAGGTAATAATCCGGCAATACCAAGTGCACTAAGCGTTTTGCCGGAACCCGATTCACCAACCAAGCCCAACCGCTCTCCACGACTGAGCGTAATATTGAGTTTTTTGACTATGGTTTCATCAGTGCCAATATCAACATCAGTAAAGCGCAGCAGTTCACTCATTGCGGCTGACGTTTTCGTCTTTTATTTCGTCATTGTGACCAGTCATACGCAAGAAAATGCGCGCAGTGGTTACCACATCCTTTTCGCAGTAGGTTACAATTCGTTGCAAATCGTTGTCGTTCCAATATACGCCGGCTACTTCACTGCCGTCGATGTCGTCCTTAGGCGTTGGAATTTCAAATAAAGCGGCAAGCAAGCGAAGGGATGTGTAGTTTTTATAATCTCCAAATTTCCAGAGATCGAGTGTATCAATATGTTGAATTTCCCACGGCTTTTTTCCCTGAATTTGTAGTATTGGAGGGATGGCAACACGGTTGATTAACATTCGCCTGCAAATGTACGGGAAGTCAAATTCCTTGCCGTTATGGCCACATAGCCGTTTGTATTGACTGCTAAAATGCGTGGTAAGCATGTGACCAAAATCTTTTAGTAATGCATGCTCGTCGTCGCCTGCAAAAGAGCGAACTCTAAAGTGCCACTCGCCGTCGCTGCGGTGCATGAACCCCACCGATATGCAGATGATTTTTCCATATTCGGCAAAAATTCCCGCCCGTTCAAACCAAGCATCGGCTGCTGATTGATCTTCCGTTCTACTGTATTGTGATTTTTTGTCCCACAACCACTGCATTTCGGAATTTAAATCGTTAAAGTCTTTGACAACCGGAACGGTTTCGATGTCTAAGAACAAGATGTCTTGAAGATTGATGTCGTCTAGCATAATTGAAAAAGTGTGTTTAAGCAAAAGTACGTGTAATTTGTTACACATTGCATTAAATCCAGCAACAATCAATAACTGCGCATTACTTTTGCAACTTGATTGCAGTATGATGAATAATCGGTGGTTGTTTGCCTTTTTTTTTGTTATCGTTACGTGTAGCCTGTGGGGGCAAAACGAGAATGGGTTCCGTCTTTACGGAACCGTTACCTACGATGATGTGCCCATGTATGGGGCAAAGGTTTACCTGCATGAACTTCAACGAGAGGTAACAACAGATGTCAACGGACATTACACGTTTTACAACATCAAGCCCGGTGCTTATCATTTGCATATTCAGGCTTTAGGAACGGGATATATTGCAAAGCGGGTCAATCTAGAAATACGGGATAATGATCGACAGGTTGACGTCGTACTCGAACGCTCTTCTCTACGAATGGATGAGGTACTAGTAGAAACCAACCCGTTTAAATCCGGTCCAATTGATCAGTCGCAGACAACAGTTGTGGTGGATCGAGAGAACTTAGAACGCAACAGTGCTGAAACGTTTGTCAATGCTCTAGAGCGCATACCGGGTATCAGTTCCATCAATACTGGCGTGGGTATCGCAAAGCCCGTCATTCGGGGTATGAGCTTTAACCGTATTATGGTCAACGACCGAGGAATCAAACAAGAAGGCCAGCAGTGGGGTGCCGATCACGGTTTAGAAATTGATCCGTTTGACGTAGATCGGGTTGAAATAGTAAAAGGTCCGGCGTCGTTGATTTACGGCTCAGATGCCATGGGTGGTGTCATCAACATTCAACCTGGTCCCATACCGGCATCGGGTACACATCGTGAACATTACATAGGAGGGTACCGCAGTAATAATCATTTACATTCTCACTCGGTGATGTTGGAAGGCAGTGAAGGTTCCTTTTTTTACAAGACGCGTTTTACAACTCAAGATTATGGCAACTATCGTATACCGGCGAATGATTTTGTGTATGCCGGATACCGCTTACCGGTGTATAACCAAATGTTGACCAACACTGCCGGACGAGAGCGCCATGCGTCGGCGACGTTGGGAATACGTAAGCGTTGGGGATTTTCAAAGCTAACCGTGAGTCGTTTTTACCAAGAGGTTGGATTATTCCCGGGAGCAATCGGCATACCAACGTCTTACGCTTTGCAGCACAGAGGGCAGTATCGAAATGTGGACCTGCCGTCGCAAGAAAATGAACACCTGAAGGTAATATCCAACACGAATGTCCAAATTGGAAAGCATTGGTTGGAAGTGGATTTGGGATATCAGCGCAACCATCGCATCGAACACAGTCACCCGCACGCACATGGCCAAAATCCCCGTCCGGAGGGTTTCACCGCTATGGATTTAGACTTGCATACACTTACGTCTAACGTGCGTTTCCACCACATCATCAACGGTAAATACAAGGCCATTTACGGAACTCAGCTTCAGTACATGACCCACGATTACGCTGGATTTGAGTTTCTAGTTCCGGAATACAGCAGTTTCTTGGCCGGTGTTTTTTCATTTCATGAATACCGGTTGAAGGATAATCTTGTGATTAACGCCGGTATGCGATACGACGGTGCGTTGCACAACATCAAGCAGCATTTACAACCCGTTTACCGCTTCAGAGAACCAACGGGTGAATTTGATGAACGCAATCCCGACATCTACCGAACGTTTGGAAATGCCAGTGGGTCTTTGGGGTTGTCGTGGGTAGCAGGTGATAACTTTAATCTCAAGCTCAATCTTGGTTCCAGCTACCGCATACCAACTGCCGTTGAGTTGAGTGTAAACGGTGTTCACCACGGCAATTTTCGCCACGAATTGGGAAATGCCGATTTACAGGGGGAGCGTGGCATTCAAGCCGATTTAAACGCAACGTATAAAAACAAGCGTTTTTTTGCATCCGTAACGCCGTTTATCAGTCGTTATGATCAGTATATTTATTTGGCGCCAACCGGACGTTTTTCTACCTTACCTGGGTCGGGAACGCTTTGGGAGTATCGACAAAACGATGCCTTTTTTATGGGCATTGAGTCTACGGTAAATGCAGAATTGGTAACGGGACTGGAAATGTCTGTTGGAGTAGAGTATGTGCACAACCAAAATCTCGATACAAGGCTGCCTTTGCCGTTGACGCCACCGTTGTCTGTTTTGACATCGCTCGAATACCGTAAAAATGCAACACAAAAGTGGCTCGACAACTGGTATGTCTCTGCGGATGTTCGATGGGCTAACGCACAAAATCGTACCGACCGTAACGAACGCGCAACCGAAGGATATATCCTAATAGGAGCTTCACTAGGTGCAGAAATGCGGTTTTGGTCGCAACCTGTCATTATTAGATTAAGGGGAATGAACCTTACCAATGCATTTTACTTAAATCACTTAAGTCGTTACCGTTTGTTGAATTTGCCGGAGCAGGGAAGGAATGTGAGTATACAGCTTAAGATTCCGTTGGATTTTAAATAGCTGGCAGCGGATTTACATGAGCATTTACCGAGAACCAAGCCACTTTACAAGATGCTTGTCGGCAGGAAACGTCACCATGTCCGGGTGGAGCTTGGCTTGGGGAACCCATTGAAGTACCTGATTTAGGTGTTCATTAGGCATAGGCTTGAGCGGCATCGACTCAGCATCGTCTATTGATGCACTGTAATATATGGATATGATTTGGTCGTTGGGATTAAAGGCGCTTTGGAGGTAGAAATCTGTAGTGTAAAGATGGTTTAAAATGTCCGCATTTCTTCCGGTTTCTTCCATTATTTCACGCTTTAAGCAGTCGCGCGTACCCTCTCCTTGCTCTAATCCACCACCAATAAACTTTGTAAATCGCTTACCACTGTATTCTTCGGTAGAAAGTAGGTAATCGCCTTTGTTGTTACGCACAACTCCGTACACTCTTACAATGATCATATAATGATTACATTAAAATTGGCCGAGTTGGTGAAAACAAGTCTTTCCACGCGCCGGGAGGGCCGAGTTGTTCTTCAGCAAAGCGATCGAGTTCGTCTTTTGTTTCCTCAGAGAGCTGATTTTGTAGCGCCTCAATGGCTTCATCACTCATCATGATGATTGCAGTTTGGTTTCCGTGTACCATCATGGCTCCTTGAACAAAATGACAATCCGTTAAAGGTTTTCCGGTAATATGACACTGTTCAAAGGCGTCGTCGGTTGAATTAGGGTTGTTTTCTGCGATGTAGGCTTCTATGCGCCGGCGCGATTCTTGGGAAATGTTTTGTTGTTTATTCCGTGTGCACCCCATGCATAAGGTGATGTCGAAAATCACTGACCATCCAAGGTCGCCATATTTTTTCCAAGCTTTTTCGGTAACATGTGGATCGCCAATTAAAATCTCGGCATCACAAACCTTGCATTTGGTGGGGTATTCCGGTGAAAGGTGAATGGTTTGGGTAGTCATGATGATTTGTCATTTGGTTTATCAACGACGTCCCATGTATGATCGGCAAGAAGCTTAACAGAGTAAACAAACGTGCCGGGAGGTTTAGAACGACCCCATTCAACAGGACCAACCATAGAAAGCACGAACGGGTGCTCAGGATCCTCTTCAGTTTTTTGATAAAGGTGGTAAACGTGATTGATCTCCGGCTTGAACCCTATCTTGGCCAAGTAAATCATTTCGGAAAGCGTTTTGCGTTCGTGTATTTCTTTAGCTTGCTGTGCTAAGAGGTCAATTTGTTTGCGGATTTGATCGAGCTGACGATCTGTTTGCTCTTCCATTGCAGAAAGCGCACGGCTCTTATTCTTCTTTAAATCATCCGGACGAATAACAGCACCACCTACCGTATGTGAATAGGGAAGGGTAGAGGGGTTTTCCGTAATTTTATCCGGATCTATTGGATTGACGAAATCGTTGTTTTCTTTAGACACGTTGTTCATTTTTGCAAATATAAACGAATATATATGGTGTGAGGTTTTGATCATCTATCATTTTTACAAATATTCGTTTTTGAAAAATGACGTTTACAAGTTTGATCATTGTTCAAATCATTTTAAATGTTCACAAGAACGCCTGAGTACGGTGTCTAACGTACAAAAAGTAAATAGAAGAAATTCATGTCTGTTTGTACCTTTGCTTTATGGCAAAGACGCAACGACGACAGACAAAATCTCAAAAATTGGTATTGGATTTTTTCAATGAAAATGATCAGGCAATATCACACGAAATGCTAGAAAAGGCTTTAGGCGATAAGATGAATAGAGTCACCATATACCGCATTCTCAATCGATTTGAAGAGGATGGGATTGTTCACAAGATTGTTAGTCGAGATGGCGTGGCTCACTTTGCACGATGTGAAAGCGATTGCAACCATGACCATCATCGTGACAACCACATTCATTTTCGATGTACCCAATGCGATACAATCAGCTGCATGGAACAAACTGTAGCCTTGTCGTTACCGTCATCTTACACGGTTGAAAATACAAATTTTTTGGTTAGTGGTGTATGTCCAAAGTGCAATAAATAAGAAAACCTCGTTGGATTTTTTTTCCAAACGAGGTTTTGTTGTGCCCAGGACTGGACTCGAACCAGCACGCGATTAAGCACTGCCGCCTGAAGACAGCGTGTCTACCAATTTCACCACCTGGGCAAAATAATGCGACAAAATTACAAATAACACACTGCATTCTAAAGTCACATGTTTAAAAACTTTGCACCGTTCAAATCCTGAATTGTGAATAACTAAATCCCTGCCGTGGGGGATGGTTTTGTACTTTTAGCCTTGTAGAAACAAACGTTTGCCGTTGATTTTTTAGACTGATATTCAATGTATTTAGTATTTGACACCGAAACCACCGGGCTTCCGAAAGACTGGAATAAGCCATTCACCGATATTGATAATTGGCCGAGAATGGTTCAAATCGCTTGGCAGTTGCACGACGATATGGGGCAATTGGTGGAGCACGTTGATTATCTCATTCAACCGGATGGATTTGATATCCCTTACGATGCGGAAAAGGTTCACGGTATTTCTACGGCTTTAGCACAAAAAGAGGGTATACCGATTTCAGAAGCCCTTGAGCACTTTTTAAAAGCACTTAAAGCATGTCGTTTTCAGGTCGGACAAAACCTTAGCTTTGATGTCAATATTGTAGGTTCTGAGTTGGTGCGTGCTGGGATGGAATACGCCGCCATCGAATCCACACCGGTACTCGATACGTGTACGGAAGAATCCGCTCAACTGCTGAAGTTACCAGGAGGTAGGGGTGGTCGTTTTAAATTGCCAAATCTAACTGAACTCCATCAATTTTTATTTGGTGTACCCTTTGCGGAAGCTCATAATGCCACCGCTGATGTGGAGGCCACTGCGCGTTGCTTTTTTGAATTAATACGTCGAGGACATTTTACCAACAAGCAACTCGATAATGGTGACGATTACGTTGCTGCATTTCAAGCAAAGCATCAAGATCCTATTGGTAAGTATGGTCTAATACACCAAAACCTCAAAAAGAAAAGCGCCGAGCTGATTAAATCGGATGAAGATGGCATAAGCACAGAAGCCTTAGAGGAAAATTTAGCTCAACTTGCAACAGTTGATTTCTTCCACATTCATAACCATACGCAATACTCGGTGCTTCAGTCAACCACCGAAATCCCGGCATTGGTAAAAAAAGCGGCTGATTTGAAAATGCCCGCAGTGAGCATGACCGACCTCGGTAATATGATGGGTGCCTTTCACTTCATTTCTGAAGTTGAACGCTACAATAAAGGCGAGAAGCAAAAGCAAGAAAGCAACCCCGAGCACTTGCCACATACCATGAAAGCCGTCGTTGGCGTAGAGCTGTTTTTGTGTAAAGACCGATTGAATCACAGCTCTAAAGACAATGGCTATCAAATTGTGTTTATCGCTAAAAATAAATTGGGCTATCACAATCTAGCCAAGCTGTCTTCGATTGGATACCTTGAAGGGTTTTACTACGTTCCGCGGATTGATCGTGATGCGCTTCTTAAACACAAGGACAACATCATTGTAACGTCCGGTGGTATATCTGGTGAAATTCCCCAACTGATTTTACAAGAAGGGGAAGCGAAGGCCGAAGAAGCACTTTTGTGGTGGTTATCACACTTTGGTGATGATTTTTACATAGAATTGGTACGGCACGATTTACCCGAAGAAGAAAGGGTGAATCCCATATTGATTGCTTTGGCGCGCAAACACAACATTAAACTCATTGCCGCCAATGATAATTATTATCTTGAACAGGGCGACGCCAATGCCCACGACGCTCTTCTCTGCGTAAAAGAAGGTGAACGTCAGAGCACACCTATTGGTCGCGGTCGTGGGTTTCGTTTCGGCTTCCCCAACGATCAGTTTTATTTCAAATCGCCTGAGGAAATGAAGCGTCGCTTTGCCGATGTCCCCGAGGCAATCACCAACTTGAATGAAGTGCTCGACAAGGTAGAAGACTATACTCTTGCGCGTGATGTGCTCTTGCCCGCGTTCGACATACCCGAGGAATTTCAAGATAGCAAAGACGCTGAAGACGGTGGGAAACGCGGTGAAAATGCCTATCTACGTTACCTTACTTACGAGGGCGCCAAGGAACGCTACGGTACACTGACAGATGACATCTGTGAGCGCATCGACTTTGAATTGGAAACCATTGCCAAAACAGGATATCCCGGCTATTTTCTCATTGTTCAGGATTTCTGCAACGAAGCTCGAAATATGGGTGTTTCCGTTGGTCCAGGTAGGGGGTCTGCTGCGGGCTCGGTGGTAGCTTACTGCAATGGAATTACCAATATAGACCCCATAAAGTATGATTTACTTTTTGAGCGTTTCCTCAATCCGGAACGTGTATCACTTCCCGATATTGATATTGATTTTGATGACCTAGGCAGAGGAAAAGTCATTCAGTACGTGATTGATAAGTACGGGGAAAATCAAGTAGCACAAATCATCACTTACGGTAAAATGGCTGCTAAGTCAGCCATACGCGATACCGGACGGGTAATGGAATTACCGTTATCCGATACCGACAGACTGGCCAAGATGGTTCCCAATAACCTCTCACTTTCCAAACTCTTTAATTCAGATGAAAAACAACTTAAAGACAAAATACGTTCGGAGGAATGGGAAAGCGCAATGGTGTTACGCAATCTTTACACCGGTTCATCGCCGGAGTCTAAAGTGCTTCAGCAAGCAACCATATTGGAGGGTTCCGTGCGCAATACGGGCATACATGCCTGTGGAGTCATCATTACTCCATCAGACATACGCGAGTTTATTCCGGTAGCGACCTCCAAAGACTCAGAACTTTGGTACACCCAGTTTGACAACGCCGTGGTGGAAAATGCAGGCTTGTTAAAGATGGACTTTTTAGGGCTGAGAACGTTGTCCATCATTAAAAAAGCGGTAGACATCATCGAAGAACTTACCGGTGATCGCATTGATCCTGAGATGGTGCCATTGGAAGACGAAAAAACTTACGAGCTGTTTCAGCGCGGTGATACAATGGGTATATTCCAGTACGAATCTGCTGGTATGCGCTCAAATTTACGCGAATTGAAACCAACGGTTTTTGAAGACCTCATCGCCATGAATGCCTTGTATAGACCAGGCCCTATGGATTATATCCCCTCTTTTATAAAACGAAAGCATGGTGAAGAGGACATTGTGTATGACTTGCCGGAAATGGAAGGGCATCTCAAGGAAACTTATGGAATCACGGTTTATCAAGAACAGGTGATGCTTTTGTCGCAGCATTTGGCTGACTTTACCAAGGGCGAGGCCGATGTGCTGCGTAAAGCAATGGGTAAAAAGCAACGCGCTGTACTCGACGCTATGAAACCCAAGTTTATTGAGCAGGCAAATGCCAAAGGCCATCCACCGGAAATACTGGAAAAGATCTGGACAGACTGGGAAAAGTTTGCTGCCTATGCGTTTAATAAGTCGCACTCTACCTGTTATGCCTACGTGGCCTTTCAAACGGCCTACCTAAAAGCACATCATCCCGAGGCATTTTATGCTTCCGTGTTATCAAATAACCTCAATGACATCAAGACGTTGGGGTTGTATATGGAAGCTTGTAAAGCGGTTGACATTAAGGTACGCGTGCCTTCAGTAAACGAGAGTAAATTGGACTTTACCGTAAATAAAGATAAGCAAATTGTTTTCGGACTGGCTGGGATAAAAGGAGTAGGTGAAAATGCAGCCAGAAGCATCATAGCCGAGCGAGAGGCAAATGGATTGTACACCGACTTATTTGATTTTGCCAAACGCACCGATTGGAAATCAGTTAATAAAAAATGCGTGGAGAACCTTATCCTCAGCGGCGCCTTTGATGACTTCAAAATTGCTCGAGCAGCGTATTTTCATGAAGTTTCAGATGGTAAAATATTTTTAGAAGTACTTGTTAAGTTTGGTCAAGCGTTGCAAAGTGATCAGCAAAGCTCTCAAGCTACTTTATTCGGTGATATGGAAGACATCCAAATCCAAACGCCCGATGTGCCTCAAGTACCCGAATGGGATCGCATGGTACTGCTCAACAAGGAAAAGGATGTTAACGGCGTATACATTAGTAGTCATCCCTTAGATGATTACAAGTTAGAAATCGATATGTTTGTTCGTCATAAACTGTCAATGCTCAATCGCAACCTCAACGACTACCTGCCGAAGATGGCAGATGATCAGCGACAGGTAACAAGTCCTGAGTTTACAATGGCAGGAATGGTTACGGGCGTACAGCACCGCACAAGTTCGCGAGATGGTAAGCCCTTCGGTATTTTCCATATCCTTGACCATAGTGGAGCGCATGAGTTTCGCCTCTTTGGCGACGACTACGTCAAATATCGCAATTACCTATTCGAAGGTTGTTTTGTGCTTTTTAAAATGAACATACAATCCGGTTATCGACGCCAAGATGGGACCATTGGAGATCCGCGTGAAAAGTTTACGCACATGATGCTGCTCTCTGAAGTACTGGAAAAATCACTTAAGAGTCTTAAACTTTCAGTAATGATTGACAAAGCCACAGAAGAACGCATCGAATCGTTGCAGCAAATCATCGATGCCAACCCTGGTGAACTCCCATTGTCGGTAGAAATCAAAGCCGGTAAAACTAAAGTTGATATGACCTGTGGTCGTCGTGTTTCCGCCGACCGAGCATTCCTTCGTCAATTATTAAAAATGAACAGCTGGGTGCACTGGGGTATGGGCACTTAGATTGATGAGTTGATTTACAATCTAATTGTGTTAATACATTGATTGTTTACACGATTAACGCTTAGTGATAGATTATCGTTTCTAGCCATCTTAATGCTTCCCGTTGTTGCCCCTCATCCACAGCGACTATTTTTGACCCTGAAGGGAATGGAAGAGCAAAGTATTGGCCATCGGCGCTGTTTTTCTTATCAGAACGCATTAATTCTATCACTTGGTTGCAGTGTTCGGGCTTGTAGGGCAAAGGAGGAATATTTGCTTTTACCCAATTTGTCCAGAACGATCGGTAGTGTGTGTTTTCGTCAATAAAATACATTTCGGTAAGCATTCCCCAGGCAATTGCTTCTCCGTGCAGTAGTCCATACTCTAAGTGGTAAAGGTGTTCAAACGCATGCCCAAAGCTGTGCCCAAAATTCAGCCAAGCACGTTTGCCCTTTTCGGTGATATCGGTTTCAACAAGAGTCAATTTTGTTTCTGCGACATCGGTAATTTGTTTTCGCGTTAGAGGATATTCCATTTCTTTCCACACATTGGGCTTACACATAATGGTCGTTTTCCACGCTTCAACAAATCCTGCCTTGTGATGTCGTTTTGGCAAATGTTGTAAAACGTCAGGAAAATAGAGGATAGCTACAGGGGTATGGAATGTTCCAACCATGTTTTTTCCCCAATGTGTATTGATGCCGGTTTTTCCGCCTATGGCAGCGTCTACCATTGCCAATAGGGTAGTGGGAATGTGCATGACATCAATACCACGCATGTAAATGGAGGCACAGTATCCGGCCAAGTCAGTGACAACACCACCGCCCAAGCCAACCAACAGCGACTTACGCGATAGTCCTGCCTGATGCATTTGGTCGAGAATAAAGGAAACGGTTGCTTGAGATTTGGACGACTCTCCAGGGTCAATGACTATTTTGGAAAATGGGTGCAGTTCATCCATTTGTGGCCAAACCAATGATTCAACATGTTTATCAGTGACTATGGCGACACGGTCGTATGATAATGAACGGAGTATTTCCTTTGATGATTGGCTATCGTGTATCATACTTACTTAGCAGGAACGCCTTTTACAGTAGCGCCTGAGGGTACGTTTTTCGTTACAACTGCACCAGCGCCCACAACGGCTCCTTTGCCAATTGTAATGTATGGCAATATGGTAGCTCCACTGCCTATGTACACATCGTCTTCAATCAATACGCCACCTCCAACGTTTACAGACGCCATAATGGAGACAAAATCACCAATTCGGACATCGTGGCCAATGGTGCAATTGAGATTAATGATGGTAAATGCGCCAATGTAAATGTTTGTTGTTAGAATGTTACGGGCGGCAATGATGCAACCGTGATTGATGGTGACAAATGGTTTGTCTTGTATGATGGTAGATTCATGCATCAAGGAGGGAAACGTGTGGCTCGTTTCTTCCAAAGACTTGCAAATCAAACGTCTTGTTTGAGGGTTGCCAATCGCTATAAGGACGTGTTCGCTTTCTTTTCGGTTAGCTAACCATTTACCATTTCCAATCCGACGACCAATGTCTTTTTCATCTACAAAACCTTTGAAGGTATTGGGAGAAGTAATCATACTGCGCACTTCTCGACCAAACCCTCCACCACCATAAATAATGAATGAAAACATTGTTAATAATTTAATATGGTTTGTAATGTACTGAATATTCTGTCAAAGTCGTTGTCATTAAGTGCACTTCCGCTAGGCAAACAAACACCACGAATAAATGTGTGTTCAGCGATATCAGCACCTACATAGGGCGCATTTTTGAAAAGTGGTTGAAGGTGCATGGGTTTCCAAAATGGTCTTGCTTCGATATTAGATTTATTGAGCGCTTCTATAATGGCTTTACTATCAACCCCGCTTAATTGCTTAGGATTAAATGTAAAACTTGATAACCAACGATTACTCAACATTCCATTTTTCTCTAAGGTTGATTCAATACCCGGGTAGTTGGCAAAAAAAGCGATGTATTTTTCAAAATTGGCGCGACGCTGGCGTATGCGCTCGTTCAAAACTGTTAGCTGAGCTCTTCCAATTCCAGCAAGAACATTGCTCATTCTGTAATTATACCCTATTGATGAGTGTTGATAATAAAGTGATTCGTCTCGTGCCTGTGAGGCTAAATTACGTGCATATTGTATCGTTGATTTTTTATTAGACAATAACGCACCTCCACCACTTGTGGTAATGATTTTATTTCCGTTAAAACTAATTACGCTAAGATCACCAAAGCTTCCGCATTTCTTACCATCTACCGAACTACCAAGTGAATCTGCCGCATCTTCCAATATGGGTATATCATAGGTATCAGCGATCGCTTTTATGTCGTTAATCTTTGCCGGCATTCCGTAAAGATGAACGGGTATTATGGCTTTTGGTTTTTTTGCGGGTATTCTTGAGCCATCAGCATGTTTAAGCGTTCCCTTAGTTGCAGCTCGTATGGCTTCCTCCATTGCATCTGGACACATGTTCCATGTGTCGCTTTCAGAATCTACAAAAACCGGAATTGCACCGCAGTATAATATAGGATTTGCAGAAGCTACAAAGGTCATGCTTTGGCAAATAACTAAGTCTCCAGGTTGTACATTCAATAGCTTAAGCCCAATATGCAAGGCTGCTGTACCACTACTTAAAGCTGCAGCGTGTGATAAACCTACGTAGTCTGCAATAGCATCTTCAAATGCATCAACATTTGGACCGAGTGGCGCAATCCAATTACTGTTGAACGCATCGTCGATGTACATCTGCTCTTTCCCGCTCATATGCGGGGGCGAAAGCCATATTTTTTTTAAAGGGTTCGTCATTGTTGTTTTTACATCTGTTCGGGTGCGTCAATACCCAATAAATGAAGTCCATCTGCAATGACGCGTGCGGTTTGTTCACTTAGTAAAAGGCGCCAAGATGTCACAGAATCATCATCGTTGTGCAATATACTGTGTGATTGGTAATAACCGTTGTAGGTTTTAACAAGTTCGTAGACGTAGTTGGCAATTAAGGCCGGACTCATTTCATTTGCAGCTTGATGGACGGTTTGTGCGTATCGCAGTAGCGTTTTGATTAACTCAACTTCCTCGGGGAGAACAGATTTTACATTATCGGCAGATGAAGCAATATTCGCCTTGCGCAAAAGCGACTTGATCCGTGCATGGGTATATTGGATGAATGGTCCGGTATTGCCATGTAGGTCAATGGACTCCTCAGGGTTGAATGTCATACGCTTACGCGGATCAACTTTTAAAATGTAGTATTTCAACGCACCCAACCCAATTTGGCGGTGAAGCGTCTGTTTTTCAGTTTCACTCATCCCGTCTGTTTTTCCCAGACTGGCACTAACTTCTGCAGCGCTTTTTGTCATTTTTTCAATCAAGTCATCGGCATCTACCACAGTGCCTTCACGGCTCTTCATTTTTCCGGAGGGAAGGTCAACCATACCATACGATAGGTGAAAGAGTCCATCTGACCATTCGTAACCCAGTTTTTCCAAAATTTTAAAGAGTACCTTGAAGTGGTAGTCTTGCTCGTTGCCAACGGTATAGATGAGCTGCGCAATGTCGTAATCCTCAAATCGCTGAACAGCAGTACCCATATCCTGCGTCATATAAACCGATGTTCCGTCGCTGCGCAGTAATATTTTTTTATCCAGTCCATCATCAGTGAGATCTATCCATACAGACCCATCGTCTTCGCGAGAAAACACACCCTTTTTTAGACCTTCTTTCACCAGTGTTTTCCCAAGCTTGTAGGTGTTGCTTTCGTAATAGTTTTTATCAAACGAAACCCCCATACTGCGATACGTTTCATTAAAGCCCTCGTAAACCCAGCCGTTCATGGTATTCCAAAGGTCCATGACTTCCGGGTCGTTTTGCTCCCAGCGGATGAGCATTTCGCGCGCTTCAACCATGATGGGCGCATCTTTTTTCGCTGTTTCTTCGTCAGCTCCATTTTCGATGGCTTCCGCTATTTGTGTACGGTAGTGCTGATCGAAGAGAACATAGTATTTTCCAACGAGATGATCGCCTTTGAGACCGGAAGATTCGGGCGTTTCTCCGTTTGCAAATCGCAACCAAGCGACCATAGATTTGCATATATGAATGCCGCGGTCGTTGATGATTTGAACTCGACTTACGTCGTGACCTATCGCTTGCTGTAAGTTACCTACAGACCAACCGAGTAGACAGTTGCGAATGTGTCCGAGGTGAAGCGGTTTGTTGGTGTTAGGTGAGGAGTATTCCACCATTACGCCATGTGGGCTATCAATTTGCACAACCAAAGATGTGCTGCCATTTGCATCGCGAATGGCATTTATCCACCATTGTTTATCAATTACAAGGTTTAGAAACCCTTTCACAACATTAAAGCCAGCAACCAAAGTGCTATTTTCAAGAAGAGATTCTCCCACTTCGGTTGCCGTTAATACGGGGTTTTTTTTGCTTTGTTTCAGATAAGGAAAAACGACCAGCGTTAGGTCTCCTTCAAAATCTTTGCGTGTATTTTGCCAGTCTATTGTCCCAACCTCTATATCGTAAAGTGTTTTTAGAACGTTCTGAGCGTCTTTGGTCAGTTGTGAGATTAGTGCCTCCATTTAGTTGTTGATGGTTTTTTCAATTTGCTTGACGGCTTTTTCTAAAATACGAAAGGCGGTTTCCGCCATAACGTTCCCTTTTGTGTCTAAAACAGGATTGATTTCCGTAAACTCCAAACAAACAACCTTTGGGTTCTTTAATAATCCTACCAAGAGTTGGGTGGCTTGTTCTTCAGATAAACCGCCGGGAACAGGAGTTCCGGTTCCAACGGAAATGCTGGAATCTAAGGAATCTACATCGAAAGATACGTAAATGGCATCGCAGTTGGACAGGTGATTGAGTGCCTGTTCCGCAACTGTTGCGGCACCCTTTTCTGTAAGCTCTGGAACCTTCACATTGGGTATGTTGTTACGCGCCATCAGCTCGTCTTCGGGTTTTTCGGTAGAGCGCACTCCTACAAAAAAAAGATCCTCAGGCTTGATGCGCTGATGTTCTCCTTTTATTTTGTTCCAATGTTCAATTGTAGTTTTACTTGGTTTTTTTTGTTGACATGCTAAATTGTCTTCATGGATGGCTGTAGCCAGAGGCATGCCGTGAACGTTACCGGTAGGGGATGTGTAGGGTGAATGGAGATCAGCATGGGCGTCTATCCAAATTGCACCGAGACGTTCGTTGGGGATTGCTTCTTTGATGCCCTTGATGGTGCCTCCTGCATTGGAGTGATCTCCGGCAATGATGACGGGAAAATGATGATTTTGCAATGATTGCTTGACTACCTTACTGATGCGATCGTACATTTCTACAATACCGTCAAGTCGCTTTGCTGTGTTGGTTTTGATATCCTCGAACAAACGGTCGTTGAGATTAGGGATTTGCTCAACTTTGTAGGTGCGGAAGAATTGTTTGTTAAGCGAAAATGAGGCGATCTTTAAGGCATCTAGCCCCATACTGCTCCCACGCGTTCCGGCTCCGAGTTCAGATGTATTGCCAATGAATTTTACGTTTCGTTTCATATGCGTTTTTTTATGCTGGATAAGGAATCACTTACTGTTAAGTAAAAAATGACCATTCGATTATCCATTTAATCGTTCATTATTTATTTAAACTCTCAATTCGTTCAATCAAGCGCTCAATCTTGCCTTTTGCGTCTGCTTGTTTTTTGCGCTCGTTTTCCACTACACTTGCGGGCGCATTATCTACAAAACGTGCATTGCCAAGTTTTTTATCCACACTTTTTAAAAACCCTTGTAGATATTTGAGTTCCTCTTCTGCTTTGGCGCGTTCTTCTTCTACATTAATGCGATCACCTAAGTCGAGATAAAATGTCTTGCCGGCAGCGAGGAAACTCACAGCACCTTCGGGCGCTTCATCTACAATTTTAACGTCTGAAATACGTGCGAGCTTTTTTATCACGGATATAAATGAATGATGGAAGGCACCATTTACCAATAACTGAAGATCATCTTTGAACCCAAGTTGCTTGTCCAGTCTGATTTGACGAACACCGGTAATTACGTCTCGCGCCTCTTCAAATTCGTTGATTATATTGTTGTTAACGGCTTCGCTCTTAGGCCATGCAGCGTACATAATGGTTTCACCCGTTTTACGTGGTCGTATTTGCTGCCACAACTCTTCGCTCACAAATGGCATGTATGGATGAACGATAATTAAGAGCTGTTCAAAGAACGAAATTGTGTGATCCAGCACAACAGCATTTACGGTTTTTTCACCTTGAGGTTTAATGATTTCTAAGTACCAGCTGCAGAAATCGTCCCATATGAGTTTGTAAATCATCATAAGTGCATCCGACAACCGATAGCGCTTTAATGCGTCATCGACGTCAATCACAATGTTATTCATCCGTTGCTGAAACCATTTGATGGCCAGTTCATCGGAAGGTAGAGGAGCTTTGTTCGCATCGGACTGCCACTGCTGTACAAGGTTAAACGCGTTCCATATTTTATTGGCAAAATTCCGACCTTGATTACAAAGGTCTTCGTTGAACAACAAATCATTTCCCGCCGGAGCAGAAAGCAAAATTCCCACTCGCACTCCGTCAGCACCATATTGTTCCATTAGTTTGAGTGCATCAGGACTGTTGCCCAATTGCTTAGACATCTTTCTGCCTTGTGCATCGCGAACAATACCGGTAAGGTAAACATTTGAAAATGGCTTTTCACTGCGGAAGTGGTATCCGGCCATAATCATGCGCGCAATCCAGAAAAACAGAATATCAGGACCAGATACTAGATCTGCTGTGGGATAGTAATAGTTGATTTCTTCGTTGTCTGGATTATTTATACCGTCAAAAACACTAAGTGGCCATAACCAAGAAGAGAACCAGGTGTCGAGTACGTCTTCTTCTTGGCGCAACTCGTTGATGGTAAGTTCACTGTTCCCAGATTGTGTTTTAGCGCGCTCCAAAGCATCCTCAATAGATGCAGCTACAACAAAATCGTTTTCGCCATTGCCATAGTAGTAGGCGGGTATTCTGTGTCCCCACCACAACTGACGACTGATGTTCCAATCGCGAATGTTGTTTAACCAATTGTTGTAGGTTGCACGAAACTTTTCGGGCACTAAATTGACGTCACCATTTTCTACGGCGTCAATGGCAGGCCGAGTGATTTCTTTCATGTTGAGAAACCACTGCTTGCTGAGTCGTGGTTCAATCACAGCTCCGGTGCGTTCGGAGGTTCCCACACTATTGCGGTAGTCTTCCATTTTTACCAATACGCCTATATCTTCCATCTCTTTTGCTATGGATTTGCGTACGGCAAAGCGGTCTTGACCTTCGTAATGCAATCCGTGCTCGTTGAGCGTTCCGTCTTCGTTTAAAATGTCGATGATGTCAAGATTGTGTGTTTGTCCTAAGTTGTAGTCATTGACATCGTGTGCTGGAGTAACCTTAAGACAACCTGTTCCAAATTCACGGTCGACGTAAGTATCTAAAATAATGGGAATGCTTCTGTTGGCTATAGGTACAATGGCACGTTTCCCATGTAAGTGTTTGTAGCGTTCGTCTTCAGGATGGATGCAAATGGCGGTGTCGCCGAGGATCGTTTCTGGACGGGTGGTGGCAATCACCAAACTATCGCTGCTGTTTTCTATCTGATAACGTACATGATAAAGCTTACCTTGTAAATCTTTGTGGATAACTTCTTCGTCAGATATGGTAGTTTTTGCTTCCGGATCCCAATTAACCATGCGGTATCCGCGGTAAATGAGTCCTTTTTCGTAAAGATCTATAAAGGTTTTGATGACAGACTCATATCGTACATCATCTAGAGTAAATGCAGTTCGTTCCCAATCGCAGGATGCACCGATGCGCTTTAGTTGTTCGAGAATAATGCCACCGTATTCGTCTGTCCACTTCCAAGCTTCTTTTAGAAATCCGTCGCGCCCAATTTCCTCTTTCGACAAGCCGCGTTCCTTTAAGCGAGCAACAACTTTAGCCTCGGTAGCAATGGAAGCGTGGTCTGTGCCGGGTACCCAGCATGCATTTTTACCAATTAAACGAGCATGGCGTACCAAGACGTCTTGAATGGTATTATTGAGCATGTGCCCCATGTGTAAAACTCCCGTAACATTTGGTGGTGGGATGACGATGGTGTAGGGTTTGCGATTGTCAGGAACAGATCGGAAACAGTTGTTTTTTTGCCAGTAACTGTACCATTTTTCTTCGATGTTGGCGGAATTATATGCTTGCATGTGCGCTGCTGTATAGCAATAAAGAATTTGTAAATATCTCGGATGTTCAACGTCTACTAAAATAGATGGCGCAAATTTAATGTTTAAGCCTGTGGTAGCATTTTTAGTTATGCATTTTTTTTAAACCAATGGTTATGGGGTCTTGTTTTGTAACTTTGCACGACAAAAATAGCATGTTTATATGTTTGACAATTTATCTGGAAAATTAGAAAATGCCCTTCATGTATTGAAAGGGCACGGGCAGATCACTGAGGTCAACGTTGCCGAAACGATGAAAGAAGTACGCAGAGCGCTGCTCGATGCCGACGTTAGTTTTAAAATAGCAAAAGATTTTACCAAAACGGTAAAAGATAAAGCCATTGGTCAAAAGGTATTGACCTCATTGAAACCAGGTCAAGTTCTGGTTAAGGTCATGCGCGACGAAATGGCTGAACTCATGGGAGGCGAAGCAGAGTCAATTAATCTTGAGGGAAAGCCTGCAATTGTTCTCGTAGCGGGACTTCAAGGTTCTGGTAAAACAACCTTTAGTTCAAAGTTGGCCAATTATCTGCAAACAAAAAAATCACGTAAAGTTCTCTTGGTTGCGGGAGACGTTTACCGGCCGGCAGCCATTCAGCAGCTCAAAGTTCTCGGAGAACAAATTAACGCTGAAGTTTACGCCGATGAGGAGAATAAGAATCCGGTAGATATAGCCAAAAAGGCCATTGCCTACGCAAAGGACAATGGTTTTAATACTGTTGTTGTTGATACCGCTGGTCGTACGTCTGTAGACAAGCAGATGATGGAAGAAATAGCAGCGGTGCACAAAACAATTAAGCCGTCGGAAACACTTTTTGTCGTAGACTCCATGACCGGTCAAGATGCTGTGAATACAGCTAAAGCCTTTAACGATGTACTCAATTTTGATGGTGTTGTTCTCACCAAGCTCGACGGAGATACTCGTGGTGGTGCGGCGTTAACCATCAAAGCAACGGTAAAAAAGCCCATAAAATTTATAGGTACCGGAGAAAAAATGGATGCGTTGGATGTGTTTCATCCCGATCGGATGGCAGATCGTATTTTGGGTATGGGCGATGTGGTTTCTTTGGTAGAACGGGCTCAAGAGCAGTTTGACGAAAAAGAAGCGCGTAAAATATCCAAAAAATTTGCCACCAATACCTTTGATTACGAAGATTTTTATCAGCAAATACAGCAGATTAAAAAGATGGGCAACATGAAAGATCTTTTGGGTATGATGCCTGGTATGGGTAAAATGTTGAAAAACGTTGACATCGATGACGACGCGTTTAAGGGCGTTGAATCCATTATACAAAGTATGACACCGCAAGAGCGTAACAATCCTAAGCTAATGAATGGCAGTCGGAAACAACGCATTGCAAAAGGTTGTGGACGAGATGTAGCTGAAATCAATAAGTTGGTGAAGCAGTTCGAAGATATGAGTAAAATGATGAAAAAAATGCAAGGCGGTAAGATGAAACAAATGGCCCAAATGATGGGTGGCGGTGGCGGATTGCCGTTTGGAGGTAGGTAAATGGTTTTATTACACCCAAATATTATGCGTGCCAGCTTAATTTTTTGGCACCTAAACATATTTTTTAAATTTAATCAATGAGACTTTTAGACGGTAAACACACTTCACAACAACTGCGAAACGAAATCCGTGAAGAAGTAAAAAAATTTGTCGAAAAAGGTAATCGCCGCCCGCATTTAGCAGCCATTTTGGTTGGAAATAATGGTGCAAGTGTTACGTATGTAAATGCCAAAATTAAAGCTTGCGAAGAAGTTGGTTTTGCGTCCAGCTTGATTCGTTTATCGGATACCATCAGTCAGGCAGAACTCATAGCCGAAGTAGAAAAGCTCAATGCAGACGAGTCCATTGATGGATTCATCGTTCAATTGCCACTTCCCGACCAAATAAGAGAACACAAAGTCATTATGGCCATTGATCCCAAAAAGGATGTCGATGGTTTTCACCCACAAAATCTTGGGCGAATCGCATTGAACATGCACGCATTCGTTCCCGCTACACCAGCAGGAATTGTTGAGCTTCTCGACCGTTACAATATCGAAACGGGAGGAAAGCATTGTGTGGTGTTGGGAAGAAGTCACATTGTTGGTCTACCTATGAGTATTCTAATGTCACGCAACGGGTATCCCGGAAACAGTACCGTAACCATTTGTCACAGTCATACCCAAAACCTTCCTGAGATTGTTCACTCTGCTGACATCATTATTGCTGCGGTGGGCCGACCTAACTTTGTTACTGCTGACATGGTAAAAGAAGGTGTCGTCGTTGTAGATGTTGGCATTACTCGCGTTGTTGATACCACAAAGAAATCGGGTTACCGCCTTGTGGGTGACGTTGAATTTGATACCGTGTCGAAAAAAGCTGCTTTCATAACACCGGTTCCCGGTGGTGTTGGACCAATGACTATTGCGTCATTGCTTAAAAATACGATGATTGCCGCTCGCCGTAGAAAGGTTTAGAGTATATTTGCCGCCTTTAAAATTTACCTCCTATGAAGTGTGGCATCGTCGGGCTCCCCAATGTCGGGAAATCAACCCTTTTTAACTGTTTGTCAAGTGCTAAAGCGCAGTCAGCCAATTATCCGTTTTGTACCATAGAGCCCAATGTAGGCATGGTAAACGTTCCGGATCATCGCTTGGAAAAACTCCAAGAATTAGTGAATCCGCAACGCGTTCAACCAGCTACAGTTGAAATAGTAGACATTGCAGGCTTGGTTAAAGGTGCAAGCAAAGGAGAGGGGTTGGGAAATCAGTTTTTGGGAAACATTCGTGAAACGAACGCCATCATTCACGTTCTTCGCTGTTTTGAAAATGAAAATGTAACCCACGTTGACGGCACGGTAGATCCGGTCCGCGATAAAGAGGTCATTGATATAGAACTTCAATTAAAAGACTTTGAATCTCTTCAGAAACTATCGGAAAAAACCGGTAAAGCGGCACGAGTAGGAGACAAGTCAGTTAAAAAAGAAGCCGACTTTTACGAGCGTTTAAAAGCATTTATGGAGTCCGGGGCATCGGCACGTAGTTTTCCCATCGAAAATGAAGATGAAGCCATGTGGATGAAACAAGCACAGCTTCTCACATCTAAGCCTGTTTTATACGTATGTAATGTTGACGAGTCTTCAGCTAAAGACGGCAACGTGCATGTTGAGCGCGTGAAGCAAGCTGTTGCTGATGAGCAAGCAGAGGTAATTGTACTTGCTGCAGCAACCGAAGCAGATATTTCTGAACTTGAATCGTTTGAAGAGCGACAAATGTTTTTGGATGATCTCGGGTTAGAAGAACCAGGAGTCAATGTTCTAGTACGTGCTGCTTACAAACTACTTGATTTACATACCTATTTTACTGCCGGAGAAAAAGAGGTTCGCGCCTGGACCATCCCTGCAAGATCTACAGCACCTGAAGCTGCAGGTGTTATCCACTCTGATTTTGAAAAAGGGTTTATACGTGCAGAGGTCATTGCTTACGAAGACTATGCACATTACGGTTCAGAGTCTGCCGCGCGTGAAGCAGGAAAACTACGGGTGGAAGGGAAGGAATACGTGGTTAAAGACGGAGACGTTATGCACTTCAGATTCAACGTTTAGTCCAAGCGTATTTTAATGGACTGAATCAACGATTCTGCGGCCTGAAACGGGTCGATGTTGAGATTGTGAACAGATGCTTTGATGTCTGAAAGGCTATTTTCTAGTGCCTCATTGGACGTCAATACGCTGAGAAGCTGTTTTTGCAAGTGTTTATCAAACCAATAATCGGCTTGTTTTTTACGCTTGATTTCCCAATACCCATTTTTTTCGCAATTGTTGCGGTAGAGCTTTAACCATTTAAGCACCTCTTGCATTCCACGTTTTTCAATTGAAGACGTGATTCCGACCTTGGGAATCCAATCGCCTTCATGCGGGGGCATCAAATGCAAGGCTCTTCGGTATTCTTGGGCCGCATTTTTAGAAGCGGTAATGTTATCTCCGTCGGCTTTGGTAATGGCAATGGCATCTGCAGCCTCCATTATTCCCCGCTTTATCCCCTGTAATTCATCACCGGCTCCGCTTAGCATAAGCAGTAGGAAAAAATCGGTGAGTTGCATGGCCTCAATTTCTGATTGACCTACACCTACAGTTTCTACAATGATTAAGTCAAATCCTGCAGCCTCACATAAAAGCATGCTCTCACGGGTGCTTTGCGCAACACCTCCAAGATGCGTTCCCGATGCGGTAGGACGAACGAATGCATTTTTGTGTTTACTGAGTTCGTTCATTCGTGTTTTATCACCCAGTATGCTGCCGCCACTTCGCGAACTACTAGGGTCTATAGACAGTACAGCGACTTTGAAACCGTTGTCAATTGCATTTAAGCCAAAAGATTCAATGAACGTGCTCTTGCCAACCCCGGGAACACCGGTTATACCAACGCGGTATGCTTTTCCAGTTTTGGAAAAAATAGCATTGAGAAGTTGATTTTTAATTGTTCGATCACGATTACGTGTACTTTCTATAATGGTTATTCCGCGTGCAAGCGCAACAACATTACCTGATTTGATTGATGCAGCCAAATGTTCGACATCAATGGGTTTTGATGTCGCTTTCATAAAGCCTTGTTTACCAAATCTTGGATTTAGCATTACTCGCCAGACTTTTTCTCGTTTTGTTTGGATTGTTCTTCACGTTCAAACTGACGTATTCTCCTTATCAGTTCATTAACCTCGTATTGATCGTAGGGGTCACGGATTTTTTCTTTTGCTTCCTCAAGAACAGCTACAGCCTTATCAAAGTCTTTAAGTTTTAAATATGCATCTGCAAGGTACTGGCGCTTCGTAAACCGATCGCGCATGTCAATGGATTTTCGCATCAACTTTATCGCTGCGTTTAGAGCGTCGGGTTCTAAGAAGTTCTCAATGATGAATCGCGCTTCTAATGCGAGAACGGTTTCTTCACTGGAGGCACTATTTGCCATCATTTCAACGTGCTCTCTAAAGGCGTTCCAATCGCCGGTTTGCAAATGAAATGTGCGGTACATTTCTGCAATCATTTCTCTTTGTTCATTGCTGTTTAGATCGGTAAATAAAAACAGCTGCTCTTCTGCTCGCTTTAGTAGATTAATGTCTTTGTTTTTTACGGCAATGGCCATAGTGTGATTGAAACTATTCTCAAAGTATGTTTCCTTATTGAAATTATCATTCATCAGCAATTGCTCCCTATTCTCAATAACATATGAAAAAATGTCCTCACCGGGAGCTGAACCAAATGTTACGATTAGCTTCAGATTCTCCGGATTAGACCACAGATCCTTCGATTTCCCGGAGATTAATTCGTTGAACAAGGGACGAGCACTTTCAGGGCCTTCGTTGGCTAATTCTAGATTGATCAATTCGCGAAACCCTTTTGGAGAGAGCCCTCCCTCTATGTACGCTCTTCTCAATCGCGGGTATTCGCGATAAACAGTCATCGCGCGTTTGCCCGAATCCATAATGGTGGCTGTTTCTTGAAACCCTTCAAGACGCGCAACGATGCGCTCACCGGGAGTCATGTAAAACATCATGGGAAAAGCACTTACATCGTACCGATCGCTCCAGACGGACCCAAACTCAGAATCGCCTTGAATGTAAACTGGTATGTAGTCGTTGCCTAAAAAGCGAGCCAATTCACGATCTCGAAATGTATTACTGCGCATATAAGTGCAAACTTCACTCCAAGGAGAACAAACGTTTATGAACATAAGACGCTTGTTGTTGCGACTCAATTCAAGTATGTCTTCCCATTCTTCTATATTGTCAACTTCAATAAATCGCACACGTCTTTGCGCCTGTGCATCGAGATGGAGTATAATGATTAAAGCTACACTAAGAAGTAGTCGCATATCTAGTTTTATTAGTCGGTAAACACATTTGTTGCATGCACAATAACGCGATGCGTTTGGTTAACGTTTTCAACGCTAAGATAGCATGAAATTCCGGTTTGTTTAAACGCATCACGCAGCATATTTTTTCGGTGGCCTTTACTTGTTCGCCACTGTGTAAAGATACCGTCAATCCATTGTTGTAACAGCTCGTTTGTCAAGGTTTTTTCATCGGGCAGTGGTTCGTCAAAAAAAGCAATGTTCTCTCCAAATGTATTGAAATCTGCTTTTGCATATTTAAGTCGATCGTCTACATTTCGAAGTGCTTTATTTTTAGGATTGACATGGGAGAAAAAATCACGTTCATACATTTCTTTGCTGTGTAAGCCGGCGGTGTTCATCAAATTGTCATTCCACCTCAAGGTTGATTTTCCTTTTTCTACACGGTAAACATTTATTCGGTGATAGATGCCAATGTTTAATAACAGCTCTGCATCCTGAATGTCAAAATCGGTATTTTGTTCAATGGTGCGTTGAAACACCGATTCGTCAAGAAGTGAATCGGGTACAGCTGCCATTGCGATACAAATCAGAAAAGCGGTCATCATTTTGGTTTGTCTTTCGGAAAAATGTCCCAACGGGTTTTTGGTCGTTCTTTAAAACGAGGGTAGAATCCATCCAGCTTAAGTAATTCTGACCCGACTTGTTCCATTGGATGGGTTTTTGATTCAGCTTGCTTCATGTACGTTATTTGGTCGATATCACCTCCGTCTTCAAAAACAATGAGTATTTCACTGCATTCAGCGCGATTAACTCCTACGTAAGGTGGGTTTTCTTCGTCTTCATCTTCTCGAATAACGTAAAGCGATTGTCCATTACCAACCACAAGGATGCGCTTTATGTTGTCGTCGATAAACTTACCAAACATATCTCTTCCTTTTACTTGATGGTAGAAATCGTAGTCTTCATGAGAAATAACGAAGGCGTCGGTGTACACTTTTAAACTATCCAAGGCGTCATTCTTAAGGGTTACAATGATGTGTTTACCTGTGATTTGCGTGGAGTCATCCCATACCACGGGATCCTTAAACATGTATATAGCCGAATCTATGTCTTGATAAACCAGTGAATCGCATTTACCCTGTAAATCGGTTTTAAAAAACTTTACACGCGGCCAAATATTAACAATTTTGTTGCCCAAAGTATCGGCTTTTCTACTGTAAAGGGTATCACCATAAATATGCAAACTGTCGTCTTCCACTTTCATGGAATAGGTGGGGTATCCGGTAACAAACGCATACTCAGGTTCCCTCAAATACTCTCCGTACTGTCCGCGAATGGTATAGTGTTCTATTGTATCGTAGATGACGACGTTTTCAAATGCTTGCCCAAACCCTCTGAATTGTTCGTAGTAAACACTATCGCCGGTAAGAAAGGTGTTTTTGTCGCGAATGATGGCATTTTTATTAAACTGGGCGATGTCAGTAACTGTATTGTAAAAACCATTCTCACAGTATATGTCGCTGCTATCACCCGTAATTGTCGTTGGTCCTTTAAACAGGGCTACTTTATCTTCAGTGTGGTAATGCATAGTATCGCATTCTATAATGTATTCAGGGTTTATGACCTCTACATCACCTCGGAAGTGATACCATTTAGTTTGACTAAAATAAACTCCTTCTTTACTCGTCAAGGTTGTTTGGTCATCAATGATTTTTCCTCCGGTAGTATAATAGGCACGTTCTTGATTACGATCGTAGTAAAGGACATCGGTAAACAGTTGAACACTATCGTCAATCAGGCGCACGTTCTTACGCATGATTGCTTGTTTGGTATTTCCGTTGTAATCGAGAGATTCGCCGTAGGTGAAGAGGGTATCTCCTTGGTTAACAACTACATTGCCAAATGCTTTTAAGGTATTTGTAGCCGAAAAAAGCCACGCACTATCACAGTCCATTAGAGCACCTTCGTGCTCAAATTGGACATTTCCAATCAGTGTATTTTTTTCTTCAGGCGCAATTCTACCCGATACATACTTACCGACATCAGCATGTTTTATGAGTATTTTTTTTTGTCCCCATACCGATGTAGGAACGAACGAAGAAAGGGCAATAACCCAAATAAATATTCGCGGAACCATCATATGGGTGTGAAGTCAAAAATCAAGCCTAAGCTTCCACAATGGTAGAAATTTTTAATGTTTGCTCTCTATCAGGGCCTACTGATACAAGTGATATGGAGACGCCCACATAATCTTCAATGAATCGAACATAATCCATGAGTTCCGGTGGTGCTTTTTTCCAATCGTTTAATTTAGTGAGGTCGCACGACCAACCCTTTAGCGATTGATATTGAGGCTCTAAAAAGTCCGGATCAGTTGCGTAAGGCAAGTGATCGATGTCGTTTCCGTGATATTTATATCCGGTACAAACCTTAATGGTATCAAAGGAACTCATCACATCTGCCTTCATCATCATCAATTCAGTAACGCCATTCACATCAACTGCATATTTGAGTGCGGGTAGATCAAGCCAACCACAGCGACGAGAACGACCGGTAGTACTTCCAAACTCATTACCATCAACGCGAAGCTGTTCTCCATCTTGATCGAAGAGTTCGGTAGGGAAGGGGCCACTGCCAACGCGCGTGCAGTATGCTTTGAAAATACCGATAACGCGATTGATTTTGTTTGGCGCAACACCTAATCCGGTGCACGCCCCGGCAGCGGTTGTTGTCGATGATGTTACATACGGATAGCTTCCAAAGTCGATGTCGAGAAGAGAGCCTTGAGCGCCTTCAGCTAAAATGCGCTTACCCTTGTTCATTTGATTAATCAAAAAATATTCACTGTCGGTGAGTGATAATCCCCGGAACTTCTCAATGGCATCCATCCATTCAGCTTCCATGACTTTGAGAGGTGATATATCAAAGGCGTAGTTGTCTAACAACTGGAGATGTTTTTCTACGAGGTTTTTATACTTTTCTAAAAAATATGGTTGTTCAATGTCGCCAACACGAATGCCATTTCTACCTGTTTTATCCATGTACGTTGGCCCGATGCCTTTTAATGTACTGCCAATTTTGGACTTTCCTTTTGCCTGCTCGGAAGCAGCGTCAAGAAGTCTATGTGTAGGCAGAATAAGGTGTGCTTTACGAGAAATCATCAAGCGATCTTGCGCTACTGGGTCGATTTTTTTAAGGGCGTCAATTTCCTTGAGAAAAATTACGGGATCTATCACCACACCGTTTCCCACTAAATTGGTTGCTTTGGCGTGGAAAATACCGGATGGTATCGTGTGTAACACGTGTTTTATTCCCTCGAACTCCAAGGTGTGACCAGCATTAGGCCCGCCCTGAAAGCGAGCAATGATGTCGTATTCACGTGTTAGCACGTCTACAATTTTACCTTTTCCCTCATCTCCCCATTGGAGACCTAATAGTACGTCAATGTTGCTCATGATTCGCTTGAAGCGTTGGTTTGTTGGTTGTCTTTTTTTGGATGTCTATTGGCGTAAAAGTAAAGAGAATGAGATTCTACTTCAACGCCAAAAATTTCTTCTATGGTGTCGCGAATTTGTTGAATGCGCGGATCACAAAATTCGATGATTTCATTTGTATCTAAGCAAATGATGTGATCGTGCTGTCTATTGTAAAACGATTTTTCATAGAACGCCTGATTTTTCCCAAACTGATGTTTGCGCAAAAGGTGGCTTTCTAAAAGCAGATCAATCGTATTGTAGAGTGTAGCACGACTAACACGGTAGTTTTTATTTTTCATCGATACGTACAACGTCTCTACGTCAAAGTGGTCTTCTTTGGCGTAAATCTCCTCAAGAATGGCGTATCGCTCTGGTGTTTTTCGGTGGCCGTTATCTTCTAAATACTTGGTAAAGACATTTTTGACCGCTTCAAAATCGTGGTTGCTCATAGCAAAATTAAAAAAGCAAATATATGGTATAGGACTGTGGATTTACATTTGTTGAATTGTGAATGTTTCCCGTATATTGCGAATGAAAATTTCACACTTATGTATACAACTAAAATTTCGGGCGTAGCCCATTACGTACCTGATAATATTGTTACCAACAATGACTTATCAAAAACCATTGACACCAATGATGAGTGGATAACCGAACGAACTGGTATAAAAGAGCGGCGATTTGCCGGGCCAAACGACTCCACGTCTTCTATGGGAACGCGTGCAGCTGAACGCGCAATTGAGCGCGCAGGTATTGATAAAAGTGAAATCGATTTTATCATTTTTGCCACGCTTAGTCCGGATTATTATTTTCCCGGCCCTGGAGTACTTGTTCAAGAACAGTTGGGATTAAAAGAAGTCGGTGCCTTGGATGTGCGCAATCAGTGTTCGGGCTTTGTTTATGGCTTATCAGTTGCCGATCAGTTTATTAAAACGGGAATGTATAAAACAATTTTGTTGATCGGTTCGGAATTACATAGCGGTGGATTAGACATGACAACGCGTGGGCGTGGCGTTTCGGTAATATTTGGAGACGGTGCTGGTGCGGTGGTACTCAAACGCGCAGAAGATGGCGAGGAAGGGGTTTTATCAACGCATTTACACAGTGAAGGAAAGCATGCAGAGGAGTTGGCTCTTATTGCTCCAAATACGAAGCGATGGGTGCCTACTATTATGCAAAACAAAGACCCTGACGACATATCATATTTTCCATACATGAACGGTAACTTTGTCTTTAAACATGCGGTTGTTCGTTTTTCAGAAGTTATTATGGAGGCTTTGCAAACCAATAATGCAACCATTTCAGATATTGACTTACTCATACCTCATCAAGCCAATCTTCGAATTAGTCAATTCATTCAAAATAAGTTGCAAATGCGAGACGATCAGGTATACAACAATATCATGCGCTACGGTAATACTACAGCAGCATCCATTCCTATTGCAATGAGTGAGGCATGGGAAGAAGGTCGTATTAAGTCGGGTGACTTGATTTGCTTGGCTGCATTTGGTAGTGGATTTACATGGGCATCAGCACTGTTGAAATGGTAAAATGCTGTAAATAAAAAGCCCCTCAACTGAGGGGCTTTTTAATCTGATTTGAAGTAGACTTTATTAATTCAAGCGATTGGTTAATTCAGATCCAGGCTTGAATTTTGCTACGTTTTTAGCAGCAATTTTAATCGTTTCACCAGTTTGTGGGTTACGTCCTTCACGAGCAGCACGATTAGATACAGAGAATGTACCAAAGCCGATAAGTGAGATGCGGTCTCCACTGGCCAACGCGCCACTGACGTTGTTGGTGAAAGAGTCTAATGCTTTTTTTGCCTCTGCTTTGCTGATTCCGGCATCAGCAGCCATTGCATCAATGAGTTCAGATTTGTTCATATCAAATAGTTTTAAGATTAATACACAACAAATATAGTCGGAAACCCTTATTCTACAAGAGTTAAAGGCCTTTTTTCGTGAAATTGTTAATAAAACACATGAATTGTTAATAAAAGGTTTTGGTTTATGGTCGTTTAGACCAATTTACGTGTGGTTATCGGTCTTGATTTCACCTTTTGGAAGTCCATTAAGCCAGTCGGTTGTAGCCATTCTACGCTTTCCCTTTGGTTGTATATCGATGATTTCAATGGTGCCATCTTTTAATTCTACCGTCCATGATTCATTTCTGATGTGTTTAATAGATGAATCGTTTTTCAATCGGTTAATGATTTTAGATCGAAATAATTTTACTTCCGTTTGTTTTGGACTGCTTATTTCGGTAAATGCGCCGGGGTATGGACTCAACCCTCTTATGTGATTGTGTATTTCATCGATGGATTTAGACCAATCAATTCTGGTATCTTCTCGAAAAATCTTGGGTGCAGTTTTTTTTGAATCGCTTTCTTGTGGTTTAGGTTTCACAACACCACTTACATAATCGTCGGCAGTTTTTACGACCAATTTTGCACCCAAATGCATCATTTTGTCATGGAGTTCACCGGCTGTCTCATTTTCCTCTATCGCTATTGATTGGCTGTGGAGGATATTACCCTCGTCGATTTTGTCATTGAGAAGGAAGGTGGTAATACCTGTTTGCGTTTCACCATTCATGATGGCGCGATTGATTGGTGCAGCACCTCGGTAATCGGGTAGAAGAGAGGCGTGAAGATTGAAGGTACCCAGTCTAGGAGCACCGTAAATGCTGAGTGGTAATTTTTTAAAGGCAACAACTACACCCAGGTCAGCATTCCATGAAGCAATTGTTTTAGTCACGTCTTCGTCGCGCAGTGATTTAGGTGCGCATACCGGAATATTAAGATGCAAAGCTGCTTTATGAACTGCGCACATTTTTTCTTTCAACCCTCTGCCAGCATTTTTAGGAGGTGTGGTCAAGACGCCCACTACGTTAAAACCGGCTTCGTAAAGCGCATGGAGCGATGCAACCGCAAAATCAGGTGTTCCCATAAATACGATGCGGTTCAATTGTCGTTTATCTTTTGTCATTTGTCATCAATTTGAAGTTGTCCTTTCTCGTTTCTAAAAATCTTATTTTTAACCAAAAGTGTGTCGATAGTTGATTTGAGTAAATCTACTCGAGCCAATCCCATGTGTTCAGCAATGTCATCTATACGGCTTGGTGGGTTGCGTTCCACCCATTTTAAAACAGCGTCTTCTGAAATGATTTTGGTTTTCTTTTCTTTCCTACACACATCACACCTACCACAATTGTTTTGAAGCTCTTCTCCGAAATAGTCCAACAGTTGTACTGCTCTGCATCGACGAGATTCTGACAAATAATCAATTATTGCCTCAACGCGATTTCTCCTAGTCTTGGTGTAAGTGTTGTAGGCTTTACGATCGATTCTTAGGTCTTTTTCTTTTACGCGTCCAAATGTGAAAAGTATGGCTGGTTTACCTGTAGATGCTTGGTATGATAGTAGTTTTTTTGTACTCAAGTTTTTAAGAACTTGTTTTACATCAAATAACGTGATTCCACTCCGATCAGCTAAATCACTCTCTCTTATTTTTTTGTAGTCAACGTGTAATGCCTCGTACATACGAAGCATGGTCTTAATAACCTTTTCGCTCTTTTCATTGCGCAAACTTTCGTCGTAAAGTGCTGTAGGGGAGCTGAGAATTTTTAAGCGTGAAAACTCCCAGAAGCCATCGCTCATCGTTATGATGCCTTCGCGTTCCATAACTTTTAGTACTTCATAGGCCTTCCCTTCGTGAATTTTTTGCTTGCGTGTAAAGTCAAAAATGTCAAACGCATATGGCTTTCCCGCACCTGCTCCAAAGGCAATGCCCATGTAGCGATTTAGTTGGTCGTAGATGTTTTGCACTTCTTCTACAGTGGGAATACTTGATAAGTACCTGCGCTTTAATACGCCGGAATCACCCTTAGCGCTTAGCATTACCCCCCAAGCTTGATTGCCATCCCGTCCTGCACGACCAGCTTCTTGGAAGTATTCTTCAGGACTGGGTGGAGCCTCTAAATGAATGACCAATCGCACATCAGGTTTGTCGATGCCCATTCCAAATGCGTTGGTAGCTACCATTACCCGTACGCGGTTTTTCATCCATGCATCTTGATTTTCTGTTCGTTCTCGTGGAGACATACCGGCGTGGTAGGGAAGAGCACTAATGCGGTTTTTGTTGAGTATATCGGCAAGCTCTTGAGTGCGCTTTCTGCTGCGTGCGTAAACAATACCACACCCTTGCATTTTTTGAAATATGTTTACAAGGTGCTTGTATTTATCCTCGGTGTAGTAGACAGAATATGTTAGTTTTGAACGAAAGAAACTTTTTTGAAAAACATTTTTTTCACGAAATTCTAGCGAATTTTGAATGTCATCAACCACTTCCTTAGTAGCTGTTGCAGTTAGAGCCATTACAGGTACACTGCTGCCTACCAAGTCCCTCAACTTTGCAATGTCGCGATATGGTGGCCGAAAATCGTGCCCCCACTGACTGATGCAGTGCGCTTCATCTACAGCTATAAGCGATATGTTGGTACTTTGAATTCGGCTGATGAAATCTTTAGATTGCAGTCTTTCCGGCGATACATAGACCATTTTATAGGCTCCGGAAACCATATTGTCTAAGGCAATATCGAGTTTTTGTTTGCGCCATTCGGAGTGAACGGCTATGGCGTTGATCCCGATTCGTTTGAGGTGTTGAACCTGATCGTTCATCAATGCGATCAAAGGTGAAATGATGATTGTAACGCCGGGAAGACACATGGCTGGTACTTGATAACAAAGTGATTTTCCGCCACCGGTTGGTAGAAGTGCCAATGTATCTCTCCCATCAAGCACCGACGATATGATATCTTCCTGCAAAGGCCGAAACGAATTGAATCCCCAATACTGCTTTAGTATATCGTGTGCTTTAACCATAACCTATTGGCTTAAATGGTTGAGCACAAATTCAGCGCGCTCTTTAACGGATACTTCCGGCAAAACTATGGGTGTATATCCTCTTGATTTGTATGCACTCATCAACGCTTGATCAACAGAAAGTGCTTGTTGCCAATCTTCTCGACGGTGTTCATCGTTGATGAATATGTCGGGCCAAGGTCGCGCAATAAAAACGACGTCGTAGCGACAATCGCGCATTGTTTGTTCGTATTCTGTAGAAATCTTTTGGTTGTCTAAATCTTGGTAAGCAACAACGTCCAGCAGCGAGCGGTCGTAAAAGTTCCATCCCGGTGATGCTTGCCCATATTGGCGCATTCGCTTTTCCCATACCAACGATGAAAACGCATCCAAATCTTGCCAAGGTGTAATGTCTAATCCACGGTCCATGGAGTCTTGGATAATTTCTCGCGACACCTCCTCGAAGCAATGATAGCCCAGTGTGATGATATGGTTGAGTAGGGTCGTTTTGCCACTAGAAGGGCAACCGGTGAGAACAATTCGTTTTGTTTCTTGATGCATTACAGCGGATACCAATAATTATTAATGATGTCTATTTCGTGATCGTATATGTATTCTGGGAGGTTGCCGTCGTCAAATACGCGCAGTCTAAACCCGCGTTTTATCAACAGTACAACCTCTTCTTCGGTAAGCATTCGGTCGTAAGCAGCAGCAGCATCGGTAAAGAACATAAGTGGAATATTGTCGAATGGTCTTGAATGAAAGAAAATGGTTTCATTTGTTGTGTCTTTCGCAAGATTAAACATGAGTTTTTGGGTTAAAATGCGGTTTTTATATGGATCATCAGCTGTTTTTCGCCAAAGCGTATGACGTGCACGTAACGCTTTGTATTCAATGCTTTTCCAACCCAAAAAGCCAATTATCAACACGGAAAAAAACATTTGCCACTTGTGCGCATTGCGTATTTGTGGATTTATAATAATTGTGTTGAGACCAACGATAATCAGCTGTGCAGCAGCGAGGTACGAAAGTGCAACAATCATAAATGTAAACGTTGGCATTTTGGTTTGTGCTAACGTGAAAACAACAAATACCAATGCAGCCCATACTATGATCACCGTTTTTAGTTCTTTTGTTTTAATGCGACGAACCAACAGTACCCACCCAATGAGTAGCATGTAAAAAGGAACCCCTAGATGTTTTTTTGTCATCTTAAAATGATACATCAACCCGCCTTCATGTTGTTCTACTGCTTGATTGACGTGTGCAGTATTATAAAATAACTCGTGTTTTGCTATTTCCGGGAAGTGGATCAACGTATACACTTGCCAAGGAACAAATACAATGGCTGAGACAATTACAGCCGCAATTAAATGGAGGGCGTTTCTTGGGTTTCTCTCATTTTTAAAAAACACCACCACAATTGCCCATCCGGCAAATACCAATAATCCGGGAAGCCACTTAACCATTACAGCCATACCAGAAAGCACACCCACTAAAATGGCCCATCTTAGATTTCTTTTGTTTTGCCAATACTCAATCCACGCAAGTAGAGAAGCAGTTACGTAAAATAGAAAGGCAATGTCATTGTGGTCTGTGCTGTGGTACCCGTTTACAAGTTGCAATCCGTAGTTGCCCAACGCAAAGAAAAACGCCCCAAAAAACCCTGTTTTTCTATCAACAACTCTGTATCCTATGGCATAGATGAACCACACCACCGCAGTTGACATCAGAATTGAGGATAGGCGCATGGCCACTAAATTTACCCCGAAAATCTTCATACTTGCTGCCATTTGCCACAAAAATAGTGGTTGTTTGTGGAGCCAAATGTGTCCTTCAATCCAGCTTAATAGCGGATAGGGTAGCACCGGGTTCGCATACAGCATAGGTGTGAACGGTGCATCCATCATGTTTTTTGCAACCATTGCGTGGTACTGTTCATCCCATAGATGAAGATAGTTTGCTGCCATTGCCATAAAAAAACGCAATACCAAAGCGCCTACGATAAGTAGTCCAAGTGCCCATTTAATGCGGTTGTTCAAAAATGAAAAAGCAGATAAAACTATGAGTCCAAATCCAAAATAAAGGAGACCATCTTTAGTCTTTGAAAAGCTAGTAGGAGCATCGGGAGAAATGGTTTGCTCGAGGAAGAAAATTCCAGCATTGTCAAATTGTCGGCGACTGGCATATACGTATTGATCTTTTTCTACCCCCAAATAACGTCCAATTTCTGTTTTAATGTAATACTGACCTGGCTTACCTTCAATAAATGAAAAATAATGTATTGAATCGTTATCTCCATGAAGGGATTTGTACTTTGGGTTGAGGTAAATCGTCATTCCGTTGAACCCCTTGATAACAACAGAATCGGTACCAAAATTTTCGAGCGTAAAGGTTTCCCATACACCTGGTTGTTCTTGATATGTCTTTACAAAAAAATCAAGATTGGGGTTGAGACTTAAGTATAGTCCGTTGTCACCTTTAATGTTAACGGTAATGGCATCGTCAGCAAGGAGTGGATTAAGCATCCACACCAGAAAAATTAAGGTGTATGCTGAAAAATGTAATCGTTTGAATATCTTGGTAAATGACAATGAGAATCGTTATTAAAGGTAAACGCTGCTAAAGTATTGCTTGTATTTCAATATCACAACCGCAGTTGTACCTTTGTAACATGGTATTGACGTTTTCTAAATCTCTCTTTTTTTTAACGCTTTTTGCGCTTTCTACCCATGCTCAAGACTTGCGCATTGCGGTGCTTAAATACAGTGGAGGAGGAGATTGGTATGCCAATCCAACGTCTCTACCTAATCTCATTTCGTTTGTGAATGAGCACATCAACACCGACATTCATCCGGAGAATGACGTAGTGGAGCCGGGATCAAAACAGCTTTATCTGTATCCATTCATTCACATGACCGGACACGGTAATGTTGTTTTCTCAAGCGAAGAGGCTAAAAATCTTCGTGCATATCTACTCGCTGGTGGTTTTTTACACATCGACGACAATTACGGTATGGATAAGTACGTGCGCCCCGAGATAAAACGTATTTTTCCCGACAAAGAATTGGTGCCTCTCGATGTTACTCATCCCATTTTTTCTGTGGTGTATGACTTTCCACAGGGGTTACCAAAGATTCACGAACACGATGGTCACCCACCTCAAGCCTTTGGCATATTTGACAATGACCGTATGGTATTGCTCTACACCTATGAATCAGATCTCGGCAATGGGTGGGAAGACCCCGATGTTCATAACGATCCCGAGCATATCCGTCAAAAGGCACTAAAAATGGGTGCCAATATCATTCAGTATGTCTTTCATGGCGCCCGATGATCTCTATTCATTTATGTGCAGCGACGAGGGTCAGAACTTGAGGCGCCAAACAGAGCTTAGTGGTGTTGATAAAATGATGCTTAAATACTCCGGTAAATCTTCATTTCCTTTCAAAGAGGTTATACAGCAATGGCACCTTCGAAAAAAAGCATCAAAAAAGTTTCCTCATTTACTAAAAAACAATCCTCATTGGCTTTTTCCTGATGCCGTCATCATTGAGCAGGCAACGGCTGAGTTGATTGCAAATGAGAGATTTAAGGAGTGTAAATTTAATAATTCTGCTGATTTAACTGCCGGTTTAGGGATTGATTTTTACAGCATGTTGAACCAGTCAGAGCAATCACTTTATGTGGACGCCAATGAAACTCGGGTGCAATATGCCAAGTGGAATTTTAAGGAAAAGAAAAATGTAAACGTTGTATACGGTAAAGCAGAGGTTGCATGGCGCGGTCAATCCTTTGATTTGGTTTTTTTAGATCCGGATAGGCGATCTAACGGAAAACGAACCTTTTTACCCGATGATAGTACACCTAATCTCAATCAACTTCTACCTGAAATATCTCCATTTGCCGGTGAAGTGTGGGTAAAGCTTAGTCCAATGGTGGATGTTGTAGGGTTGCGAAGGCTTTATCCCAATGCACACATTCGCGTTTGGTCCTTGGCTGACGAAGTAAAAGAAATTACCCTTCATATTGGCAATAATCAGTCAGGGTATGCTGCAAGTATACTGAGTAACACGGGAAAACGTTTTGATTGGTTTCCCAAAGACAACGGAAGTCGTCTTTTAGCTACTGAAGTTGAGGATTTTATTTACTATCCCGATGCGGCCATTCGAAAACTGCAAATGTGGGATGCTATGTGTGGCGAATATGGTGTAAAAATGCTTGATGTTAATACAAACGTATTTACAAGTAATGTATTCCTTGGTGATTTCCCAGGAAAGGTATGGAAAACCATTCATGTCTCTAAGCCGGGTGATCGAAATCTCATCGATGTGGAAGGCATGCACGTTTTAAGAAAAAACTATCCGCAAACCGTTGCTCAACTTCGCAAGCGATACCGTATCCGTGAAGGAAGCACCTTGTTATTAGCGTGTAAAGTGGCTGGAAAAAATCAGTGGATTACCGGAGAAAGTGTGTGATACCAAACATAACGATATCCAGAGTACGCGACTCTATTAACGTGCTAACACTGCAGTAGATTTTTTGATAAGGTGGTTTAGTATAATTGCTGAAATCAAAGAAATCGAGAGCCAAGAAAAAGCCAGAAACCATTCTATAATAATCAAATACCCTACGCCAAACAAGAGGCCATAACCCAGGATGACGGCAAGTATCCATTGTTTCCCGAGCGTCAATAAATCATCTCCACGGTGCGCAACTTCTTCTGGCCACCAGCCGCCGGGTCGCACGCGTTCTACATAGTGTTTAATGACGTTCATGTCGGTAGGTTTACTCAGATACGTAGCGGTAAGCCAGCTGGTAATGGTTGCAAGTACAACCACGTAAAAGCTACCGTTGTTGTTGGTGTAAACATCGCCAAAATAAGGTTCTAAGTAAAATTTACTTATGATTAAAACCGGAACGGGAGCAATCGTTGCAACAATTTCAGACCAAGCATTGATACGCCACCAATACCAGCGAATTATGAGTACGCTCCCTAAACCTGCACCACAGGCAATAAGAAATTGTGCAGCCTCATCAATGCTTGATATGTTAGTAGAAACAATACCTGCTGCTGCAATGAGCAGTAAACTTGTCCACTTCCCGGCACGCACGTAGTGATTTTGCGCTTTTGAGGAGGATGTAAAGCCGTTTTCGGGTTTAATGAAACGAGCGTATAAATCGTTTATTAGGTAACTTGCACCCCAATTTATTTGTGTGCTAATGGTGCTCATGTAAGCCGAAATAAAAGCGACCAACAGCAATCCTTTAAGTCCAATTGGTAAAAAATCGCGCATGGTGTAAATAAATCCTTTGCCGGCCAACTCAATGGGTAATTCCGGGTATAGGATAAGAGAGCACAGACCAACCACAACCCACGGCCAAGGTCGTACAGCGTAGTGGAGTAATTGGAAGAAAAGCACACTCCAAAGAGCATCTCGTTCACTTCGAGCACTCATCATTCGTTGTGCAATATATCCACCACCACCGGGTTCTGCCCCGGGGTACCAGGCGTTCCACCATTGTAAAACGAAGAATGATAAAAACGCGCCAATACTTAAACTGAATGCTCCCATGCTTCCGCTTTTGCCGATTTGAGGGAAAAAGTGAAACCGCCATTCGGGTAATTGATTTTTTAAACCACTCATGCCGCCAATTTCGGGTTGCTTGAGTACAATGATGGCCAAAATTACAGAGCCAATCATAGCAATAAAAAACTGTATACTATCCGTAAGTACGATACCTGACAATCCAGCTAATGAAGCGTAAAAGGCAACGAGAAGCATTGCTACCATGGTTGCCCAAAATGCTGTTTCAGGGGGTAAATCAAAAAACACTTCAAGAATTCGCATCATGGCAAGGTTTACCCAACCCATGATGATGGCATTTAAAAACAAACCGAGATAAACGGCTTTAAATCCTCTTAACCACTGTGCACTTTTACCGCTGTAGCGAAGTTCAATGAACTCTGGTTCGGTTAGGATATTGGCGCGTTTCCATAAGCGGGCAAAGAAAAACGTAGTAAGCATTCCTCCCATCATCATATTCCACCACAACCAGTTACCGGAAATTCCGTGTTGCGCAATTTTTTCCGTAACCCATAATGGAGAGTCAGTTGCGAAGGTTGTAGCAACCATACTGAGCCCAAGAACATACCAAGGCATTTTCCCACCTCCTAAAAAAAAGCTTTGCATGTCTTTGCTACCACTTTTTTTGAGGTAGAGGTTAATACCAACAAACACACTCAAAGCAATGACGACAATTACCCAGTCAATATAATGCATTACTCAGTAGTTAGAAGTTGGTTTATCGCACACACATAAACACCTGCCGTTTCCGTTCGAAGTCTGGAGTCACCTAAGCTAACAACTTGTGCGTTGTGCTGTAAAGCAGTTTGTATTTCACTTTTACAAAAGTCACCTTCCGGGCCAATAATTACAAGTGGATTTTTCAATTTTAATAGGGCGTCTTTTACGTGCACTGTTGGACGTTCATCAATGCCACACCAAGCGATAAGAGATTTTGGATCTACTTCAAGGACATCATTAAACGACATTAAGCCATGCATGGTAGGGAGGTGAGTTCGCTGACTTTGTTTGGTTGCTGCTAGCGCAATTTTTTCCATTCGATCCATTCGAATGCGCGTGCGCTCGCTGTTTTTAGACGTAAAAAAGTATATTGCATCAACACCTAATTCTACAGCTTTTTCCACAAACCATTCGGTACGATCGATTTGTTTTGTGGGGGCTAATGCTACGCGTAACGTAGGACGTTCTTGCGCTGGCAATGGTCGATGCAGCTTGCATAACAACTGCTTACCATGTTTTTCGGCAAGCGTTGCTTCCCATCCGTTACCATTTCCATCTATTACAATGACTTTTATTGACAGCTTTAAACGCAGAACAGTATGGGCATGATGGCTTTCACTTTCTGATAATAGCGCTTGGGACGTGTTTATTTTTTCCGCTATAAACCAATGCATTATGCCCCAACTTTATCTTTTTGTTTCAAAGGTTTATTGATGTTCTTCTCGATGTATGCAATGATTTTATCCGCCACATCCACACCAGTGTATTGTTCCACACCACCAAGTCCAGGAGATGAGTTTACTTCGAGGATCAGTGGCCCCCGATTACTTTGAAGTAGGTCTACACCGGCAATTTTAAGTCCCAACGCTTGAGCTGCTTTTACTGCTGCATCTTTTTCTATTTTTGACAAACGAATTTTTTCTCCGGAACCACCTCTATGAAGGTTTGAGCGAAAATCTCCTTCTTTACCAATACGCTTGTATGAAGCTACAACTTTATTGTCAACAACTAAAGCGCGAACATCACAACCATTTGCTTCAGAAATAAATTCTTGAACTATGATGTTGGCGGAAAGTCCATAGAACGCTTCGATTACTGATTTAGCCGCCTTACGAGTTTCGGCTAAAACAACCCCCAAGCCTTGTGTGCCTTCAAGAAGTTTAACAATTAAAGGGGCGCCACCAACTTGTTTGATGAGGTAATCCACATCGCTGGGGTATTTTGCAAACGCTGTTTTGGGAAAACCCACATTATGGCGGGCAAGAATCTGCGTTGCACGCAATTTGTCACGAGACCGAACTAGTCCGAGAGAGCTAAGTGTAGAAAATGTTTTCCGCATTTCAAATTGGCGAATGATGCTGCTACCGTAAAAGGTAACGGAAGCACCAATGCGGGGTATTACAGCATCAATGTTTTCTACCGGACGATCTTTGTAGTAAATCTCCGGCTTACCGGGTTCCATAACAACGTAGCACTTTGTGTGGTTGAGTACCGTCATGTTGTGCCCCCTATCTTCACCGGCTTCAACAAGTCGTTTTGTAGAATAAAGGTTCTTGTTTGTAGAGAGAATTGCAATGTTCATAAATGGCTTTTATGCTTAAATGATGTGTTTTTTTTTCGGACGTCTACCACAAACCCTTGTCGCAATAGATTTCTTCCGATGAGTACCGGATAGCGCATTTTTACTCTATCAGCTAAGGTAAATTGTGTGGTGTAGGTGGTGTTAAATAGAACGACGTCAGTGGTAATTGCGTAACGCACTTCTTCTTGCCCAAATGAGGATCTCACTTTCTTGCGCGTAAAATCTTTGGTGCAATAGGTTTGCTTGTTGTAAGATGGGTGTTTGGCATCTAATAATTCAAATGAAATCGTTTCAATGCCATTGGCCTGAACAACAATAATGTTTTGGCAGTGAATGGCTGAACTGGTTGCGCCGGTATCTATACGACAGCCCAAGTCGAACAATTCAAACTCCGGAAAGTCAATTTTGTCGATTGCTCCAATGATTTGTCGTTTTATCATATCCAAATAATTTGCGGCAAAATACGATGAATCTAAAAATGCAACGTAAATAATTTTATTTTTTATCCACGCTTTACCGTTCATGGATGCCAATATCGTTGAGAAGGAAATAGCTCTAAAAAATATTCACTGCAATCGGTATTGGATTAAGTGTGTTGGATATACTGCAAATGATGTACTTTCGCGTTTTAGAAATTAAAAAATAAATGAGTAAATTTTCGCTATCAGATGCAACCAATAATTATCTATCCCGCCTATCAGTAGTAGGTGTTTTCTTGGTGTTGTTGTTTGGTATGACGGTTTTTCCCGTATTTGATAATCAGGAGGCAATTAATGCTCTAACTGCTTGGTCTGTATTGAATGAGGGATCATGGTTGTTTCCGGAGAGTTTGGCGTACCCACCGCTGAACATTTGGTTTTTGGCAATAAGCCAATCAATATTTGGGATGAATGAATTCGGTTTGCGTTTTCCCGCCGTCTTGTTCATGTGGATGACATTTTTGACGTTGTTTTTTCATGTTAATCGCTTCGACCGTCAGTTGGGTATGGCAACGATTTTGGCATTTGCTGGCAATATTGCCGTAGGCATTATTGGTAATGTGGGGCTTCACTACAGTTTGTTGCTGTTTTTTATGACTACCATGGTGATTGGCGTACAACGGTATTTGATATATGAGCAACGCGGTTGGTTAGTTTTGATAGGATTTATGTTGGCATTGGCTCTACTCACTGAAGGTCCGGCCGTATTGATTTATGTAGTGTTGCTTTTTGTATTACTTATTCTTTTTTTTCCTAAAGGAACGTGGTTGCTAAAGTTGCGCGTATGGCTAACGTTAATCCTATCCACCGTGCCACTAATTTTGTGGATGATTGCAGCAGAACAACAATCCCCCGGTTACGTCATGAACTTTATCGAAGAAAACGGTTACATTTGGACCTTTTCAGATTCACTGTCGTTGCCATTCTTTTCTCACTGGGAAATGTTGGTTTTGTTGTTTGCTTTTTTGCCTTTTGTTGTATTTGTACCTCGTGCAATCATACGAACAGTTACTGTAGCAACACGTCGAGGTGCACCAAAGCAATTTTTTGCGTTGTGGGCCATTAGCGCTTGGTTGCCCTATATCATTTTAGGGGGTAAAGTGGCATGGTTGTCCGTTTTATCGTACCCAGCATTTTCAGTAATCATTGGTTCATTGGTTCTAGACTGGTCTAGGCAAGTTAAGCGTTTTAAAAAGCTTTTTGCACCTGTAGCTCAATCTGTAGTTTTAGCAGTTGCACTCGTTATCGCAACTTCTACCTCAGCATACTTAATGAAGTACGGTAGTTGGTTTTATTTATTCATTCCCACGGGACTATTATCGTTAGGGGCTTTAGCCATCATATGGAGGCATGAGCGCATCAATGCTAGGGTGAAATTCAGGCGCTGGTTGGTTTACAGTCTGGTAGGTACACTTACGTTCTGGATATCTGTTCCCCATGCCTTTCGTCACCACTGGGGAGCAGTGAAGTACATGACAAAATCTCTCAAGGAGTTCGATGTGGTTTACGTGTCTCAAAATGAATTAGAAAAGCATCCAAGCTTGGAGGTGTACTTGATAAAGTACATGGATAATCGCTACACTATTTTGGAGCGGAATGAAGCACCAATGCCTTCAGCAGATCAAACAGCTGCTTACATTGTTCCTCTAGAAGAAGGGCAAGCAAATATTGTGTTTAAAGGTAAGTTGAGTGGTGGAGTTGGTGAAGTAGCATACGGCATTAAAAAACTGTAATTATGAAGGTGTTTTTGCGTAAATTTTTCTATTTTGGAATTGGACTTTTCCTCGGCACCTTAGTTGTTAAAGCCTTGTTTGGCGGTAGAGATATACAGTGCTCATATTTCCCTAATGATCGCGTATTAAATGATTTTAGACAAAAAAACCGTGTGTTAACTCCTTATGCTCAGTGTTTGATGGAGTGTTACCAGTTTGAAGACTCCCTTTTTGATCGTGTATTTAGAGAATCAAAGGTTGATTTCAAAAACTCAGAGGCAAAAATGGATTTGGTTTGTAAAAAATATCCATTGGTTTGGAATCAGGACGATGACAAGACTTGGGACATACTTGTACACAATTGTAAATCAGAGGTACGCGTATTGGCAATTAAACCAAGAGCCAATGAAATAAAAGAATGTATTTGTCCCTAATTGATTTTTTTACAGGGCAAAAAAAGAGGCACCATTAGTTGATGCCTCTTTTTTATTAACTGTTTTTTCATTAACGGACCCCGTGCATGAGTTTATTAAGTGGACGAGCCAATAGTGCTATAATCAGTGCAACTGCAAGGAGTACATAGCCAAGTGTTGAAAAGACACCAACATATTTTTTCAAACTTACCTCGTTTACTTCTACAATGCGTTTATTGTATGCGGTTTGAATGGTTTCACTCCAGTCGTCATCACCATCAAGTTTAAATCTGTAATACATATAAGATTCGAAGTCGATGTTTTTAACAACATTATCATTCGCTTTCATGATGGAGTCTTCCATATAAATGGCATCTACCTTTGCGCTTAGAGCTTCCCAATGATTGCGGTCTAGCCAATTAGAAATTCCATCTTCGGGGTCGATTAAGTTACGATCACGAATATCTAAAAAATCACTTAACTGGGCATTATCTCTCCATGCTTTTCTAAAGGACACCCATTCCACAACTTTGTTGTAGTCGCCTAAGTTGATGTTGGGAGCAAACCCTGACAAGGTTACCCAATCATCAAACGAAGTGTCTGCCTTGTTTTCCTCTAATGCTGTTTTAATGGTGAGTGTTTTCTTTTCCTTCAGTGGATCAATGTCTTCTTTTGCGCTCGTTAATCCAGCAATCTGTCCGGCTAAAAAGTTAGCCATTGCAAAAGACAAGAACCACCCACCCATTGCGGTTCCTGAAATGCTTTTTGGTGACAATTTGGTAACCATGGACAGGCCAATAGGAGATAAAAATAATTCACCCGTTGTGTGAAGCAAATACAAGATAACTAACGTCAATAGAGGAACTTTAAATTCACTTTCCATTTGTAAGCCAATAATGGTAACGAGAAAGCCTAATCCCAATTGGAGAATTCCAAAAGAAAATTTCATGGGAATAGAAGGGTTTTTATTTATCGCGGTGAGTCGCACCCACATTACTGAAAATATAGAACCAAAAATGATGATGAATGCAGGATTGAAAAACTGAGTCATGGATGCGGGCATAAGCCACCCCCATATTTCACGATCAACATTGCGGTCAGCAAAAAGTGTAAGCGATGTACCTGCTTGTTCAAAACACGCCCAAAAAACCACATTGATTATCATCATAATAACCAGTGCTATCATGCGATCCTTCCAAATTTTTCCTTCGGCTGCACCAGCTTTTATGAGCTGATATCCAACACCTATGAAAATAGCGATGAGCATGTACATTAGAATCTCATTTTGAGAAATAAGTACAAAGCAAAGGGGGATGGTTAAAAACGAGAGAATCGTAATGAGATGAACATTTTTGATGCCAACAGGGGAACGTTTATGGCCAAGTTCTGTGACTTGTAAACCGTTGGCTGCCGCATAACGGTTTTGACCGAGCCAAAAAATTAAAAAACCGGCGAGCATACCAAATCCCGCAAGTGCGAATCCGTATTTGAACCCGTAGGTTTCACCAACAATTGCGACAACAGTAGTGGCTAATAAAGCCCCAACGTTGATGCCAATGTAAAAAATTGTAAAACCGGAGTCACGTCTAGGGTCGTCGTCTTTGTAAAGTTTTCCAACTATGGTCGAAATATTTGCTTTGAAATAACCGTTGCCAACAATGATGGCTCCCATACCGGCCAACAACCAAAATTCATTACCACCTAATATCAAAAACTCACCGAGCGCCATCATAATGGCACCTAAAATGATTGCGTATTTGTACCCCAGGTATTTATCAGCCAAACGGCCACCAAGTACGGGTGCTGCATAGACCAAAGCCGTATAAGCACCGTAGATTAATGATGCTTCAGCATCTCCTTTAGCCAATGACTTTACGAGATAAAGCGTGAGCAAGACGCGCATTCCATAATAACAGAACCGCTCCCACATTTCGGAGAAAAACAGAACAAATAAACCGTCTGGATGCCCTGTTGGTTGAACGTCAATGGTCGGGCTTGCACCCAAATTACCTTTTTTGTTTAATGCCATTTGTAATTATATTTTGTGTAGACAAAAAATTTTGCCGAAAGTATGAAAAAAATGCGGCTTTCACAGTGTTTTTTTATCGTGTTATTTTTTGCATTGTTTTTTTTTGACATTTGTAAATGCGCATTTATTGCATTACTTTTGCCGTTCTTTAATAAGCAGGTCGCGTAGCTCAGCTGGATAGAGCATCTGCCTTCTAAGCAGACGGTCACAGGTTCGAATCCTGTCGCGATCACAAATCACATTAGCGCTTTATCAAAATACACGGCCATTGCTGAAACAGTATGCCGATGTTTTGAGCGTTGTCACAATTAATCTATCGCGACCGTTTATGCAAATTGTACTCTTAACCGGTGCGTCAGGTGGGATAGGAACGGTATTTACCCGTAGATTACTAAGTGCGGGTTTTTTGGTTGTTGCTGTTGCCGGTAAACGCCAAGCCAACATCAATGCAATTAAACACCCCAACATAAGACAATATTCCGTTGATTTATCTTCACATGAAGAGATTTCATCAATTCACAAACGCATTACACGTGAGGTTGGGCACCCCAATATATTGATTCATAATGCGGGGATAAATATTAATGCCATGAGCTGGAAGTTGTCTTTTGATGATTGGAGTAGCGTATTAGCGGTAAACCTAAATGCAGCATTTCAGTTATCTTCACTTTGTATTCCCAATATGCGTGAACTTCGTTGGGGAAGAATTGTGTATATGAGTTCTATTGTTGCCCAACAAGGAGTTCCGGGTACGGCAGCCTACGCGGCCTCAAAAGCAGGTATTCTAGGCCTTATGCGTGCTCAAGCTGTAGAGTTGGCATCAAGAGGCATTACCGTAAATGCAATAGCTCCCGGGTACCTTGAAACGGGAATGATTCAAGATGTTCCAGAGAAAATGCGTGAATCTCTCAGGCAGCGAATTCCTGTAGGTGAACTTGGAAACCCAGATGAATTAGCGGAAATGCTGTTGTGGTTGATTGGAAAAAAAAGTGGTTATGTAACAGGGCAAACGTTACATTTTAACGGAGGTTTGCTGTTATGATAGTTGTCTACAGTCCATACACATCGCCTAGACTTACCTATACACTCAAGACCATCTTCAACCGCTGGCTCAAGGTTGATGTTGTGGTTTACACAGATTCTCAAACGGTTATTGCGCATGAATCACCTTGTAAAATTTGGTATGCACCGGAGCAGGGTGGAGTTGCGATTCCATGGATTTTCAATAGTTCCTTTTTAGAGCAAAGTGAAGGTCTAAAGCACAAAGTCAAGTTAAGAGGAGAAGGAGAGGATGTGCACATTTTTCCGGGAGAAGGGATGATGTCTTTTGATGTCTTTGCTGCTGTTTTTTTTTGTATTTCCAGATACGAAGAATATGATCATTCAAATCCTGACGAACACGGACGGTTTCAAGCCAAACATAGCTTGGCATACCGCATGGGGTTTCTTGATGTACCCATTGTTGATATTTGGCGAAACAAACTGGTTAAGCTGTTGATTGATAGATGGGGTGTTGATCCTTTTACATCACCCAAGGCGTCATGTTTATTAACAGTGGATGTAGATAATGCGTCCGCATACGCGTTTAAAGGGGTTACGCGATCTATTTTAGGCATCGGCCGTGCACTACTCCGTATGGATAAAACGCTTATTTACAGATTAAATACGTTGTTTTCTTCTAAAAAAGACCCCTATTTAACTTATGATAGTCAATGGGCAATTGCTCGCAGACACAACGTACCACTTATTCACTTTGTATTGTGTGCAGGTTTATCACCTCACGATAGAAGTCTACATCCAAAAAATTCCGACTTCCATAAACTCATAGAAAATATGGAGACGGAAGCTGAAGTTGGTTGGCATCCTTCATACTCTGCATTTGGCAATTTAGCTGAATTAGAAAAAGAACATCAGCGTTTATGTGCTATAGCAAGTAATCGCATACGAATCAGTAGACAACACTATATTCGCTTACAATTTCCCGAAACATATAGACAACTGATTGCGTTAGGTATTACTGATGATTATAGTATGGGGTATCCAGACAGAGATGGATTTAGAGCCGGAACATCTCTCTCGTTTAATTTTTTCGATGCAGTGGCCAATGAGGAAACAAATCTTACAGTTCATCCATTTTATTTTTTAGACACATATTTTAGCGAACGAAAAAAGATGTCTACAGATAAAGTAATGCCTATAATGAAACGCTATGCTGATTTGGTTTTTAAATATGGCGGTGAATTTAATTTGGTTTGGCACCATAGGACGTTTTCCGAATTGCAGCCAAGTTGGAAAGGTTGGACGCGTGCCCTAGATAACCTCTTACATTACGCAACGTCGAAATGATAAAACTTATAAAACAACAGCACCTCGATAGCGAAAAGTGGGATAAGTGTGTAAAGCAAGACCCTTCAGGACATTTCTATGCGTTTCACTGGTATTTAGATATGATATCAAAGTATTGGGATGCTCTTGTTTATGGCGACTACGAATGGGTAATGCCTCTTGTTTACAAGAAAAAATGGGGTGTTATACCATATTTGTATCGCCCTTACGGCGTTCAGCAATTAGGTATTTTTGGAAAGGAACCTGTTACGGCAGACATTACTGGTGTATTTCTTAACGCCATTCCCAAAACCTACCTGCACAAAGATTTATACTTTAATGTTGGAAATGTTTTTCCAAAAGATATACGTCACAACACAAGACGAACATACGAAATTTCCCTTAGCCAATCATATCAGTCCATCTACAACAACTACAGTTCACAGATAAAACGGAACTTAAAAAAAGCCGATAAAGTCGGTCTTAATGTTTTTGAAAATGACACTCCAGATACGCTAGTGTTATTGTTTAAACGCAATAAAGGGGGAGAGGTAGGGTTGAGCGACTGGCATTACGATCGCATCAAACAAATCATGTATACATTGATATACCGCAAAATGGGCGTTGTATGGAGTGTGCATGACGAGAGAAATAGCCCGGTTGCTGCTTGTTTTATAGCGTACACATCTAAGCGCATGGTTTTTCTCTTTAGTGGACAAGAACCATACGGGAAGGATAACGGAGCAATGACAAAATTGATTGACAATGCCTTAATGTGGGGTGCCGAACGTGGTGGCGTATTTGATTTTGAAGGGAGCGACATACCCGGTCTCGAACGCTTTTATAAATCCTTTGGATCGGAAATGAAGACGTATCCGCATTATAGGCGCTAATTATTCATCCGATAAAACAAAGAGATACCAATAAATAGGCATGGCGACAACATGTCCAAAAAATAAAATAATTGTCCATAAAGTCTTTTTATCGCTTCTGATTTTTGTGGTATGAAAAATATGAACGACAAAATAAGATATTACTCCGATCATAATCAAAACAACATACAGAAGCCAAACAAACATGCTCTCCATAGATATCCATAAGTCCGGAAAGGAAAATAGGTTTATCAAAAATAATATTGTAAAAAGCAGTGGGATTATAGAAATTGGTCCGATGATGATGTGTAGAAATCGTTTCATAATGGTAAGTGGTTTAAGGTATTTCAATGCGCTTTAAGCAATCCACTTGATTAAGGATTAATAATTCGTACCGAAGCTTTTTTCTTAGGATTCAAAATACTCCATTAGGTCAGTGAAAAATTAGATTTTGCGCAAACTTTGTCGATTCAAAAATAGTTAAAAATAATCGGTAATTCAACTATGATTATTGTGGCTAAATTTTTGTTGCTTTTTCTCATATTTAACACGATGCTTTAATCAGCTTGTTGTAGTTTTATAGTTTCAAAAAAACATACTAAAGTTCATCCTTGAAGGCAAATATTAAAACGTGAATCGACTACTCATATTTTCATTCCTCATCTTGTTGACCCCTGCTTCAGTTTATGCAACGCATAACAGAGCAGGTGAAATTACGTACCGACATTTAGGAGGCAATAACTACGAGATCACGGTAACGACGTATACCAAGAACAGTAGTCCGGCAGACCGCTGTGAAGTTGAGGTATTTTGGGGAGACAATACGTCTGATTTTCTCCCAAGAATCAATGGTAACACATCAGGAAGTTGTTCGCCTGCAGGAATGGGCGAAATCATCCCCAATGCCAACGACGTAAAGAAAAACATTTATCGCGGAACACACAGTTATTTATCACCTGGTTCATATGTGATTTCCATGCAAGATCCAAATCGAAATCAGGGTATTGCCAATATTCCTAATTCCGTTAATGTAGTGTTTTATCTGCAAACCACACTCATTATTGACGCTATATTAGGTCCCAACTCCAGTCCGGTGCTATTAAACCCACCTATAGACGATGGCTGCACGGGTAAACGATTTGTTCATAACCCCGCTGCATACGACGCAGATGGTGACTCCCTCGCTTATCGTTTGGTTGATGTGAGAGGGGTAAACGGAACACCATTCGGCACCACATACGACCCGAGTTTTGTGCAAGACCCAGTAACCATAGACAGTATTACCGGCGATTTGATATGGGATGCACCACAGGTACAAGGCCAGTTTAATTTTGCGATTGAGATTATCGAGTACCGCAAATCAGCCTCCGGAGTATGGGCATTACTGAGTCGTGTAACCAGAGATTTACAGGTTACTATTCAGGGAGATTGCAATAACGATCCCCCGGAAATCCCTCCGGTTGGGCCATTCTGTTTGGTTGCCGGAGACACGCTTCAATTTGACATTACAGCCATTGATCCCAATAACGACCCGGTAACTCTTACAGCAGAAGGCGGCCCTTTTGAAATTGATACACCGGCATTTATTACCGGTAATACATCGGGTACGGGTTCAGTAACACGTAGGTTTAATTGGCGAACAGCTTGTAATCATATTCGTCAACAAAACTACTTTGTATATTTTAGGGCAATCGATAACCCACCACCATTAAGAAGACCACCACTTACTGCTTATCAAACCGTTCAAATACAAGTTATTTCACCTCCTCCCCGTAACCCCGATGCCTTTGGAACGGCTCTTGGCGTGGAACTAACTTGGCAGCCACCGGCTTGTAATGGTGCAGTACGCTATGATATTTACCGTCGAGAAGGACCATCGGGTTGGGAACCCGGAGAATGTGAGACTGGTGTGCCAGGTGGTTTGTTTGAAAAGATTGATGAGGTAAGCGGCATAAACAACACATTTTACGATGATACTGAACCCGAAAAAGTAGGAATTGTATACTGTTACCGCATTGTTGCTGTTTATCCCGACGGTGCTGAAAGCATCGCATCTGATGAGGTTTGTGCTGAACTGCCCAAAACACTCCCGATTCTAACAAATGTCGATGTGGAAGAGACGGATAGTATAGATGGTATCATCAATGTTGCGTGGACAAGACCATATGATCTCGACAGTGTACTTTTTCCTCCACCTTATCGATATGAGCTTTACCGAACCGTGGGAATGGACGGTGATGACTATTCATTAATCGATGTTAAAGATGACTTATTTGATACCACATTTGTTGATACTGGTCTCAATACACGAGATAGCATATATCGCTATAAGGTGGATTTACTTCTTTTGCCATCAGAGACCAATCTTGGGGAATCGGTTCCGGCCACTCAGCCATTTTTACGGACGAGTGGCAGCAATGGTCAAATAACCCTTACCTACCAGTTCTCCGGTCCATGGCGAAACGATACCTTAATTGTTTATCGTGAAACGCCCCAACTTAGCGGAGATTTCGACTCCATCGGTTTTACTACAGAGCCTTTCTATGTCGATACCGGGTTGGTCAACGGTGAAGAATATTGCTACTACATTCTCACCATCGGTAACTTTGACGCAACCGGTTTGCCCGAGGGTTTACTTAATCGTTCACAAATTGCGTGCGGAATCGCATTGGATACAGCAAGACCTTGCCCACCCATTGTGTTTAACGATTTTGAATGTCCTGATCCTGAGCTTTTTTTTGATTTTGCTTTTGACGATAATCCCGATTGTTCAGAACAAGAATTGATTGGTTTTAACATTTATTACAAAGAAAAAGAGGATGGCGAGTACCCCGATAATCCAACATACTTGAACATTAATGACATGACGGCAACTGGTTTTGAAATGCCATTTAGTGGTTGTTACAAAGTGACAGTTGTTAAAGTCAATCCAATCGATCCCAATAGAACAAGACGTGAAAGTGACTTCTCTGAAGAAATATGCATACCCGCCTGCCCGGAAGTGGAATTCCCCAATGTATTCACGCCTAACGGCGATGGTGAAAACGATTTCTTTCGTCCAACGCCTGGTGCGCGTGATATTCGCAAGATAGAAATTCAGATTTTTAATAGATGGGGTAACTTGATGTACGAAAATGAAAGTACACAAATATTTATTGATGAAGGTTGGGACGGTAATGACATGCGTAACGGAAGACCTGCTTCAGAAGGAACATATTACTACGTAGCTAGAGTTATTTATCGCGGGTTGACACCTCAAGATGAAATACAAATGTCGGGTTATATTTCGTTATATCGATAAACGCTGTACATTCGCCAAATCTTTATGAGTACAGCAAAAAAATTATTAGGTCAAACGGCAATTTATGGCCTTTCCAGTATATTGGGAAGGTTTTCCTATTTTTTACTAACTCCTCTTCATACGAAATACCTCACCGAAGAGCTATACGGGGCAAATGCATACATATATGCATCCATTGCAATTTTGACGGTTGTTTTAACCTTTGGTCTGGAAACGGCTTTCTTTCGTCACGCATCAAAGTCAAGTGCCGACCCAGTTCGGTTATTTGCTGCTGCACATGGGTTTATTGTTACATCAACAATATTATTTATTGCATTGATATTGGTGTTTCACGAAACAATACTTTCGCTTATAGGCTATGCCGAACAGCCTCAATACCTTTACATGGCATTGGGTATCCTAAGTGGTGAGTTGCTCGTTGCTGTCCCATTTGCTCGACTCAGACTTCAGATGCGCCCAATGCGATTTGCCATTATACGATTATCAGGTATTGCCATCAACATTTTGGTAAATCTGTATTTTTTCATGTTGGCGCCATTTCTCTTCAGTAAAGGCATTAACACAATTGGTTTTGACGGAACGCATAATGTTGAGATGATTTTTATTTCTAACCTTTGTTCGTCATTGTGGTTGGTATTGGCGTTTATACCCGTTCACGTAAAAATCCGCATAGACGTTGACGCCGTTAAGCCGTTATTGATATATGGATTTCCCCTAATGTTAGCTGGTTTAGCAGGGGTGACCAACGAGCTCATAGATCGGATCATCATACGGCATATTCTCACGGATTTCGACAATGGTGTGTATGCTGCTGTAATCAAGTTGGCAATGTTTATGACTCTCGCCATTCAAGCTTACCGTTACGCCATTGAACCTTATATTTTTTCTACTTCAGAACGTAAAAATGCCCCGGCTCACTACGCACGCATTTTTGATTTTTTGGTTGTGTTTTTAGTGATATCGATGACAGGTATTGTTGCAGGTTTGGACATTATAAAAGGTTTCATTGACCAAAAATACCATCACCAGCTTTCATTATTACCGATACTTCTCGTTTCTCAACTACTATTAGGACTGATCATGCATGTGAGTCTTTGGTATAAATTATCCGACAAAACACGATATGGTATGTATCTGTCTTTTATTGCCGCTGCCATTACCATACTTTTAAACGTTGCATTGCTACCATTAATCGGTATCCTTGGTGCTGCTTGGGCCAATCTACTTTCACATATTGTTGTTCTTACAATATCTATTTATTGGGGGCAAAAGCGTTATTTTGTGCCGTATCGTTTTTTTCCTAATGCATTGGTCGTCGTGCTGGCTGTATTTGTTACCTTTGCTTTTTATTATTGGAACGTTCATATGGCATGGAAACTACTTATTTGGAGTATTTTGTCAGCAATGCTTGCTTACCGTGAACGTGAAACTTTAAAAGGAATATTACCCCATGCAAAACGATAACCTTGTATCGGTAATCAACAGTACGAATCACGATTTACCCAACTATCAAACGGCACAGTCTGCGGGCATGGATTTGCGGGCATGGCTTCCAGATGGAGGAATTGAATTGCTACCGGGAGAACGAAAACTGATCCTTACGGGGCTGCAGATAGCACTACCGGCAGGATACGAGGCACAAATACGCCCGCGTTCTGGCTTAGCGCTTAAACATGGGATAACCGTTCTCAACGCACCCGGTACCATTGATGCCGACTACAGAGGTGATGTGGGTGTTATTTTAGTAAACCATAGCGACGAACCGTTCAACATTAATAATGGTGATCGAATAGCCCAAATGGTTGTGGCACCGTATGTGCAAGTGCAATGGCAAAGCGTTGCGAGTTTGCCTAAATCCGTTCGTGGTTCGGGAGGATTTGGACACACAGGAAATTAATTAATCTTATATTTATAATCAATCATTCATGAAAATCATTGTTCCAATGGCCGGTCGGGGATCTCGACTACGTCCACACACACTCACAGTTCCAAAACCACTTACTCCCATTGCCGGTAAACCTGTTGTTCAACGACTCGTTGAAGATATTGCTAAAATTAGTGGCGAAGATATCGAAGAAATAGCCTTCATCATTGGTGACTTTGGACCCGAAACGGAGAAGGACTTAAAGGCCATAGCGCAATCACTAGGCTCAAAGGGCCATATTGTATACCAAGACGAACCACTCGGTACGGCCCATGCAATATTGTGTGCAAAAGAATCACTAAGCGGTCCCGTGGTTGTTGCATTTGCCGATACATTGTTTCGCGCAGATTTTAAACTTAATAGTGAAGCAGATGGCGTTATCTGGACAAAAAAAGTGGAAGACCCCAGTGCATTTGGTGTTGTGAAAATGAACGATCAAGGTGTCATTACCGACTTTGTAGAGAAGCCGCAAACGTTTGTTTCGGATGAAGCCATCATAGGTATATACTATTTTAAAGATGGTGCCGTTTTGCGGAGTGAATTACAATATCTCATTGACAATAACATTACCCATAAGGGGGAATTCTCCATCACTGATGCACTTGAAAACATGAAAAACAAAGATATGGTGTTTACCACCGGTGTTGTTGATCATTGGATGGATTGCGGAAATAAGGCTGTTGTTTTAGAAACCAACAGTAAAGTTTTACAGTTTATTAAAGATGAGCCTAATTTGGTTCATCCTTCTGTGAAATTAGAAAATACCGAAGTTATTCCACCGTGCTATATTGGAGAAGGTGCGGAACTCAAAGATTGCATTGTAGGTCCATACGTATCTATAGGCAGTAAAACAAAAATGAATCGCGTAGAAATTAACAACAGTATGGTCATGAGCCTCTCCAACGTTCAGCATATCAAACTGACAGAGTCAATGATTGGCAATAACGCTAAAGTTGATGGACGCTGGAATCGATTGAGTGTTGGCGATTATACCCAAATGGAATTTGAACCTAATGCGTAGATTTTCAATTTTTGTATTTGTTTTTTGTGGGGTTCTTGCGTTTGCTCAGGACCCGCCATTGCCTACGGAAACCGACTCTGCCTTTGGTGGAGAGGTAGAAAGTAAGCGATTGTTGTTTGAGGAGCGCCTATTTGCCGCATTTACAGCGCGGGCAACAGAAAACCCCAATAAGCAGATTAAAAAATTGCGAGAAGCCTTAGAAGTGTTCGATGATGAATCGATTGTTCACTACGAACTTTCTAAAGTCTTGGCTGATGAAGGAGAGATAGAAGAGGCCCTTCATCACGCATATAAGGCGGCGGAGTTGGAACAAGATAATGTTTGGATTTTACGCCACTTTTCAAATATGCTTCGCATGAATGAAATGTGGGAAGACCGCATTATTGTTCTTGAGGAGTTGCGTAACATTGATTCCGAAAGGTTGCGTTATGATTTGGAGATTAGTGAGTGCTTAGCGGCTTTAGGGCTGTATAAAAAAGCCATCAAAGCGTTAAATGCCATTGAAAAAGAACACGGTATCGTTCCAGATTTGGCAGAACGAAAAAAGAACATCTGGCTTGCAGCTAATAAACCAAGACGTGCAGAACGCGAGCTCAAAAAACTGGTTAAAGCATATCCCAATGTTCCTGAGTTTTGGGGGGTGCTGGCTAATTTCTACCGAGCCAACAACAAGGATACAAAGGCAATAGAGGCCTTTAATACTCTTTTAGACTTTAGTCCGGACGACCCACGTGCACACTTTAATCTTGCAGAAATTTACCGCTCTCAAGGTGATGCGTCAAAGTTTATGCATCATCTAAAAAGTGGTATGCGCAGCCCGGATGTAGAGGAGAGTGTTCGTTTAGACGTTATCATATCTACCATTAACGAATCGTTCCGATCACCCGAACTCAAAGAGAGTTTAGAAGATATGCTCGATTACGCTGAGAAATTTCACCCAAACTCTGCAAAGGTTCATACTCTTCGTGCCGATTACTATATGGCCATAGACGATTTAGAGCGTGGCTTAAAATCTTACCAAAGAGCTGTAACGCTTGAAGATGGACAACGAAAGGAGGTCTATTTACAAATCATTCGTATATTACTCGAGCGAAGAGAGTACGACGACGCTGTGCGGTATGGACTTGATGCTTTGGCCATGTACCCCAATCAAAACGAAATACATTTACTAACCGGAGTAGGTCTATTAGAAACTAAAAAAGACAGTGCTGCTGCTGCCGTGCTCAAAGATGGACTGGATATAACCTTTGGCAACCCTCAGCTGAAAAGTGAGTTTCACAGATTACTTGCCGAAGCACATCATCGTGCTGAAAACCATGAAGAAAGCGATTATTACTTCGATTTGTACCTCAAGGAAAACCCAGGTGATGCCCTTACACTCAATAATTACGCATTTTATCTTTCCCTTCGTGGAGAGCGATTGGATGAAGCACTGCGTATGTCGAAGTTGAGCAACGACATATCCACTAATAATCCAACTTATCTAGACACCTGGGCATGGGTACTTTTTGCTCGAGGAGAGTATAAAGAAGCGCGAAACATCATTGAGCGCGCAATGGATTTAATGGACGGTTCTTATGATCCCGAAATTTTAGATCATTATGGTGATATTCTCAATGCGCTAGGTGAAACATCAAAGGCCATTGTTCAATGGAAAAAAGCCATTGAATTGGGTGGTGATAAAGATGAAATACAACCCAAAATAGACCAAAAATGATGCGATTAACAGTCTTGTTGTTAAGTGTTTTCATTTGGATTGGCTGTTCATCCAAAAAGAAATTGGCTGTAGACGAGGTCGATGTATTAGATGATTTAGAGCTTGTGAATGCTATTCAGGTTGCTAATGCAAAACCTACATCTGTACTTGCACGAGGAAAGGGTACATTTAAAGGTATGGGCATGAACCAAGGGTTTAAAATCGACCTACGACATCAGCAAGACAGCATCATTTGGATCGATGTAAGTGCAGCTATGCTGGGAATAAAGGTAGCGCGTGCGATGATTACCCCCGACAGTGTAATGTTTTACAACCGATTGGATAAGACTTTCCTTAAGAGTCCCATTTCAGATTTACAGAAACTAATTGGAGGACCTGTTAGCTTTTACGATTTACAAGCCATGCTTACCGGAAAACCAATAAGCTACCCATCATTATCAAAGGGTTTGAAAAAAGAAATGGGTGCGTGGTTGTACGCTGTTAACTCCGATGACCGATTAATGGCATTGCGATTCGATGCAGATGATTATATACTTTTATCACAAGAGGTTTCTTTTGACCGTGCAGAGCAAAGCATTTATGCTACTTATGCTAAGCATTCTGAGATCATTCCTTCAGAGCTTTCGTTTACCTCAAAAGTGAACGATAGTGATCTGCAATTAAACATTACATTTGACAAGATCGAATCTGCTTCGTCCATTACCTATCCATTCTCTATTCCACGTGGTTACAAGTCGTTATAGTTTTTATGCCTTTTTGGTTATTGCCTTATGCCTGCCGTTTGGTTTGTTTCCACAAACCGAAAGCAAGGAGCAGTTGCAGCAACAAAAGGTTCGCTTGGAAGATGAAATAAAGTTTGCTAATACCATTCTGCGCGAAATGCGCGCTGATAAAAAGGAAAGCATCTCGTCTTTAGAGGCATTAAATCAAAAACTGAGAATACGAAACCAATTAATTAGAACATTGAACAGTGAAGTTGCTCTATTGGAAAAAGAACGTCAGGAGCAAGCACAAAAAATAACCGAATTGGAAGAGTACCTTGCCAATCAATTAGACGTTTATGCAAATATGATTCGTAAAGCAAGGCAAAGTCATAGAGGGGATAAGATATTAGCATTCATTTTTAGTTCTCAGGATTTTTTTCAGGCTGTAAAACGAGTACAGTATCTAAAACAAATAGCCAAGGCACGACAGGATCAAATCAATCGTATTAAACAAACTCAAGAAACGCTAATTGAAAAAAAAGCATTGATTGAGAAAAAGGCGCAGGAAAAACAAAGGGTCATCGAACGTCAAAAACTTGAGCAAATGTCAATGCAGGATGAAAGGGAAGATCAAAAGCAGCAATTGGCATCATTTAAGGGCAAGGAGAAGGAAATACAAAAAGAAATTGAACGTAAACAACAACAACGGGACCAGCTAAATAAGGAAATTGAAACGTTAATTGCAGCGGAAATTAATCGTGCAAAGGAGGAAGCCAAACGTCGTTCCTTAGAATCCGACGCCGATGGTTTGGGGTTGCAAAAGGGTAAAGATTATACAGCGTCTACATCAAATCGAGATCTGAATAAGAAGATTGAAAAGGCGCGGGCGGAACGAAAGGCCGCAGGTGAAGCATCTCCAGAGGCTTCTTTACCTTCCCTTAACGTAGAAGATCAACAATTAGCTGCCAATTTTAGTGCTAATAAGAAAAAGCTGCCCTGGCCGGTTGAACAAGGTTTGGTCGTATCTCGCTATGGCAGACAAAATCACCCCGTAGCAAAACAGGTAGTGATTGATAACAAAGGCATCGATATAGCAACGAAAAAAGGAAGCGATGCACGAGCCGTATTTGATGGGGTAGTGACAAGAATTGTACGTATTCCCGGAGCAAACAAAGCGGTTCTTGTTAGTCATGGAAATTATTTTACTGTTTACAGTAATCTAAAGGATATTTATGTCAGTAAGGGCGATAACATTAAGGTAGGACAATCATTGGGACGTATATACACCGATGATGAGAGCGGTAAAACGCATCTTCACTTCGAGGTTTGGCAAGACATGGAGGTTATGGATCCACAAGCATGGTTGCAATAAACCATTCTGTAATAAGTGTGTTTTGTAGTTATGGAAAAAAAATATCGTTTACGCGTTGATGAAAAAATAGTGGGCTTTAAGCGTCAGGTTTCGGAAAGAATGGTTTTCTATTCCAAAAATGAATTCTGGTGGAATGGTCAGCCCATTGGGCATAAACAAATTGATGAGTATACAGGCATAAACGATAAAAACAATACTCGAATTTACGAATGGGATATTGTTCAATTTGAGCTTACCAAGGAGGAGGGAAGGGAAGAAGGAGTGGTTCTTTGGAACACAAAAGACAAGTGTTTTGGGATAAAACGCATCAATGATTCCGGTTTTATACCGTTTGAGGTTAATAACATACGATTGTTTCAGTCAAAAGATCTTGAGGTTTACTCTTATCTTTTTATTAACCCCGAAGTAATGACTCGCCTTGGTCTTGAGGATGTCTAAACATCAGTATGCACCTTTGGTAACTTTTCGAACAAACAATTCTTCGTTGTTTGAAAATGCCCGAATGATATAATTTCCCGGCAATAAAGGAGCAGTACGAAAGGTGAATTCGTTAAGCCCCTGTTTTACGGTGCGTCTTACGACTTCATCAATGATCTGGCCGCTCACACTGTAAATAAAAATACTGACTTCTGCTTCTTGAGGCATTGTAAATTGAACAGCTACACGATCTGTAAAAGGATTGGGATAAGCTAAAGGCTTTTCATCGGTTTCAAAAATTGGCATTACAATCGTATCGGATACAACCGTTCCTCTTTGGTCTGTAACATTTAGAATTACAGTGTCACCTCGACAAACATCATAGAGTAACTCTCCGGTTGTGTTATTATGAGATACCCATTCATAGGTAAAAGGCGGTTCTCCATTTCTTATCTTGCCTTCACAAATACCATTACATAAAGCACCGGTTTCTAAAGGAGAAATTTGAACGTGCATTTGCGTCGTATCCGGACTGCGTAATTGACTGAGCCATGTGCCACTTGGTTTTATGGCGCCTGGAGAGCCAATTCCGTAAAAACCTGCGGAATAAACCACATCGGGTTCGTTGTACTTGCGTTGCAACCCAAAGTAATCGCCCCAGCGATCGTATGAACCCGAAATGCGACTTACGTAGTCGAATCCTGCTTTTAATTCTATGATTTCAGAATATTTAAAGTCATTGGAATAGTATATGGCGCTCACACCGGCAAAGTCAGTGGGCGAGGTGTGATTGAAGCCAATGATGGCTTGTGCTTGACGGTTTTGCTGACCAGTCCACGCAATATTAGGATAGCCGAGATCGCGCTGCTCGTGACCAATGATGTGCCCCGTTACAATGGGCGCTTGATCGGGCTGCTCGATTGTACCGTGGTAGATGGCAGCTAAACCGGTCGCAGGATTTACGGTATTTCCAACAAATTGAATGCGATTACTTTCAATAAAAGCCCCAAGTACGCGAGAGTCATTTATGTCTAATCCATCGGTAGGATCATTGGGGTCGCTGTTTGCTTGTCTGCCGTTTGGTGCAAGACCGTAGGGCACATTACTCACTGCAGCCTTTACATTTAATTGTGCATTGGGATCATCCAGCTTTCCTTCGAGATGAGCGACAAAAAAGGTGTCATTTTCTATGTCAAAGTTGCGATTTGAAAGTAAGTAGACGTCTTTGGTTACACCTTCGGCACCGTTTACCGGGTGTAAATTTCTAATAAACTTACCGTTGTGTCGTACATCGTGCCATAGTCGAGTAGGGAGAATGCTGTCGCCATTGTATCCGGCATGTTTATCAATTTGCCATATCACAGAGCCGTCAAAACCTGCCTGCCAAGTCGTATCTGGAACAATCAAGTTTGCTGTGTAAATGACTTCATCAGGGGTAATTGCCATGCACGGAAAGTCTGTCCAACGGTTATTGTCGAGAGGATTACCTGGAAGCCAGTAACTATACCACTCATCTCTGGGGTCGTTTGTTGAAGAAAATGCAAATAGTACGCGGGAGTTTTCAGGACGATTGTTTGCTAAAAAGGTTAAAATGAATCGATCCGCCTCGGGGTCGTATTGTAGTTTGGGGTCGTAGAAAAAATTCCCTACGCCCATAGGCGGTGCAAATTGCGCTAATGGAATGGTGAAATCCTCAAACAAGTTGGTATCATTTTTTGTGTCGTAGGCATATACCAATGAGTTAACTGCCGAAAGAACAATGCCATCGTTGCTGATGGCAAGTGTGTTGTCGTTGGGTATTCCTCCGGTAATTGCTTGCTCAACCCCGTTTCTGAAAACGCGATATTTTCGTTGACCCCATTCCACAAATGGATTCAACGTGCTATCGCGTTCGCTCGTGGTTTTACGAGGAGTGCGAATAGGCGTATTCTCAGCCACACGTTTTCTTTGCTCACGCAGAAACCCACGATAACTCTCACCACCAGGCGTTGGAGCTTCTAAGTGCTGAATGTGTGCGTCATAACCTACCGAGGCATTAGGAGGGGAAAAGACGTGAACGCGCTCACCATTTACCGAAACGTTCTTCTGAGCGCTTACGTCAAGCGAGGTAAGAAATAAGATTATACACGATAGATTTAGGTAGTATTTTATCATGGTTCTACTTTGATTAAACACGTTTTATTCAGCACGCTGCAAATGATTAAGTTGAATGATAACCTGTTTTAAACGTCAGTAGCAGTTTTATATTCGGTTATTTCAAATTTAAATCACGGACTAAAAATACAACATACAATTAACTTTGATTTGTTTAGATGTGTTTTTTTGTTGACGATAAATTTTTAAGATGTCTCAGTTATTCTCTTGTGACGTATGCGTATTATTTATGAGTTATTTGAACAAGATAATGATATAAAAAAAAACACCGGAGATGATCCGGTGTTTTAAAAAAAAAAGTATAAAAGGAGAAGCTATTGAACCACAACGCGAACTGTGACGGTATGACTGCCTTGTGTAATGCGCGCAATGTACATACCCGCAGTCCAATTGTCTGTATCAATGGTTGCCAATCCATGCTCGATATCCATTGCTGTAACGAGTTGACCGGCTGTATTGTAAATCACCATTTGTGCCGGATCTGCTACGCTTAGTTCAAACGTTACAAAACGCTGGGTTGGATTTGGATAAGCACGTATTTCCGTCAACGATTCAACATCTACACTCATGGAGAAAATCAAATCTTCACTGTAGCGTGGTTGTATTTGGTAACCGTCTAACGCAGGTGTTGATGTGGTAAACTGACTTCCGTGACCGCGAAGATTGAATGTGCGCGTAGGTACGGAGTCGTTGAATAAGGTTGTGGGCTCAACCACACGTACCAAGAAGGTATCTACACCATTGGTTACATCAACGTTGAAACCTGTACCCATTCCAGTCCATTGACTGGGGTCAATCACATCGAGGTCTTCTATTTCAATGAGACGCCCTTCAGTTGATTCGTCAAGTTCTGTTACTACAGCTGGGCTAGGTAGGGTAAAGTTGTCGCCCAACACATCCAATGAGTCGATGCTGAATTGAATGAGTCCGCGGAATTGGCTTACGTTTCCATAGATCTCTAATACATCACCTTCTGTAGGCGTATAGTTGGTGAATCCCGGCTGACGTACCAGTAAACCGGCAGTATTTGTAGAATCGATGAACCAGAATTGCGCACCGTTGCTGAGAAGGTTTCCGCCGGAAACGATACCCACAATGGAGCAGGCCACGCCGAGTGAATCCGCTATTCCGTCGGCATTTACCGAACGCAAGCTTGAAATGGGATAACGATTGATGACTATGGGAACAACTGGTGCTGTTGTGTCGGGAATTAAATCCTCGCTGTAACGGGGAAGTATTTGATAACCGTCATTGTGAGGTGCACCCGCTGTTGAAGAAAACTGTCCGCCGTGCCCAATCAAGTCAAACGGTGTAGTGGGAGTTGTATCATTGTAAAGGGTAATCGCGCTAACGATACGCGCTAAAAAGAGATTGGTTCCATCGGTAACATCCACATTAAATCCCGAACCTGAACCGGTCCACTGAGTTGGCGATACCAAAGATAGGCCATTGATGCGTACCAAGCGTCCTTCGGTAGACTCGTCAAGCACCGTAACTACTGCCGGAGCGGGAAGCGTAAATGCACTGTCTAGTACTTGAATGGAGTCAACCGTAAATTGTATTAGTCCTCTAAATTGACCAACATTTCCGAAAACACGAAGTACATCACCTTCACTGGGAGTGTAAGCAGTAAATCCGGGTTGACGAACGAGTAATCCGGCAGAGTTGGTAGAATCTATAAACCAAAACTCAACCCCATTTCCGCGCAGATTGCCACCGGAAACGATACCTTCGATGGCACAATTTACGTTCAGTGAATCAGCCACGCCGTCTGCATCAACGGATTTTAATGAAGCTATTGAGTATACGGGAACAAAAGGTTTAGGCTCACCTTCCAATACAAAGTTATCAAAGCGGTTATTACCACTGCTTCCTGTGTTTTGTCCAAAGAAGTTGATGCGAATTTTAAAGTCTGGGTTATCTTCAATCGCACCCATTCCTGTGAAATCCCAGAAGAATGTTTGGTAAGAAGTGTTGATGGTCAAACTGTCGAGGAAGTTGTACGTCGTTCCGTCGGTTGTGTACTCTACAACCTGACCTAATTGTCCATTGTTACTGCGATAAACCTCGTATGAAAATACGATATCTTCGTAACCGGTTGTTGGCAGCTCAATATCCAAAGAACGCGTATCAGATGGATTGCGTGCACGGAGAGAGTTTCCGGCGGGCTCATTAAAGCGAACGTTGTCTGTGTTGCCATCTCCGGAGTTGCGATCCATATAACCAGAACCAGTTCCAGGGTAGGTAATTTCTGGTGCAACAACAAAAGCTGTTGTGTCGGCTTCCACAGAGGTTACCGCACCAGACGACATATCGTTAAAGTGCCAATAATGCAATACCGTAGATCTTGGAGGGACTGTTCCCGAGAGCACCTCACCTTCTAGTTTTAGGTTGTCAATACGCGTATTACCAGCTCCAGATGTAGCGCCAAAAAATGTTAAGCGTACTTGGAAGTCGTCGTTGTCATTTGCATCTGATATTACACTAAAGTCGAAATTATAGGTGCTGAATCCTGACGAGCTTGGATTAAAGTCATCAAAAACAGTAAATGTCGTTCCTCCATTTGTGCTGTATGCAACGATTACAGAATCAAAACCGGTACCGGTTCTTCTTGCTGCAAAAGATAATTCAATATCTTCAAACCCTAACGTAGACAACTCAGCAGTGACTTGACTTCCGTTGTTAGCCACGTCGCGAACAACAAACGATGCACCCGACGGGCTGCCAACGCAAGCATTTTCAGTAGATCCGGCAAAATTCTCGGTGTCTCCAAAATTGTGTGTAATTGAACCGTTGCCGGTTACTCTTGCTGCTGTGGGTAATGGGGATGCCCATTTGGCGCCACCGGTAGTTGTAGAGCCACTATTAAAGTCCCAACAGTGAATGGTGGTCTGCCCTACAAGTGATATACTTGTTACAAGACCGAAAGCCAAGCTCCAAATTTTTCTCATGATGTGGTTTTGTTTTTTAAACATCTTTGTACATAAAAAGACCATATAGCATGTCTTTTTTAACGGCACAAAAATGCGACAAAAACCACCATGAAATCTTATTAAGTTATTACCAAATAATGAACAATAAAACAATCTAAAATGAGTGCCTTCTGCATGGTTGTTTCATTGTACTTTTGCAAACTAATGACAAAGAAGTACGTTAAACGTACTCCAAACAATAATTATGGCACTAGACAAATCTCCAAAGCACAGTTTTACAGACATTGACGATCTCCACGGAGAAACACATGCGGGAAATTTATTTGAGAATCCACTTCGTGCAGATGCATTTGAAAAGTCTGATGAAGAAAAAATAGCCATCATAGAAGAGCACTTTACGCATATTATGGATGCGTTGGGGCTCGACTTAACCGATGACAGTTTGCGCGGCACCCCCAATCGCGTGGCCAAAGCCTTCGTAAAAGAAATGTTTGCCGGACTACATCCCGATAGAAAACCCAGTGCCTCGACCTTCGACAACAAGTACAAGTATGGGGAGATGTTGGTAGAGAAAAACATCATTGTTTACTCTACCTGTGAACACCATTTTCTTCCCATTGTTGGCAGAGCCCACATTGCATACATTAGCGCCGGAAAGGTCATTGGTTTATCAAAAATGAATCGCATTGTTGACTACTTCGCCAAGCGTCCACAGGTGCAAGAGCGTATGACCAAGCAGATCGTTCATGCCATGCAAGAAGCCTTGGGCACCAAAGACGTTGCCTGTGTGGTTGATGCCAAACACTTATGTGTAAATTCACGCGGCATCCGCGATATAGATAGCAGTACTGTCACTGCCGAATACGGTGGTGTTTTTCAGCAAGAATCTGTCAAACGCGAATTTTTAGAATTCATTGGTCTTGATACTCCCTTTGGTGTTTAAACCCTCACTTCATGCTTAACATCTTTAATTCCCTTTCTGGAAAAAAAGAGCCCTTTCAGCCTTTAAATCCTCCATTTGTGGGGATGTACGTTTGCGGGCCTACCGTCTATAATCACGTTCATCTCGGCAACGCTCGAACATTTATATCATTTGACATTGTCTTCAGATATTTAAGTTATTTGGATTATAAAGTGCGTTATGTTCGAAACATAACAGATGTTGGGCATTTGGAAAATGATGCAGACGAAGGGGAAGATAAAATCAGTAAGCGCGCACGAATAGAGCAGCTTGAACCAATGGAGATTGTCCAACAATACACTGTTGGGTTTCACAATATCATGGAAAAGTTTAATGCTTTACCACCCAGTATTGAGCCATCAGCTACAGGACATATAGTTGAACAAATCCAAATGGTACAAGATATACTGAAAAATGGCTGGGCTTACGAGTCAAATGGTTCTGTCTACTTTGACGTAAAAAAATACATTGATGCAGGTCATCCCTACGGAAAGCTCTCCGGTAGAAATGTGGATGAGTTGTTTTCGGGTACCCGTGCACTCGACGGACAAAGTGAAAAGCGTAATCCCATGGATTTTGCACTTTGGAAAAAGGCCTCGGCCGAACACATCATGCGATGGCCATCGCCATGGGGAGATGGGTTTCCTGGTTGGCATCTCGAATGCTCCGTTATGAGTACCAAATACCTTGGAAATCAATTTGACATACACGGTGGTGGTATGGATTTGAAATTCCCACATCACGAGTGTGAAGTTGCCCAATGCAGTGCCGCACATGGCGAAGAAGCCGTTAATTACTGGATGCATGCCAATATGCTTACGCTTAACGGAAAACGCATGAGTAAATCTACCGGAAATACACTCCTGCCGCAAGAAATTTTTAGTGGAAACAATCCATTCCTGAGTAAAGCGTACAGTCCGATGGTGTTGCGCTTCTTCATGCTCCAAGCGCATTACCGAAGCACTTTAGATATCAGTGATAAGGCCTTGGCTGCTGCCGAAAAAGGATATTTCCGTTTACAAGAATCTTTAAAAGTCTTAAGCACGTTACCAACGTCAAATTCGTCAACGGTAGACGTTTCGCACTGGAAAAAGAGGTTTCACGCTGCAATGGACGATGATTTTAACACACCAGTACTCATTGCAGAATTGTTTGATGCAACCAAAGACATCAACCGAATTCAAGGTGGTGAGGCAACGATTACCGAACGTGATTTAAAGGATTTTGAAACGTTAGTTAACACATTTGTTTTTGATGTATTGGGACTCCAGTCAGAGACTAATGCCAACACCAACGCAAATAGTGATGCTTTAGATGGCGCACTACAAGTATTGATTGAGCTTCGAAATAAAGCTCGTGCGGATAAAAACTGGGCACTAAGCGATGCCATTAGAGATCAATTATCAGCTAAAGGAATCGTTTTAAAAGACGGAAAAGACGGAACAACCTACAGTCTTTCGTCTTAATGAAAGGCATAATCTCTCAACTGTTTATATTACCCATTAAAGTTTATCAGTGGGTAATTTCTCCGCTGCTGCCCAATGCCTGTAGACACACACCTACGTGTTCGTCTTACACCATTGAAGCAATCAAAGAGTGGGGGGCATTTAAAGGTGTTTGGTTGGGTATTCGTCGATTATCCCGCTGTCATCCATGGGGAACAAGTGGTTATGATCCTGTACCAAAGAAAAAATCAGTATACGAAGAGTAAATAAAGGTGTTGTCTACATCGACCTTTTCTCCGTAATTTGCAAAAAAAAATGACTATGCTCGCTATTGATTGTCAGGGAGTAAATAAACAGTACGGTGACAAGTTGGTACTCGATAACATCAACTTGGCCGTTCCCAAAGGCAAAATATTTGGATTACTCGGCCCGAATGGTGCAGGTAAAACGACCCTTATACGCATCATCAATCAAATAACTGCCCCTGATTCTGGGACGGTGACCTTTTTTGGTGACCCTTTAAAAAGAGAACACATCTCACGAGTTGGTTATCTTCCAGAGGAGCGAGGTCTTTACAGAAAAATGAAAGTTGGCGAACAAGCTCTATATTTGGCGCAGTTAAAGGGTATGAAAGCCAGTGAAGCAAAAAAGCGACTCAAGTACTGGTTTGAACGCTTTGAGATACTCAATTGGTGGGATAAAGAAGTTCAGGCGCTTTCAAAGGGTATGGCGCAAAAAGTACAATTTATCGTAACGGTTTTGCACAATCCTGATTTACTGATTTTTGACGAGCCATTTTCTGGATTTGACCCCGTAAATGCTAATCTTATTCGCGACGAAATACTTGAAATTAACAAGCGTGGAACGACCATAATGTTTTCAACCCACAGGATGGAATCTGTTGAAGAAATTTGTGAAAACATCGCGTTAATTCACGAATCTAAAGTTGTGGTGCAATCGTCACTTCGTGAATTAAAGAACACCTACCGCAACGATTCATGGGAAGTTGAATGGCAAGGGTTACAGCTTCCAACATCCTGGCCTCAAGGAATATCATTGGAAAGAGAAAGCAATACAGGTGACGCTAGAGTTTTGACCTTTAAAGCAGTTGATCATGGAGCTATTCCCGAACTTATTTCGTCTCTTATGGCTACCGGTAGTGTATATGCATTGAGGGAAAAACTCCCTACTTTACAGGAAATATTTATTGAACGTGTGACAACCAAATCTTCATATCATGGGTAAGGTAAACATCATTATTCGTCGTGAATACTTAACACGCGTTAGAAAAAAAAGCTTTCTGGTAATTACCATTTTAGCACCAATATTGTTTGCAGCTGTTACGCTCGCTCCGGCTGCAATGATGCTGCTCCCCGACGATGAACGCGTTATTGTTGTTTTAGATCAGCCGGATATTTTAGAACGTTGGAGTGGAAATGAAGACGTGTACTTGCAGTATGCTAATCCACAAAATTACACCGTTGATGACTTAAAAGCAATGATAAAGGAAGACGACAAATTTCACGCTGCCTTGTTTATTCCTTCAGGCGAAACATGGGATCCCGACTTCATAGCCAATAATATTGTTTTCTTTTCCGAAGGTGATGTGAGCATGAATGTAGAGTCAGTTGTAAAAGACCGTCTTCAAAAGCAGCTGACAAATGAAAAACTACGTGTTTTAGGTGTTGATCCGGAATTGATTTCCGGTTCTAAAACAACAGTGTCCATTCGATCCATTGATATTTCAAAAGAAGAAGAGACGGAAACATCTGCCGCACCTAAAATGGCCGTTGGCTTTATTGGCGGTATGGTTATTTACTTTTTTATTTTCATCTATGGCGGTATGGTGATGCGGTCTGTGATTGAAGAGAAAACAAACCGTATAGTGGAAGTGATTGTATCCTCCATAAAGCCCTTTCAATTATTGATGGGCAAAATCATTGGTGTTGCTCTGGTTGGTCTCACTCAACTGGGAATATGGGTGTTATTGACGACCATACTTATCTCAGCGATTTCGTTTTTTGTACTTGGTGAAGCAATGGATCCTGATAAAATAGCAGCCGGTAATATGCCCAACGATGAGTTTTCATCGGCCTTACTAACCGGTCTCGATTTCATTGGAATGGTAAACTTTCCGCTCATCATTGCGTGTTTTATCTTTTATTTTTTAGCCGGATACCTCCTTTACGGAGCATTAATGGCCGCGGTGGGCTCCGCTGTAGATTCCGAAACCGACGCTCAGCAATTTGTTTTGCCTGTTAGCATTCCTCTGATTTTAGCGATTATCGTTATGATGAACATCATGACCAATCCCGATCACGCTATACTTACTTGGATGTCCATGATTCCGTTGACCTCTCCAATAATTATGATGGCGCGTTTGCCCTTTGGGGTACCTGTTTGGGAACTCCTTTTATCAATGGGTCTGCTTATAGTTTTTGTTGTTATTTCAGTATGGGTGGCAGGCAAAATTTATCGAACTGGCATATTGATGTACGGCAAAAAACCCACCTTTAAAGAATTATTCAAATGGCTCTTCTTTCGGGGATAACAATTCCAGATATTGTAAATGGTGTGAAACGCTTTCTGGAGTATGAGATTGTTCATACAGGCAAAGTAAGCATTCATATTTATACCCTTTTTCTGCTATTCATCATATATGCAGGAACAAAATTAGTGCTTAAGTTACTAAAGCGTTATATAACAAGAAAGGCGCGTAAAACAAAAGTAGACACAGGGAAAGCTATAGCGGCGTACCAAATTGCCGAATACATACTCTATGTTCTAATGGTAGTGCTCATGCTTCAAAGCATCGGTTTACCCATTACTCTATTCATCGCGAGTTCTGCGGCACTATTTATTGGAATTGGGCTAGGTGTTCAAGATTTATTTAGAGACATTGTAGCAGGTTTTGTGATTTTATCAGAGCGCACTGTAACCATTGGAGACGTTGTGGAAGTTGCCGGCATGGTTGCGCAAGTTAAAGAAATCCATTGGCGCACAACCACCGTTTATACCCGCGATGATATCGTTGTCATTATACCAAACAATAAATTAATTCGAGATCAGGTTGTCAACTGGAGCCAAAATCGTCTCCCAACGCGCTTTCATATTACAGTTAAAGTAGATTACGGAACGGATGCACGAAAGGTGGAGGCAACGTTACTCAAATCCATTGAAGACAATAGAGAAGTTGTCAAAATACCGGCTCCTTCCGTTATGCTTAGAGAATTGGATGAAAACTACATGGTGTTTAACCTATTTTTCTTCTCGCGAAACCTCTTTCGCATCGAACGTTTAAAGAGTGATATTCGTTTTGACGTAGAAAAAGCGTTTAGAAATGAGGGTATACGCTTTGCATTTCCCAAACGTGAAGTACATATCAAACAATCTGATAATCAGTAATATTTGTTTTAAAGAATCTACATGCTATCCATCCAAAATCTTACTTTAGAGTTTCCAACTCGTACAATTTTTAATGGCATAAGTTTTCTTATCAATCCTGGAGATAAGGTCTCATTGGTCGGGCGTAATGGTGCCGGCAAATCCACATTACTAAAGATTTTGGGAGGCGATCTGCCCCCCCAAGAAGGCTCTGTTAATCATCCAAAAGAATTCAGTATTGGATATCTTCCTCAAGAGTTGGTATTTCCTGAAGGAAAAACAGTGCGTGAAGAAGCCGAAACAGCTTTTGAAGAGTTACGCGCTATGGAACGCAGTATTGAAGAAATTAATGAGCAGTTGGCCACCCGTACCGATTATGAAAGCGAATCCTATATCGATATTATCCAAAAACTCACTGACGTTACCCAAGCCTACGAAATGAAAGGTGGTTACAGTGCCGCTGGCGAGGTAGAAAAGGTTTTATTTGGATTGGGGTTTAAGCCGGAGCAATTGGATCTACCTCTTTCAACATTCAGTGGTGGCTGGAGAATGCGTGTGGAGTTGGCCAAGATACTCCTTTTAAATCACGATGTGATTCTTTTAGATGAGCCTACTAATCACCTTGATATCGAGTCTATTATATGGTTGGAGGCATTTTTGAAAACACACTCAGCGGCAATCGTTTTAGTTTCGCACGACAGGAATTTTATGGATACCGTTACCAACCGAACAATAGAAATTGTCAACGGAAATATTTATGATTATCCTGCGCATTACAGTAAATTTTTAGTGTTAAGAGAAGAGCGTGTTCAACAGCAAATCAACGCAAAGAAAAATCAAGAAAAGGAAATAAAAGAAACACAACAGCTGATCGATCGTTTTCGGGCAAAAGCCTCGAAAGCGTCCTTCGCGCAGAGTCTCGTAAAGAAGCTCGACCGCATGGAAACCATTGATGTGGATGAAATGGAAACTGGGCGAATTCGGTTTTCGTTTCCGTCTGCCAATCCTTCCGGCAAAGTTGTTTTAAAACTAGAAAACGTATGCAAGGCTTACGGTGAAAAAAACGTCCTCAATGGCGTTGATATGGAAATAGAACGTGGAGATCGAGTTGCGTTTTTAGGGCAAAATGGACAGGGTAAAACCACTTTGGTTCGGCTTCTGATGAACGAAATACATGGAGAGGGCATTGTGGAGTGGGGGCACAACGTAAAGGTTGGTTATTACGCGCAAGAGCAAACCACTTGGCTGGATGGCGACAAAACTGTTTTACAGACCATTGAAGATGAAGCGCCAGACGAAATTAGGCCACGCGTAAGAAGTATGTTGGGTGCGTTTATGTTTTCCGGCGACGACGTCACGAAAAAAGTTAAGGTGCTATCCGGTGGCGAAAAAGGGCGATTGGCTTTGTGTAAGCTGCTTCTCAACCCAGTGAACGTTCTTTTAATGGATGAGCCTACCAATCACTTAGACCTCAAAAGTAAGGATGTTTTAAAACAAGCTTTAAATGACTTTGACGGAACCGTAATCTTGGTGAGTCATGACCGAGATTTTTTAGCGGGGTTGACAGATAAATCGTTTGAATTTAAGGGAGGTAAGGTGAAAGAACACTTGGGAGATATTCACTCGTTTCTCGAAGCAAAAAAGATGGAGAGCTTTAGAGAATACGAACTGCAAAAAAAAGAGGAAAAGCATTCCGGAAAAACAAAACAAAACAAATCTCAAGCTAAAGCTCAGCGCAATGAAGAAAAAGCTGAACGTAAGCGCCTCAAGCAACTAGAAAAAACAGAAACGGCCATCGCCGAATTGGAATCGGAAATAGCCGTTATGGATGATCAATTGCAAAATCCGGAAACCTACAAGCAATTACTCAACGACGAGGCGTTTCTTGCATCTTACAATGCTAAAAAAGCTGAATTAGAGAAGTTGATGGACGCTTGGTCGGATTTAATGAATGTGTGATATTGATGTTGTCATTTATGCCGTCATGCCGCCATCAATTCTGTAAATAGACCCTGTTGTGTAACTAGATTCATCAGAACCGAGAAACAGTGCCAACTGAGCTACTTCTTCATTGGTGGCGTATCTTTTAAGAGGAATCATTTGCTCAAAAGCCTTTTTCATTTCGCCACCGGCACCGGGTGAGAAACCTTCCTCCAATGAGCGCATCATGCGGTTGTCAACCGGAGAAGGATTGAGTGTGTTGACACGAATGCCTAGAGGTGCACCTTCAAGTGCAGCCACTTTCATCACGCCGTTTACGGCATGTTTACTGGCGGTATAGGCCATCATATTCGCAGTGCCTTGAAGTCCGGCAACGGAAGAGTTGATAACGACACTTCCGCCTTTTTTCATGGCTTTAAACGCGTGTTTGATGCCCAACCAAACGCCTTTTGCGTTTACGGCCATCAAGAAATCAAAGTCCTTTTCTTCCAACTGATCAAGGGGTTGAACTTTTCCCTCAACGCCGGCATTGGCGAAGAAAATGTCCAATCCACCAAATTTGGCCACACATGCATCTACAGATGCTTTGTTGTCGGCGTCTTTTGATACATCGGCCGCCATCCCGTCTGCATTGGGAGAGTTTATGTCAGATAAGGCTTTTTTGATCCCGTCATCATCGATGTCGGTGATGAATACATTGGCGCCTTCCTTGAGAAAGAGCTTAGCGGTTGCCAATCCAATGCCACCGGCAGCTCCGGTAATTAATGCGGTTTTTCCTTTTAGTCTCATAATGAGAGGGTGTTTTTTGGGTTAACTACAATCACAAATATATGTGATTTGTTATCCCCAAAATATGACAAAGTTCAGTTTACATGTCAATGTATTGTTATTAATTACACAAGCGGAAAGATTGATACCCAACCCGTACTTTTGCACTTATTTATTGCCATGAGGTTACGCCTTACATTATTTCTCATACCGATGTGTTTTTTTCTCACACCAACAAACGTGTGCGCACAGCTGACAGTAAACACAGAAGCTTCCTTTATTATTGGAGGTAAGGTGGGGTATTATCCTCGATATTTTCGCAATACGTTGATCGTGCGCTCCGGTGGTTTTGTCAACACTTCACTACTGAAACCCGTCAACGAACAGATATTTTTAGGTGGCGGCATGGGGTTTGTCATCGCGGAAAGAGAAACCTTTGTCCCTGTTTTTGCACAAATGCGCGCCATGCTTTCCAACAATCCCTCCGGATTTTATTACGACGTAAAGTCCGGTTATTCTCCGGGCTTCAACTCGACGTTCAATACCCATGAAAATCAACAATATCACGGCGGATGGTTTGTGAATATGACCTTGGGATATCGTCATAAAATAGCAGACAACACCCACTTCCACTTCGGATTGCAATGGGTGCATCAGAGAGCTTCGTTGCATACGGATGTGATGACGGGCAAACACAGAGAACCATTGCGCTTTCACTTTATGGGCATAATGAGTGGTTTTACCTTTTAAATGTCGCGTATGAAGGTCTACTGGATGTTTTTTATGCTGAGTTACTTCTGTGCTTCCGGACAGATTTATATCAACGAGTTTTTGGCGTCTAATCAAAATGGCATTGTCGATTTTCAGGGGGATCACGAAGACTGGATTGAAATCTACAACGCGTCAAATATTCCCATCTCTCTTGGAGGTTGGTATTTGTCAGACAGAACAAGTGATTTGAACCTTTGGAAACTACCGGATACGTTGACCATTGCTCCAAATGGTTTTATTATGGTGTGGGCGAGTGGGAAAGACACGGTGGTTGGCAGTGAACTGCACAGTAACTTTCGAATTAGTCGAGAAGGCGAACCGCTTTATCTTTCCAACAGCGATGGCAACTTAATTGATCAAGTACCTCCCGTAGTGCTCGACCCCGACATGAGCTACGGACGCATACCTGATGGCGGTAACGATTGGCACGTTTTCTATCTGCCAACGCCCGGGAAAAGCAACCTATCTAAAGAAATCTCTCCGGTAGCGCGTCGGCTATCGTTTTCGCATCCCCAAGGTCATCATCCCAAGGCGTTTGATTTAAGTATTATAGCTGATGATTCCAATGTAGCCATTTATTATACTTTAGACGGTCGTCCTCCGGATACCAATACGACGCGTTACAACGGAGCTATTCGCATCGACGACAGAGTAGGGGTTCCCAATGATATTTCCGAGATCAGATCCGGTGTAGGCGACTTTTGGAAACCACCACAGGGTGAGGTGCCCAAGATTTTTGCCATTCGTGCCAAGCCGTACTGCAATGGAATCCCTTGTGGAAGGGAAATCAATGGCTCTTTTTGGACGGGGCATCACCATCCGATGGATATGCACATCCCCATCGTGTCGGTCATCATTGACCCGTATTACATGTTTGATGATGAGGAAGGTATGTATGTGCCAGGGGTTGATTTTGAAAATACAGGCTTCGACAATTCTTATCGGCGAGGTAGAGAATACGAGCGCCCCGCATCATTTACCTACTTTGATTCTGTAGGACAGGTAGGCGTACATCAACAGGTGGGGGTGAGAATTAATGGCGGAATCTCCAGGCGTGCCGGACAAAAGTCACTGAGGCTATACGCCAGAAGTGCGTATGGCTCCAATAACTTTAACTATCCCTTTTTTGCGGACAGGCCGCACAGCAATTACCGCCGGATTTTGCTGAATACGCCTATGGGTGATTGGACCAAAACTGTTTTTAAAGATGAGTTAACCACCAACATTGTCAAGCCCTTGGGATTAGACTACCAAGCCTTTCGTCCTGTATTGGTGTTTCTAAACGGCGAGTATTGGGCCTTACACTTTTTAAAGGAACGAAGAGATCGCCATTTTTTATCGGCTCTTTCGGGCGTTGATGAAAGTGATATTGAGCGGCTAACCAACAACATGCGCATCAATGAAGGGAGTCGGGCCCATTTTCAAGAGATGTTGAATGTGCTTAATCAAACCCCAAAGGACGACCCGGCCTATGTGGATAAAATTGCCTCTTACATCGACCTAAATAATTTTATCGATTACCATATTGCTCAGATATACTTAGCCAACTACGATTGGCCAAACAACAACCACGAATTTTGGCGTCCCAATACGCCAGATGGTAAATGGCGTTGGATTTTTTACGACTTAGACGCGGCCATGCGAACCTATTGGGAAGATAACTTCACGCACTATACTCAGCCATTTAACGAAACAGGTATCGACCCCAATCGGGAATGGGCCACTCATATTTTGCGTTCATTGTTGGAAAATAAAGACTTTAAAAAACAGTTTCAAGACCGTTTTTTTACCCTGATGCAAACAACCTTGAGCGCAGAGAATCTACTCAGCGAAATCGATAAAATCACCAAAGAAATAGCTCCTTTTATCCCCGATTACACCAAGCGTTGGCAGATTCCACGTTCGACTTACGAATGGCGCGAAAACATCAGCATCTTGGAAAACTTTGCCGTTAAGCGTCCAGGAGAAATGATGCGCATTTTAAAACAAACATTGGGCAATCCCTTCGATATTTATCCCAATCCGGGCTCAAACATCCATCTTTCTTTCCAAAAAACCATTGATGAGGCAGATGTTTATTCTCTTTCGTTTACCGATATGAACGGGAGAACCACAACACCAAATTACGATGTTTTAGGCAACAAAATCACCCCTTATGTCAGTAAATTATCCGCTGGACAGTATGTCATTCAGTTGAACTACAACGGACAATTATTTAGAGCAGTTTGGGTAAAAATTTAAGCGTTGACTTTTCTTAACAGAATAGTATTAATGTGAAAATAATCGTTTGGTGTAAAGTTATTAAAGCTCATCATCTGCATTAAATGTTCATCCTTGTATATTTGCAAAAAATTACCAAACCACCATCATGCAGGATTCATCCAAAGCGACCAATTTCTTTGATATTGGCGACATCAAGCATTTGTTTAAAAGACATCGTGTCTTTATAGTTCTATCTGTACTGATCTCCGGAGCCGCAGCTTCCTTAGGCGCGTTGACCATGACACCGACCTATCGCTCTGTAGCCACTGTTTATCCCATTAATTTAGAGAATTTCTCCAATGAAAGTCCCACTGAGCAAATGATGCAGTGGTTGCGTGGTCGAAACGTGATGGATTTGGTGGTTGACTCATTTGCCTTAGACAAGGTTTGGGGATTGGATAAAAGTGACGCTCAGTTTGAACACAAGTTGTCGAAAAAATACAACCGAGCCATTCGGTTTAAGAAAACGCTTTACGAATCTGTAGATATCGATGTGCGCCTTGATAACGCTGTCATGGCTAAAAATGTGGCCAACGGGATTGTTCATGCTTACAACAAAACGGTTAGAGAAGAATGGCGCAATAAATACCGTGAGGAAGTCGATAATTTCGAAAGAGTTATTGCGTTCAAGAACAATGAAATAGACTCCGTGCAAAGCGTGCATAGCAACATGAGTCAAACCTACGAAATTCTAGATTATGAGGTACAAGCCAAAGAGGTGGCTAGGGGATATTTAGGTACCGTAGATGCAGCGAGTGGACGATTGATTAACCAGGAAGGCATAAAGCGGTTAAAAGAGAATTTGGAATTGAAAGGTGGTGATTTTTTACGCAATCACGCCCGTCTGCTTCACTTGATGGAAGAACTGACGGTCATCAAAAGAGCGTATGCAGAGACGCTTCGCTTATACAATAGTGAAAACTCGTATGCCTCCTTGGTATCACGACCGGTTGCTTCGGATAAACCATACAGCCCCATTATTTGGATGTTTACCTTTATTGGCTTGCTCGGTGGTTTGGTGTTGTCTTTATTGGTGGTTTTCTTGAGAGGGGGAGGTAAGCAGTCGGATGCTTAAAACATCTAAAAAAATAGCATTTGATAAGATCAACCTTTTGTGGTTGATTCTTTTTGCCGTGGCCTTTTTTTTCGCGGCAAAGTATAAATTAGCGACACCATTATTGGTGCTGTCTCTTTTATTAGTTGTCTCGTGGATCATATTGAGGTTTCCGCAGTTGGTTTTTCCATTGGCAATCATTTCAACGCCACTTTCATT
>SKIJ01000025.1 GCA_007116495.1 Cryomorphaceae bacterium | reverse complement strand
GTGGTGTTACGACGAAAACCGCTCGCCTAATTTGTGAATCAGTTTGTCGATGAACGTTTGCAAGGGCTTTTTAATCATCATTTGCATCATTGCGTTGAATTCACCTTCAAACGTAAACCACGCTTCCGTACCCGCTTCGTTTTCGTTGAGATGAAGGGTGAGGTCAAAATCGAGTTTTGAACTTGCAGCCGTCAACACGATGCGTTCGTTGGGGATGCTTTCTTTATCAATGAGGCGTATTTCCGGAACACCTTTCATTCCGAATACAAAAGAGGTGTCGTCTGACTCAAACTTAGCCACATCCTCCGGCATGATGCCGTTGTAGTTTTCAAATTTTCCGTTGAGATGATTAAATATGGTAGCTGCGTCGGCAGAACACTGTACTTTTTCAGTTTCTAATTGCATGTTTGATTTAAATAGGTGGTTAGCGATTTAAGAGCATTTGCTTAACGGTATCGGCAATGGTTTTTCCGTCGGCTCTACCGGCTATCTGTGCGTTGGCTTTACCCATAACTTTACCCATCTCGGCAGGAGATTGAGCACCTACGTCTTCAATTACCTTGGCGATGATGTCTTGAAGCTCTTCATTGGAAAGCGGTTGTGGTAAAAATTCCTCGATTACGGCAAGTTGCAGTTCTTCTTCTGCAGCCAATTCCGCGCGACCTTGCTCGTGGTAAATGGCGGCAGATTCTTTGCGTTGCTTTTGCAGCTTTTGCAGAAGGGCAATCTCCTTTTTTTCGTCTAGTTCGGTGCCGGCTTTTTCTGTTTTCGCCATGATGATGGCATTTTTGATGGCGCGTAATGCACTCAACCGTTCTTTATCTTTGGCTTTCATGGCCTCTTTTACGGCAGTGTTGATGGAAAGTTCTAAACTCATAGTGGTTATTTAAGCTGCAAATATAGCATTTGCGTTTTTGAAAAAGATGATAACCTTTGCTCGAACTTTTTGTTTTGTCGCTTGTCATAAACTTGAATTAAGACATCATGAAATACACAATCTTCCTAACGTTTATAGGTTTGTTTTTTTCGCCAAACACTCAGGCCCAGTACGATCTCGACAAGTTATACGACGACCAATTAAAAATGAACCGTCATGGCATGATGGTTTTAGGCGGATGGGCTGTATCTAATATGGCCTTGGGAGGGGTGATGGCTACGCAAACCGAAGGCGTTAATTATTATTTTCACATCGGGAATATCTCTTGGAACAGCGTTAATCTTGCCTTGGCGGGTTTGGGTTACTACACTGCACGGAAGCGCCCTGATGATGCGTCATTCTCAGGATTGCTCAAATTACACGAAGATACCAAACGCAGTTTGCTGTTTAATGCCGGACTCGATTTGGCTTACATTACCGGTGGATTGTGGATGGCAAATGTGGCAAACCGATTTGACAATCCGGAAATGATGGAAGGTTTTGGGGTTTCTTTTTCCATGCAAGGGTTGTTTTTGTTTACTTTTGACGTTCTTTTTTACTTGGCACAAAACGCTTGGGGAAAGAAAAACCTAACACCTATTTTAAACCGTATAGAATTGACCGGAAACGGAATTCAAATAAATCTTGATTAATCACCACCACGATGAAAATATACACACGCACAGGCGATAAAGGGACAACCGGACTACTTGGAGGTAATCGGGTTTCTAAATCTGATATCCGCATAGAATCTTACGGCACGCTCGATGAGTTAAATGCTTGGCTTGGGCTAATAGCCGATGAATGCCCCGACGCACACCAGAGTAAATTTGTACGCGATCTCCAAAACGACATATTTTTGATGGGTAGTCACCTGGCCGCCGAAAATGAAAAGGGAAGGTCGTATCTCAACGACTTACGCGAAGACGTCATTTCGGAAATGGAAAGTGAAATAGATCGGATGACCGAATCGTTACCGCCTTTGACCAATTTTGTGTTGCCGGGTGGGGAACGCCGTGTTTCGTTTGTGCACATCGCCAGAACCGTATGTCGACGTGCAGAGCGTTTGGTAGTGCATTTAACCACTGTTGATTCTGACGTTGATAATCACATTGTACGTACCTTAAACAGGCTTTCCGACTACCTATTTACACTGGCACGGTTTACAGCACATGTGTTAGATGTTGAAGAAAAGCCCTGGATTTCAAGATCTTAAACATTTTACGTCAAAGTAAAAAAAGATTTTGTCCGTTGGAAAATACGTTTATTTTTGCAAAAAATTTAAAGAAGACTCAATATGTATTGGACGCTCGAATTGGCATCTTATTTAAGTGACGCTCCTTGGCCGGCAACGAAAGATGAGTTGATTGATTACTCCATTCGTACCGGTGCTCCTTTGGAGGTCATCGAAAACCTGCAAGCCATCGAAGATGAAGACGGCGAAGTGTATGAGTCCATCGAAGAAATATGGCCGGACTATCCTTCTGAGGAAGATTTTCTTTGGAACGAAGACGAGTATTAAAGTCTTTATTTAATTCGGTTTTTACAACGTCTCCATTACAAAGTCGATCAAGCGGTGCACATCGTCGGGGTGAATGCCATCGCTTTTTTCCATGTGTTGTTTTCCGAGACGAACCACAACTACATCTCGTTCGGGTATAGGGATAATGAATTGCCCCCACACTCCCCGGAAATAGCCTACGTCAACATTGTCTCGTTTGCTTATCCAAAAAGACCAACCGTATTCCGGTGAACGGTAAGGGGATCGTGCAGTGGCGATGAATGCGCTGTCAACAATGCTTACGTCGTTAACCCTACCGTGATTTTTAACCATCATCCCGAGGCGGGCAAAATCACGTGCTCGGGCATTGATGCAGCAATACGCCAACTCCATTCCATCTTCAATATCAAGGTGCCAGGAGGCGTTTCCCTCCATACCAAGCGGCTTCCACAAAAGCTCCGACGCCAAATCACTTAGAGATTCTCCGGTTGCGCGCATCAGTGCTATGGCCAGTAATTGGGTAGTGCCACTGCGGTACTCAAATTCTTTTCCCGGCATGCGGTGGACGGGACTCCCCGTTACCAAGCCCTCTATGTCTTTACCGTAGTACGCTTTTGCCATGGTTGAAAACGGGTTTTTATATTGCTCTTGCCATTTTAAACCAGCCGTCATGGTACTCAAGTGATAAAGCCTAACGCTATCGGCAAATTCACCTTCTAATTCGGGAATGTATTTGGTGAGTTTATCGTTCCACGAAAGCGTACCGTTTTGATGCGTAATTTGCGCCATGAGCGTTACCACTGTTTTTGCCATGGAAAACGAATTTGAGGTAAACGCTTCATCGGTTAGCGGATAACGCTCGTAAAGAATGGAATCGTTTTTTACGATGATGAATGCCGAAGCCTCGGTTTCTTCGAGCATCAACAGTATGTCGTTCGACAAAGCAAACGCACCGTATTCGCTGTGTTGTGGTAATGGTTGTATCGATGATCCGTTTTTTATGGTTCGCTGTGCAAAAAATGTCTTGTCGTCGAAGGTAGCTGAGACTTCTCCTCTAAGGTAAGTAGCGCGAACGCCTTTGATTAAGTAACCATTTCCGGTAATGTATAGTCCGAGGATAAGTAACCCGATCAGAGCCAGTATGGCGATAACAATACGAATGATCCAGCGCATAGTATTTTTTATTGTGCAGATCATTGACGAGGCATCAATCAACTGCGTTTCTAGTGTGATGACGAGGGGCTAAATTACAGCACCTTTATGAGAATATGTAACGCATTTCAATACTAAAAAACCCGCAGTAAGGTAATGTCAAAAATAAGAACAGAATTTGGGGGGATGTTTCCAACGCGATTTTCTCCGTAGCCCAAGCTGGGTGGGACAAGTAAGATGCCCGAGCTTCCTTCGGGAAAGTGCACGAGACCTTCGCGCCATCCTTCAATGACCTGTTGCAAATTTAAGCGCAACCCTTCTTGTGATTCGTGCTGGTCAAATACATTCCCCTCTAAGAGCTGACCTCTGTAGTTGACCCGCACATCGCTGTTTTCGGTAGGTTTGGCACCATTGCCTTCGTTGGTAATACTGTAAAATAAACCACTCTCAGTTTCAATGGCATCAATGTTATTGCCTGCAATGTATTCGCGAATATCGTCGAGGTGTTCTTCGTGTGTTTTGTTGTTGGAGCAGCCTCCAATCACAAACAATGCGGATAACATAACGACAATTGTGCTGTATGCTTTCATATTAAAAGTCTATAGGTGAATTATATTTTTGTCGATGCTGCAAAGGTATTGTACGTCTCTTCACAGGGGTGATTTTTTTGTGTTGTTGATCATACCCTAGTCATGTTATGCACCTTTGTTTTATGCAAACATTTTTAGAGGTCAATGAATTATTCATTTTTGTTACACTAATTTTGCATCGTTTTCGTTAGAGACATACAGAGGGTAACAATATCTGAATAAACACTTGAGAACAAGCAGCATTAATTTCCTGAAAATCATCTTAATAGTGTTGGTGATTTTGCCGGGCTGTAGCCGTACGAAAGATACTTGGCTGAGCCGGAATTGGCATATGTTGGCGTCAAAGTACAATCCCTTGTTCAACGGAAACGAAGCGCTCATCAAAGGAGTTAATGCCATTGAAAATGGTCACGAAGACGACTACCTCAACATTTTACCAATTTACATTTGGCCTGAAGAGGCGCAAGTTGCGAGTATAGAAAGCGATATGGAGCGCGCCGAAGAAAAAGGCGTTAAAACCATCAAGGAACACTCGATGGTATTTGGTCGCGACCAGAAGAATAAGTACATCGACGATTCGTATTTGCTCATTGGAAAGTCAAGGGTATACCGGCGGATGTGGTTTCCTGCCTTGGAGGCGTTCAACTACATCATCGTGGAGTTTCCTCAAGAAGATTTGGTTCACGAAGCGCGACTTTGGGCGTCGCGTACCTATGTGCTTTCCGGGAATTTTTCCGGCGCACAGGAACAATTCGACAAGCTTTATCAAAACACCAAAGTGCCGAAAAAGCTGGAAAAAGAAATATTGGCTTCGTATGCGGAAATGAAGATCAAGCAGAAAGAATACCAGAAGGCCAGTGAGCTGCTGGAAGAGGCAATTTCCAAACGCATCGGCAAGGAAAGGAAGGTGCGTTTTCGCTACATTCAAGCCCAGCTTCAGGAAGAAATTGGAAACACCTACGAGGCCTCTGAGCTGTATGCCAAAGTCGTAAAAATGAAGCCTCCTTACGAGTTTTATTTTGCCGCACAAATGGCGCGGGTAAGAAACTTTGATCCCTACTTACAAGAAAGCGCACCCGTTTATGCTGAGCTTCGCAAAATGGCAAAGAGCGATAAGAACTACGATAATCGCGATCAGATTTACTACGCGATGGCCGATATCAGCATCAAGGAAGACCTCATTCCCGAAGCGTTTGAATACTTAGAAAAATCCATTCGTACCAATACGACAAACCAAACCCAGCTGGGGTTGTCTCATCTGCGCAAGGGCGAACTTCACTTTGATTTTCGCGAGTACATCGATGCTGCCGGTCATTACGACTCGGCACACCAGTCTCTTCCCAGTGAGCACCATCGGTATGCAGAGGTGGAAAAGAAAAAGGAAAGTTTAGCGGAATTAGTGCGGCACCTCAATACAATCGAAGTAGAAGACAGCTTACAGGCTATGGCAACCATGCCGGAGAAGGAGCGCAATAAGCTGATTCAAAAGCGCATTCGCATACTCGAAAAGGAAAAAGCTGCTCGTGAACGCGCCGAGGCCGTACGAGGAGGTCCTGTAGCACCGGGAGGTGGTGGTTTCAGCATGGGTGGACAGCGTTCCGGTAAGTGGTATTTTTACGATGATACGCAGCGCAACGATGGTGTTACTCAGTTTTCCAACCGTTGGGGAACGCGAAAACTTGAAGACAACTGGCGGCGTAAAAACAAGACCTCTGTGAGCAATTTCGTGCCCGGTGAAGGTGAGAGCGAAGGCGAAGGAGAGCCAACAGATTCCACCCAAGATCCAATGAATCCCGCATATTATCTGAGTCGAATCCCGTTTGAAGAAGATTCATTAGACGCTTCGCATGGGCGCATCATCAATGCCCATGAGGGCGCGGGTAGAGTGTATCGCGATGTACTGGAGGATTTTATTGAAGCGGTTGATATATATGAACAACTTATGAAGCGCTATCCGGGCGCTGATTTTGAACCCCGTACATTATATACCCTTTGTCTGATGACTCGGGAAACCAAGCAGGCAGAGAAAAATGACAACTACTGTGGCAAATTACAAAGTGAATACGGACACACTCCATTTGCGCAGCTTTTGGATGGGAGTTTAGATCCCGATAACGACGCCGGTCACGACTCCATTGCAGAGGTTTTCTATCGCGAAGCCCATGCAGCGTTTGAACGCAATCAATACAAAAAGGCAAAAAAGATGTGTCAGCAAGGTATTGTTGACTACGCCGAAACGGATCTTTTACCTCAGTTGGAGCTGCTTCTTGCGCTGTGCATTGGCAGTGAAGGCGAAATGACGGTTTTCTTAGATGAACTTGTTGCGATTACCGAGAAATACGAAGGAGACCCCGTCGCCATTGAAGCACAATACATCATTGATTACTTGGGAGGGCCGTCTGATTTTGGTAGTCCCTTGTCTCCTGAAGTGGAGGCCATGTTTACCTACAACCCCAACGAAGCGCATCAGTACGTTCTCATTTTGCCAAAGAACAGTACCGACTTCAATCGCATACGCAATACCATATCTGATTTCAACATGAAGGTGTTTTCCAATCAGCGCCTAAAAAGCCGCAACATTATGATGGGAGAGGAAAAGCAGCTTGTGATCATCAGCGGTTTTAAGCAAGCAAAATCGGCCATGGACTACTTCGAAGCCATTCAGTTGGATCCCGATGTGCAAACCTATCTGCCCAAAACAGGTTATGATCACTTCGTAATATCGCAGTCCAACTTTAAAGTGATGTATGCGGAAGAAGCTGTTTACGAATACGACATGTTTTTTAAGGTTAAATTCAACTCGGATAACTTCTAACGGTTTGGTTTTCCATATAATAAATGGATAACTGTGCCATCATTCCTTTTTTCCACCTTACATTTGTGCCCTCAATTACAAAAAAAGCATTAACGATGATTAAATCCTCTAAATCAGCTCCGGCACCTTCTGCCATAAGCAATCGCATATTACAGGGAACGGTAATAGAAGGTGATATAACCTCCGACGGTGACTTCCGCCTCGACGGCGAAGTAGTGGGTAAAGCCAACATTAAAGGCAAATTTGTCATCGGAGAAAAGGGTAAATTTAAGGGTGAAATATTCTGTGCCAAGGCCAGCATCAGTGGATCGCTTAACGGCTCCATCGTTGCTACCGAGTCTTTGGAATTAACCGAAACAGCCACAGTACACGG
>SKIJ01000116.1 GCA_007116495.1 Cryomorphaceae bacterium | reverse complement strand
GGTGAGAACAGTCGTCCCGGCGACATGACCGTGAACGTGACCAAGACCAAGAAGTTGACCAACATGCGTTCATCCGGAGCCGACGACAAGATGAAGTTGACCCCACCCATCAAGTTTAGTTTGGAAGAAGCCCTCGAATACATCCAAGGTGACGAATACGTGGAGGTAACCCCCGAAAGTCTTCGTTTGCGTAAGATCTTTTTGAAAGAGCACGAGCGCAAGCGCGCGAAGATTTAATCATCTGAACGATTCAGTTCTTCACCCAGTAGAAACAAGTAAGCAACCAAATCTTCCATTTCGCTGTCGCTAATCATACCATCATAAACAGGCATTTGTTTGTTGTCGTAGGCTTGAGGATTGTTAATGTACTCGGGTAAAGTTTCTGCAGTGAAACGCTCCTTTAGAGTGCTGAAATCGCCTTCCATTTCACCCGAATTGCCGTGACAACTATTGCAGGCAAACCTTTCAAATACCTGTTTGCCCTCGTCTTTGCTTTTCTCTACCGGAGTTGTTGATTGATATATATCAAGAGCTTGAGTAGACAAAAACAAAAATGAGGCAAGAATAACGTATGTGTTTTTTTTTGTAATCATCTGTAAACCTATATATCGTTTTTGATGGGGTCAATCGATTTTAGATAAATAAACATAGCTGAAATTTCGTGGTCTTTTAGGTCTGGATAGAGCGGCATGGGGTAGGAAATGACTTTATTGTCTTTGTTAAAGCCTTTTGTGATTGCTTTTTTAAAGTCTTCTTCGCTCCATTCCTTTATGCCCGTTATATGTGGAGTGAGGTTAGGACTTAAGACTTCTTCGCCCAATTTGTTGTAGAGCTTGTTTCCTCCCCCCATGAAACCTTTCGATTTTTCAATGTTTATTTTATCGACCTTAGCAAAGCTTTTTGAGTGGCAGTCATAACATGCTAGGTTGTCAATCAGATACTTCCCGAAAGCTAGTGTGTCGGACGCACTGGGTTTTGAAATCGGGTGGTTCCACGGCGTTGGTTTTTCCATTCGGATGGCCATCTTGCCTAATCCCGTTAATTCAGTTGAGCCCGGGTCCACGTCTGATGGCTGTACAGTGGGATCATCAGACCGCAAAAAAGCGATGATGTCTCTAAGGTCTTCATCAGATAGGTTGGGTTTTTGCATAAACGGAATCAACTTGCCGTCTTTTGCAATTCCCGTGCGAATGACTTGCGCTAACTCTGCATCTGTATAGTTTCCAATCCCTTTCTCTTTGTGTTGGGTGATGTTGCTCGAAACAATTTTCCCCAATGCCGGCGGAACATCGACCATGTGTATGCCGGTCATTTGACCTGTTTTTTGGTCGTAGTGGCAAACACCACACATAACCGTAGTAAGTCGCTTACCTTCGTTTACGTTTGCCTGAGATTCTTCAATTGTGTAATCGAGGTTTAACGAATCATATGTCATTTTACAAGCCGAAAGAAAAACAAATGATAAGGCAAGTATCGCAACGTGTTTTCGAGATATTACGTTCATATAATTAAGCAAATAAATTTAATACTGTAATGGATGGTAAATTTACTGAATAAAATATCGATCACCCAAATATGTTATTTGCCTTTAGTGATCTGCTTTGAACGTCAGAGTATATCTATTATCTTGTAACGTGTGGTGTTACTTCAGAAGAAAGTGTTGACTTCCTAACAGTACGTCCCGATAAGCGTAATGCGCGTAATGATTTTCGTCGGAAAGTCGCATTCCGTGAGCGTAGAAGATATTGTTTGTTTTGTTGAATATTTGGCGGCAATTCTTTCCAATGCTTTCCTGTAGGCCGTCAACATGTTTAATGGACGCACCATCGTCTAAGTGTTTCCAAGTACGAGTTGCGCGTTCCATGAGGTCGTGTTGTCCATCCGAAATAAGCGTAATGAGATCCTTTCCTAGGTTGCTAAATGTTTCAACGGAATGAGCAAAGCACTTGGCCATACCGTAGAATGCAGCCGCCATGCAATAGCGAGCAAATGGCATAAAGTCCAAGTGATGTATGGCGTATGCGTGTTTGTTTTTTATCACGCCCATTTCGAACGAATACATCTCTGGGATGATTGCATTGCTGATGCGTATGCCGTCTGATGACGTTTTTTTTAGGGCGAAGAGTTCCCACGAGGGGACAATCTCTACGCTCTGGCGTGGAACGGCAAAGCTTTTAACAGTATTGTTTTCGTAAAGGGCGTTTACGGTAAAAAATGTTGCGTGTGCCGAACCCGTGCATTTGCTCCATTCCCCATTAATTATAAATTGATTGTTTTTATACGTGGCAGTCCCCGAATTTGTTCCGCTGCCGGCGATTACGCTTTTAGGCGAGCCAAATATGTCGTTTGCGGCTTGTGAGTCAAAGAAGCCGGAAAAGTATCCGGCACCGGCTCCGAGATTAACACACCATCCCAAACTGCCATCTCGTTTGCCGGCATTGAAAATGTGTTCTAAAGCGCGGGGTAGAGGATAAGCCTCTCCACCGTATTCCTTAGGTATAAATAGTTTGAAAAGATTCTGCTCGTAAATATAATCGAGTTCCTTATCCGTTAATTGCGTTTGGTTGTTGAAGGTTTCTTTTATGGTGCTTCGCGTGTCGCTCATGTTGCTCTATTCTCTTTGTTGATATTACTGTATCATCAGTTATATGGCCTATAATAATGTGTTAGATGCTTTTTACATGCAGCTATTGTTATAACTCATTTGCCAATCTTCTTACCTTTTTTTTGAGCTAAAATAAATTCAGCGATGTCTTTCATAACGGCCTCGTTAAATGTTTCTTCGTTTGCGGCGTATTCAAGAGGTAAGCCGCTCTCCGAGGTTTGAAAAAGGTGGTTAAGGTTTTCGTAGGTGATCACATTGATATTCGTGTAACCTTGTGCGTTGACGATGTGTTTGATTGCTTGAGTATTGTCTTCCCACCAAACTTGTAAATCGGTTTTTCCATTGATGACCAAGGTGGGAACACGGATGCTTTCGTAAGCCCATTCGGGATCAAAATGAATGAAGTAGAAAAACCAGGGCGTAAGTATGCTTAGGTTGATTTCTTCTTGGTTGGCCTTTATGGTTTCAACGTCTTTAGTATCCTCGTTTTTTTCGGCACGTCGAATTTTTTGTTCAAAGTAGCCATTAACTTTTTTGATGGCATCATCGAGTTCTTTGCTGCTCGCTATGAGTTCAAAAATGGTTTCATTTAGTTGTAGTGTTTCCTTTCGGGTTTCTTCATCGACGCCTTGCCCGCGCATGATGTCATCGCTTTGTTTATACAATAATTCAGGTATGGGTACACCCGGAGCAGCAGCGAGTATGATGAAGTTTGGTTGAGTAAACGCCGTATTGACGATGCCGGCTACCATTCCTCCCTCTGAATGGCCGTAAAGTCCAACGCGTTTGTTGTCAACTAACTTGTGTTTTGCAAAATGCCTGAGTGCAAAAGATGCGTCGTGGGCAAAGTCTTTGGAGGTTGCTGAGTTAAAGTGTCCACCGGACTCCCCAACGCCGCGTTCATCGTAACGAAATACGGCAATTCCCTTCCGCGCAAGGTAATCGGCAAGCACTAAGAAAGGACGGTGCCCAAGAATTTCTGAATCGCGGTTTTGCGGCCCGCTGCCTGTGATCAGGACAACACCGGGGAATGGTCCTTTGCCGTTGGGTAGGGTAATGGTTCCGTGAATGGTGTCGGTGTCTGCATTGGTAAAAAACGTTTTTTCTTCTATGTAAGGAAACGGAGGTTGGGGGTCTTGAGGTTTACTCACGGCTGCCGTATCATCTGTTAGGGGTTCAAATTGCAGGTCAAATGCGTTTCCTGCCTGTTCCCAATGTCCCTCTAATTTGTTGTCATTTATGGCTTCCAATGTTAGTTTAACGCCCATTCTATCTGCTTCACAAATCAGAGCGTTATTGGACAGCGTAACTGAAGAAAAAGCAAGGTCAAACGCCCCTTGGTCGGGGCTGTCGAACGTCCCGGTATAGGTTTCGTCCTCTAGTAGTTCAATGTGAATGTTGATGCGAAGGGAAAGGTTACCGGTGCTGAGTTTGGCCTTCCAACTTCCTTCAAAGGTTTGACTGAACGCCGTAAGGCACAAAATGCTTAGAATGAAGGTGTATGTTTTCACAAAATTGGGATTTTATTTAGCACAAAAATAGGAACTACGATAGGATTTTTATCCTTGTATAAAACGACTTTTTTTGCGTAGGTTTGTAGCACTTATAAATACTACCATATGCTGTCATCAATCGATCCCATCGTTAAACGCGAAGCCTCGCGATGGGGACTAACGTTAGCTGTTGTAAATATTGCGTTTTACCTCACCGCATACTTAGGTAATCGGGGCTGGTTTGTAAGCCTTACGGCTACGTCTGTGTTGTTTTTAATCAACATTGTTGTACTGATTGTTGCCGTTGTTCAAGCCCGACAGGGGTTGGGTGGGTTCATCTCGTTTAAAGAAGCATTTTCAGTATCCTTTTTCACGGCACTCATTTACTCTATGCTGGGGACGGTGTTTATTATTCTATTGTTTAACGTGGTTGACCCGGCTGCGGCTGACGAAATTCAAAATTTAACCATTGAAAATACCATTGCCATGGCCGAGCGCTTTGGTGGAGCAACTGATCAGATTGACGAAATGATTGAAACCCTCGAAAACACGAAACAATTTGGGGTAAAACAACAAGTAAGTGGCTTTTTTACAGGACTGTTATTCTCGGCGATTATATCTGCCATCATCGCAGCATTTATGAAAAAAACAAGACCATTCGATGCCTGATGTATCGGTAGTTATACCACTTTTAAATGAGGCGGAGTCTCTTCCGGAGCTCAACGATTGGATTTTTCGCGTTGCGAAAGAGCACGACTTAGATGTCAATGTAATGTATGTCGACGATGGAAGTACGGATGAATCGTGGTCGGTCATTAACGGCTTAGCAGATAATAACAATCGCGTTAAGGCCATACGTTTTCGCAGAAATCACGGAAAAAGCGCCGCGTTAAATGCAGGATTTCGTGAAGTTGACGGTGAGGTTGTTATTACAATGGACGCAGATCTTCAGGACAGTCCAGATGAGATTCCCGAGCTGAGAAAAATGATCGTTGAAGATGGTTTTGATTTGGTTTCCGGTTGGAAGCAAAAACGCTACGATCCGTTGAGCAAAACCATTCCTACCAAACTGTTTAATTGGGCAACGAGAAAGATTTCAGGCATTCATCTACACGATTTTAATTGTGGATTAAAAGCATACAACAATGAGGTTGTAAAAAACATTGAGGTTTACGGCGAACTGCACCGGTACATCCCTTTTCTTGCGCGCAACGCCGGATTCACGAAAATAGGGGAGAAGGTTGTTCAGCACCGCGCCCGCAAATACGGCTCAACCAAATTTGGTTTAGAGCGTTTTGTCAATGGCTTTCTCGACTTAGTGACCTTGGCGTTTGTGTCTCGATTCAGTAAACGCCCTATGCACTTTTTTGGAGGGTTAGGGACGTTGATGTTTTTATTTGGCTTCATCTCAGCATTGCTCATCGGAATTGGAAAACTGTATGCCGTTTCACAAAATGTAAAGGCCATACTGGTTACCGATAACCCATGGTTTTACATCAGTTTAATCAGCATGGTATTGGGTACTCAGTTGTTTTTAACCGGCTTCTTAGCCGAAATCATGGTGCGCAACAGTCAGCGAAAAGCTGACTACACTATTGGTGATACGTGTAACTTGTAATTCTGTTCTATGGGCACCATTTTGGTTGTCAGTGATTACGCTAATATCGTTTCTGCTCGTCCGGAGGCAGAACTATTCATCTCTCTTCATCGTCGAGGTTGGAAGTTAATCATGCTTATTCCCAGCAGTTCACCATGGTTGTCGCGTTTTAAAGAAGAGGGTATGCTGGTTGAGTCCTACGAAATAAAAGGTAGACGCCACCCGGAGGAGGTAGAGCGCATGACCTCGATATTGCATGCGTACGATGTCAAGCTTATGCTCTTGTTTAACAACCGTGTGGTTGTAAACGGCATTAAAGCAGCTAAAAACCATCCCGTTCGCGTTGTAGTATACCGCGGTTCAGTAGGGAATTTGCATTGGTATGATCCCACATCCTACCTCAAGGTACTTCACCCAAGAGTAGATGGTGTGTTGTGTTTGCACGAAGCTGTAAAGGCGCATATTGATCAACAAGCAAAATTCCGCAAATTGCAGACGGAGGTCATGCGTAAAGGACATAAGTCTGAATGGTATAAAGACATAAAGCCGTTTTCGCCAAGTGCGTTTAATTTGCCCGATGACGGTTTTTTCATTGTTTTTGTAGGGAATGTTAGGCGCGTTAAAGGGTTGATTTATTTGTTAAAGGCTACAAAGTGGTTGGCGAAAAACCCGAGCGTGCACCTGCTATTGATCGGAAAAGGCATGGATAAAGAGCCCTACGAAAGAGCCATTAATGAAAGTTCTATGAGTAATCGCATTCATCGTTTGGGTTTTCGGTCAGATGCTTTGCGCATTGTTGCGATGTCTCAGGTGTTGGTGCTTCCATCATTGCGATCTGAAGCGCTTACCAAGGCCGTTCAGGAAGCCATGCAGCTTGCCGTTTGTCCGGTTATAACCGATATACCGGGCAATAGAGGTTTGGTTATTGAAAAACAATGTGGGCGTGTGGTTCCCATTAAAAAGGAACGCGCACTAGGCGAAGCCCTTTTGCATTGCAGTCTTCATCCCGAAGAGACAAAACAAATGGGAAAAGCCGCACAACAGCACATCAGAACGTGGTTGTCGCACGAGCAAACCATAGCAATGGCAGAGCACGCCTTGCGTTCTTTTTTATCGGTTACCAAATGAGGTTGAGTAAATCGAGTTTAAACTGTACTTTTGAATAAATTTTTGAATACATCATGATGCGTTTTTTTCTATTTAGCTTTTTGTGTTTAAGTATGAGTGTTTCCGCTCAATCGGTAAACTGGATTAGTTTTTCTGAACTGGAAGCAGCCGTAAAAAAAGACCCCAAACCCGTCATTGTAGATATGTACACCACTTGGTGTGGTCCGTGTAAAATGATGGACAAAAACACATTCAACAACCCTAAGGTAGCGGCGTACATCAACAAACATTTTCACGCAGTGAAATTTAATGCAGAGGGGAATGAGCGCGTTGCATTTCGCGGAAAGACGTTTGAAAATGAGCAATACGACCCCGGTAAAAGAGGGCGCAATGCCACCCATCCCTTTGCGGGTAACTTTGCCGTTAAGGGGCGCTTGGCTTACCCCACTACAGCCTATATGGATAGTGATTTAAACCTACTTACCCAACCTGTACAAGGCTATTTAACTCCGGATCGCATTGAGCCCATTCTCAAATTTTTTGGTTCGGGTGCGTACAAAAACACCGAGTGGGAAGTCTTTAATGCTTCCTTAGAACAAGAATGGTAATTGTATTGTGAAGGTTAGGTGTTTATGCGTATCTTTGCACCCCTTTTAGAGGGACATTTATACGTTTAATTAATAACAGTTGTTATGACTAACACCTATGAGGCTGTTTTCATTTTACATCCCGTCTTATCTGAAGATCAGGTAAGGGAAACAGTCGAAAAGTTTGAGGGCATTCTTAAGACCAAAGGAGCCAAACTCAATCACCGCGAAAATTGGGGGCTCAAGAAATTGGCTTACCCCATTCAAAAGAAGAAAAGTGGTTTTTACACGTTATTGGAGTTTGATGCAGAAGGCGATATCATCGCTGAATTCGAATTGCAGCTTCGCCGCGACGAGCGTGTGATGCGCTATTTAACGGTAAAATTCGACAAGCACGCCATGGATTACGCCGAAAAGCGTCGTCAAAAAATGAATACTAACGCCTAAACGATATCAAACCATGAGTACAGAATTGGATAACGTAGCAGGAAAAACCAACCAATCGGAAATCCGCTACCTTCAGCCGCTGACCATCGATACGGGCAACAACGAGAAGTTTTGCCGCTTTAAGCGTTACGGCATCAAGCACATCGATCACAAAAACGCCGACTTTTTGTTGCGTTTTCTCAATGATCAAGGAAAATTGTTGCCACGCCGTATCACCGGTACATCACTAAAATACCAACGCAAATTAGCCGTAGCTGTAAAGCGCGCACGCCACTTGGCTTTGTTGCCTTACGTAGCTGATAACCTAAAATAATTGACACGATGGACATCATTCTAAAAGCCGATGTGGAAAATTTGGGGTTTAAAGACGAAATCGTGACCGTAAAGCACGGCTACGCTCGCAACTACCTCATCCCACAAGGTATGGCCGAATTGGCCACCGACTCAGCACGTAAAGTGTTGGCAGAGAACTTGAAGCAAAAAGCTCACAAAGAACAAAAATTGATTGACGAAGCCAATAAATTGGCCGAGAACATCAAGTCCTTTGAGCTCAAAATTTCCGCAAAAGTCGGAAGTGGAAACAAGCTTTTTGGTTCCATTAACAACCAAAACCTTGCGGAAGCCTTGAGTGAAAATGGATTCCAGGTGGATAAGAAATACATTCAAATTCCCGGTAATACCATTAAATCTCTCGGTTCGTATACTGCAAAAATTCGCTTACACCGTGAAGTAGCTCTTGAATACAACTTCGAGGTTATCGCCAAGTAAGTTATCGGTTCAGAGTACCTGTTTAGGTGCAAATTTTTATCAGAACTGCAAAGTGCTTAAACGTGCTTTGCAGTTTTTTTATTTGCTGCCATATAATCATTTAAGAGGAGTGTCAATGATTCGTATGGTGATGCGTGATCACTTCGGCGCTTAGATGTTAAAAAAACTGTGGAAAACTGCTTGTTTTAGGGTGGTGTGGTATGGTGATTTCGTAGCAAAGGTTCGTATATTTGTTCAAAGGCGGATGATTACTCCTGTTTCATCAACAGCTAAATCTGCCATATGTGTTTTAGTGGAACACATTTTAAACCAATTAATTGTATATCAATTTCAGCTACTATGAGTGATAAAAAAGAATACGGTGCCAGTAGCATTCAGATCTTAGAAGGTCTTGAAGCAGTTCGCAAACGTCCCGCAATGTATATAGGTGATGTGGGCGTAAAGGGATTACACCATTTAGTTTATGAGGTCATCGATAATTCCATTGACGAAGCCATGGCTGGTCACTGTGACACGATTGATGTTATCATTCACGAAGATAATTCCATTACCGTAAAAGACAACGGTAGAGGAATCCCGGTTGATATGCATGAAAAAGAGCAGCGTTCTGCTTTGGAGGTTGTTATGACAGTGCTTCACGCCGGTGGAAAGTTCGATAAAGATTCCTATAAGGTATCTGGTGGTTTGCACGGTGTGGGTGTGAGTTGTGTGAACGCTCTTTCAACCCATCTTAAAGCCACCGTTTTCCGCGACGGAAAGCAATACGAGCAAGAGTTTTCCATTGGTGTTCCAAAATATTCAGTTAAGGAAATTGGCGATACCAACAACAGAGGAACACACATTTCCTTTAAGCCTGACGACTCCATTTTTAGTGATACAGAATATCAATTCAATATACTCGAATTGCGTATACGCGAGCTTGCGTTTTTGAACAAAGGCATTCGTATAACCTTAATGGATGAACGTGAAACCGATGAAGACGGTAAGCATCGCTCATCGTCATTTTATTCCGAAAAAGGGCTTATTGAGTTTGTAGAATTCGTAGACGAAACCCGCGAAAAAATCATTCCCACCGTTATTCATATGGAAGGGGAGCGTGCGGGTATTCCTGTGGAAGTTGCCATGCACTACAATACGACGTATGCGGAAAATATTTTCTCTTACGTCAATAACATTAACACCCATGAAGGGGGAACACACCTTACCGGTTTTCGAAGAGCACTTACGCGCACGCTTAAGAAGTACGCCGACGAAAGTGGATTGTTGACTAAAGAAAAGGTTGACGTTGCCGGTGACGACTTCCGCGAGGGGCTCACTGCCGTTGTTTCTGTTAAAGTAATGGAGCCTCAGTTTGAAGGTCAAACCAAAACAAAGCTCGGCAATAGTGAGGTCTCCGGAGCAGTTGACCAGCTCGTTGGTGAAATGCTTACCAACTTTCTCGAAGAAAACCCCAATGATGCCAAAACCATTGTGCAGAAGGTGATTTTAGCTGCAAAAGCACGGGTTGCCGCGAGAAAAGCACGGGAAATGGTTCAGCGCAAGAATGTGATGAGCGGAGCCGGACTCCCCGGTAAATTATCAGACTGCTCCGAAACGGATCCTATGCAGTGCGAAATTTTCTTGGTTGAGGGTGATTCTGCGGGAGGAACAGCAAAACAAGGTAGGGATAGAAATTTCCAAGCAATCCTTCCCTTGAGAGGTAAAATTCTCAATGTGGAGAAGGCCATGTCGCATAAGGTGTTTGAAAACGAAGAAATTCGCAATATCTACACCGCACTGGGTGTTAGTGTTGGAACGGAAGACGACGCGAAGGCACTAAATACATCAAAGTTGCGATACCACAAAATTGTGATTATGTGTGATGCCGACGTCGATGGTTCGCACATTGCCACGCTTATTTTAACGTTCTTCTTTAGGTATATGAAAGAACTCATTGAAAATGGGTACATCTATATAGCGGCACCCCCGTTGTATTTACTTAAAAAAGGCAGTAAGCAAACGTATGCTTGGAACGAGCAACAACGCGAGCAAATAGCGAGAGAACTTGGCGGTGAAAATGAATCCGGAGTTGGTGTACAGCGCTACAAGGGTCTTGGTGAAATGAATGCAGAACAACTTTGGGATACGACAATGAATCCGGAGAATCGCACATTGCGTCAGGTTACCATCGATAATGCTGCTGAAGCCAATCGCGTCTTCTCAATGCTCATGGGCGACGATGTGCCTCCTCGCCGTGAATTCATCGAGCAAAATGCACGCTACGCAAAAATAGACGTTTAGAACGTAAGGAGCCGTACAGTATGTAAACTAAAAAAGGCGTAACTCTTTAGAGTTACGCCTTTTTTAGTGTGATAAAAAAACAGGATTTAATCGATTGTAGAGAATCGACTGTTTATCATCGTTATTTCAATAAGTGGGGGACCATTGGGGTCATCCGGGTCAACCTCTTCTTCGTATTCGTACATAACCGTCCAAATGCCGTAACCTGTGGCGTATTCAGCAATGGGGTGTGTTTTTGGCAGCGCCATACGTATGGGTGTTTGCGATGTTCCCAAAACATCTCTCGAGGAGAACTCAAGGCCAAACAAATTGACTTCTCCCAACGCAACACCTAAAGGTGTTTCCGGCTCTCCAATTACGACGTACCGGTGAATGTATTTCTCATTCGTTTCGAAAATGATAAGCGAATCATTAGGAAAATCGTTTATAAAAATACTGGCATCATCTGCGTTAGAAAGGAAGTTGTTGATGGTGGGTACAGTGAAATCCGCAACGCCGGGTTCAAAGTTTTCCGCAGGCAACTCAGCACATAAATAGGAAGCAACAAAAAACTGTCTCCGGTTGATGTTGTCGAAAAACTCGACGCGCGCGTTAACGATTACAGAGTCACCGCGCACACGAGCGATGTGGTTTACACCTGCTATTGCTGTTTCGATGGGTGCTAAGTTTTCGAAAAACGATATATTCTCCGGGCTTGACGGTTGAAAAACGTTTTCGTTAATGTAGAAATCAGTGGGTGATGCTAGCGGAGGAAATAATACTTCCAAACGATTGTAATCCACATTGTGTAAATCTGTCCCCTCACTTGGGATGTGAATTAAAAATAGCTTTTCCGCACTCTCGTACAACTTTGCGTAGCGAAGTATGCTTTCTGCAGTCACGGACTTAGCAAGTACGTCACCGGAGTTTATAATCGCTCCAAAAAGATCTGGTGATGTTTCTACGTTGTTGATTGGGTCGGCGGCGTTTCCAAATCCATTACCGCCGTTTCCATTTTCATCGTCGCTTCGGCACTGGGTGAAAATTAGGGTGCTCAATGCAAAAACACCTGTTATAAGTGTACGTTTCATATTGGTCATTTAGTGTGATTAACGTCTAAAGTGATATTGAATTGTGTGGGTAACGTCACCACTGCTCTTGTTGATGCGAACGCTGAGTGAATTTTCATCTACACTATACGTGCACTCAAATTGGCGAGGAAGCGAGCCGAGAATGAGTTTCTCATCTTCACTAATCTCCCATGGTTGTGGTGAGCCAAACAAATCATTTTCGATAACTGAAAAATTGTAGTTTAAGGTGTCTCCGTTGGATAATTCAAGTTCTTCTTTTGAAACTTCTAGAAAGCCATCAAAGTCTAATTCTTGTGGATCGAGTGAGAAACGCCACCTGCGTGTTGCATCCACCAAATCGGAATTTCTGGTAACCGTTACTGTATTACCACCACCGAGATAGCGAACCTTTGTATAGCGTTCTTCATAAGAGCTGAGCTCCCAAATGCCTTCCATCAATGCGGTGTCGTCGTCGGAACATGATGTTAGTCCCAGTAAAAAGACGGCAGCCAAAAAGGTGCTGATTTTTTTCATTGTAAGTTGCATCAAAATTTTTCAGTCATTCAAAAATAAAAACAGTGTTTCTGTGATGTAATAACGCAAAAACAATGTACAAATATACAAGGAATAGCTAAATGATTAAAAGAAAATTCGCTGTGCTTCTCTATACGTTGTGGCGTGTGCATTTACGATGTCGGCTAATTGTACGCTATAGCCTCCTCCCATGCTCACCATTACGGGGATGCTGTTGCGGTAGGCGTACTCCAAAATCAAGATATCTCGCTGGCGACATCCGTTTTGCGTCATTCCAAGACGGCCTAACTTATCTGTGGCAAGAACATCCACTCCGGCTTGAAAGTAAATGGCCTCCGGATCCACTTTTCTGTGTAGCACGGGCAAGGCATCGGATAATGTATTGAGGTAGTCGTTATCACTTGTATGATCTGGCAATGGTATATCCCAATCGGAAATCTCTTTGTGGAGGGGGTAGTTTTTTTCGCCGTGCATGCTAAACGTGTACACCCGTGGTTCATTGCGGAATATTTCGGCGGTTCCGTTGCCTTGATGTACATCTAAATCAACAACAAGTATTCGGTTTAAGTCGAAAGTCTCCATACCATATGCTGCCGATATGGCGATGTCGTTGAGCAGGCAAAATCCCTCCGCTCGATTGGTATAGGCGTGATGTGTGCCTCCGGCAATGTTAAGTGAACAACCGTATTTGCGAGCATAATCCAAATTTTGCATGCTTCCCCCGGCAATGATGACTTCGCGATTTACCAAATCCGCACTCAAGGGAAACCCGGAGCGCCGCTGCTCAGATTTCGATAATTGCAATGCGCGCAACCGTTGCCAGTACGCTTTATCGTGAACGCGTAAAATGGCCTGTTCATCGGCTGCTTTTGGGATAAAAAAATTCTCTTCCGTAGCGGTGCCTTCGAACAAAAGTTGTTTTGGCAGAAGTTCATATTTGGCCATGGGAAACCGGTGACCTTCCGGCAGGGGGTGTTGATAAATGTCGGAGTATGCAATGGTAAGCATGAGGTGTTATCCGCGAAGCGTAGCATTGAAACCGTTTTCAATCGCATGTTGAATCTTTTGCATCGCCTTGTCGATTTGCTTGTCGGTAAGGGTTTTTTGTTTGTCTTGAAGTACAAACGATAACGCATAAGAAATGTTCCCGTCAGGCACGCCCTTTCCTTCATAAACGTCAAAGAGGTTCACGGATGTCAACAACTTTCGCTCTGCTTGTTTTGCGGCTCTTTCTAGGTCTGTATAGCGAACGTTTTTGGGAATGACAACGGCTAAGTCGCGTCGAACAGCAGGGAATTTTGGGATATCGCTGTATGTAGAGGTGCGATTGTCAATCGTTTCACGCAGCCACTCCCAGTTAAGTTCTGCCGCATAGGTGTTTTGATCGAGGTCAATTTGTTTGGATAGACTACCAGATACAATCCCAATGTCGGCAATCCAAACGGACTTTGCGTAAAGGGATATGCCGCTTTCCAAGTGTGGGTGATCACATTCTTTATAGTCGGTTATATCAATGTTCCAGTTGCGTAAAAAGCTATGAATAATACCGCTAAGATGAAATACGCTGCTTTCTTTTGTGGAGGTTAACCAGTTTTCTTCGCTCGCTAGTCCACTGATGAGCATTCCTAAGCGTGCGTTTTGAACGTAGCTATCGCCATCTTTGTGATAGACATTTCCCCATTCAAAAAAACGGATGTTTTTGTTGCGTCGATTGATGTTGTAGGCTGCGTTTTCAGCTAAAGCAGGTATCATGCTCGTTCGCATAATGCCGAGATCTTTGCTCAAGGGGTTCACCATTTCAACGGCGTTAGGGGTTCCGTATCGGTGTTTAGTAAGCGAATTGTTCACACATTCATAAAACCCTCGACCACTAAGCTCTCTACTGACGCGTTCTTCTAACTGCGCCAATTGGTTTGGTTTGGAAGTGGGTACACTGATGGTCATTTTGCCGCTCACTTCAACATTGTTGAACCCGTAAATGCGCAGAACTTCCTCTACGAGGTCGGCTTCCCTAGTAACGTCGGCACGGTAAGCTGGGACTTGAAGCAATAAGGTGTTTTCGCCCTTATGTTTAATTTTGATGTCGAGATAACTCAAAATTTCTTTAATCGTTGCTGATGGTATGTCCTTTCCGATGAGTGCTTTTACTTTGTCTATGCGAAGTGTGACGTCAAACGGTTTTACAGGAGTGGGGTACACGTCATCTATGTCCATGGTGATTTTTCCACCTCCAATGCTTTTTATCAGTGAGGCTGCTCGTCGTAAAGCATAAATGCTCATTTCGGGATCGACACCGCGCTCGTAGCGGAATGAGGCGTCAGTATTCAATCCGTGACGGCGAGCTGTTTTGCGAATGCTTACAGGGTTAAACAAGGCACTTTCTAGAAATACATCTATGGTGTTGTTGTCTACTTCTGCGCGTTCACCTCCAAATACTCCAGCTAATACTAATGGACCATTTTCGTCGCAAATACAGAGGTCTTCTTCATGGAGTTTTCGTTCTACATCATCAAGTGTGGTGAGTACGGTACCGGGTTCTGTTGTTTTAACAATGATGTGCTGACCGGCTATTTTATTGGCGTCGAAGGCGTGAAGCGGGTGTCCTGTTTCGTGGAGTACGTAATTGGTTACGTCAACAACAAAATTGATGGGGCGTAATCCAATGGATTTCAGTCGCGCTTGCATCCAAGCCGGCGATGGACCCATGGTAATGCCTGAGATACGGAGACCTGCATACCTGTAGCAGCGCTCTTTATTTTCGATGGTGATTTTTACGGGGTTTGTAGTGTCGGAAACCACAAAGTCGGATGTTGACTTGAGGTTGAGCGGAATGTGAACATTATGCCTGCTACGCAACGCAGCGTTTAGGTCACGTGCTACCCCGTAATGCCCCATGGCATCGGTGCGGTTTGGGGTAAGGCCTATTTCAAGAATGTCGTCTTTAAACACGTCAAAAATATCCGCGGCTGGTGTTCCGGGTTTGTAAACCTTGTCGAGCACCAAGATGCCGTCATGGGATGTACCCAAGCCTAATTCATCTTCAGCGCAAATCATGCCGAATGATACCTCTCCGCGAATTTTTCCTTTTTTGATTTTCAACGGTTCGCCATCATTGGGGTAAATGGTAGAGCCAACCAAAGCAACCAGAACATGCTGGCCAGAAGAAACATTGGGCGCGCCGCATACAATTTGCAGTGGTTCATGTTCTCCAATATCAACCTGTGTAAGCGAAAGGCGATCGGCGTTTGGGTGTTTTTCACAACTTAAAACGTGCCCCACAACCACTCCGTTTAGTCCTCCAGGAATGGATTCAAAAGGTTCGGTGCCTTCAACCTCCAAACCAATATCTGTGAGTATTTCTAAGGCCTTGTCTAAAGAAATATCGGTAGGGAAGTAGTCTTTTAACCAGCCGTATGCGATCTTCATGTGGTGTGCTTTTGTCTAAGTGTTGGGAAGAAAATAATGGGTAATGCGGACTATACCCCGTCCTTTTTGAGTTTCTTGTACTTAAATCGCGTGCCCGCTGTATTGCCAAGTCGCTTGCGCTTATTCTCTTCGTAGTCGGAATAGCCACCTTCAAAGTAGTACACATTAGCATCGCCCTCAAAGGCTAAAATGTGGGTGCAGACACGGTCGAGGAACCAGCGGTCGTGGCTGATGATTACTGCACAGCCGGCAAAACCGTCAAGAGCTTCTTCAAGTGCACGAAGTGTATTGACGTCAAGATCGTTCGTTGGCTCGTCGAGTAACAATACGTTCCCTCCTTCTTTAAGCGCCATTGCCAGATGCAGGCGGTTGCGTTCACCACCGGAAAGAACGCCAACCTTCTTGTTTTGATCTTGACCAGAAAAGTTGAAACGACTCAAATATGCACGGGCGTTAACGCGACGACCACCAAGTTCAAACTCTTCTTCCCCATCTGCAATAATGTTGTAGATGGTTTTATCGGCCGTTAGTTTTTCGTGGCTTTGATCAACGTAGGCAATCTTCACGGTTTCACCAGTAGTAAATGTTCCGGCGTCGGGTTTGATTTTGTCCATGATCATTTTAAAGATGGTGGTTTTACCGGCTCCGTTTGGTCCAATAATGCCCACAATGCCCGCTGGTGGTAAATTGAAGTTGAGATCTTCGTACAGAACCTTATCGCCAAATGCTTTTTTAACACCATTGGCATCAATGACATTAGATCCCAATCGCGGGCCAGCGGGGATGAAGATTTCCAGCTTCTGTTCTTGTTCGCGCTCTTCCTGACTGAGAAGTTTTTCGTAATTGCTCAAACGGGCTTTGGATTTGGCTTGGCGACCTTTAGGATTCATGCGTACCCATTCCAATTCTCGCTCGAGTGTTTTACGCTTTTTACTGGCTTGCTTTTCTTCTTGGGCTAATCGCTTGGATTTTTGGTCGAGCCAACTTGAGTAGTTCCCTTTCCAAGGAATGCCTTCACCTCGGTCGAGTTCAAGAATCCAACCTGCTACATTGTCGAGGAAATAACGGTCGTGCGTTACGGCAATCACGGTTCCCTTGTATTGTTGGAGGTGTTGCTCCAACCACTGAACCGATTCTGCATCCAAATGGTTGGTTGGCTCGTCGAGAAGGAGGATATCCGGAGTGGAAATCAAAAGACGACAGAGCGCCACTCGACGACGCTCTCCGCCAGACAACACGCTGATTGGGGTGCTGCCTTCCGGACAGTTCAGTGCACTCATGGCGCGCTCTAATTCGGTGTCTAGTTCCCATGCATTTGCAGCGTCGATGCGATCTTGCAATTCCGCCTGACGGTTCATGAGCTTTTCCATTTTATCGGGATTCTCATAAACTTCAGGTAGTGCAAAATCATCGTTTATTTTGTTGTATTCGTCTAAAAGAGCAACGGTTTCAGCAGCACCTTCGCGAACAACCTCAATTACCGATTTTGATTCGTCTAACTGAGGTTCTTGTTCGAGATAACCGACGGTGTAGCCTGGAGAGAAGACGACATCGCCTTGGTAATTTTTGTCTATGCCGGCTATGATTTTTAATAATGTGGACTTACCGGAACCGTTTAAACCAAGGATGCCAATTTTTGCCCCGTAGTAAAAACTGAGGTAAATGTCTTTTAAAACTGTTTTATTGTTTGAGCTGTAGGTTTTTGAAACCCCACTCATGGAAAAAATAACTTTCTTATCGTCGGACATATGGTTGTTGTATTAAGGTTTGCAAATATACTTCGTTACACTCCAATACCAATAACAACCAATCAAATCATTACCTCGGCTTTAATTAGTAAATGACAGCCTGTATTATAGGGAAACATTGATTGTTGTAATGCGGTTTTTTTTTGTAAAAAATGTACTTTTGTACACGCAATTCTATCCATTTATTCAATGATGTTTACCGTTGATTTTTCGCTTCCTTTGTCCAAAATAAAATGGCCAAGAGAGTGGTTGCATATACGCGACCTCGTAGAGCAGTTTTATGATTCAGAAGACGTTATTCTAAAGAGCAGCGGAAGCACAGGTACGCCCTCAAGTTACCGTTTCTCTAACCGTCAAATACACGCCAGTGCCCGACGAACCATGAAGGTATTAGGCGTTGATGGAGGCGAAGCAGCATTGGTTTTACCGGTTGACTTTACCGGAGGCAGAATGCTTCTTTACAGGGCAATGATTTACCGTATGAAGCTTCAGCTTCACAGCCCCTCTTTGAGCATTAAACCGACAAAACCGGTAGATATGATATCCGTAACGCCGGCGCAGTGGTTTGCAAATAAGTCATTTCTGATGCACTGTGGATCGGTGCTTATTGGTGGAGGGGAGTTGTCGGGAGAACCTTCAGAGTTTCCGTCACATGTGTTGCACAGTTACGGTATGACAGAAACCCTCTCCAATGTTGCCCTACGTCGTCCATTATCCGATACACATTTCACCGCTTTGGATGGCGTGCGTTTTTCGCAATCACATGATGGTGCCTTAATAATAAGTGACAGTTACTTGGGGATTGAAGCGCTGGAGACCAATGATTTGGTAGAGTTGATTGATGACAGGCACTTTATGTTTCGTGGTCGTCGCGACAAGGTTATCAACTCAGGAGGGGTAAAAATCAATCTCGATGAGTGGCTGACAGCGTGGCGATCAATCAGTGACGTAGATGTTCAGCCTGTAGGAATGCCGGACGACGAGCTGGGTCAAATGCTCGTGTTGTTGGTGAAAAATGATGCACTGCAAGCAGGCTCTTTAGATGCGTTGTTCAGTAAGCTTTCCAAACACTGGCGACCCAAACGTGTTTATAATGTTAAAGAGTTTGCGACAACATCTTCGGGAAAGCCAAAAATATTTCTTCATCCGCAGGACGTTTCGGAACTTGCACCCAAAATTATTAAACCATAAAATATCAGATTCATGTCAACCCATTTAACCTCAGAAAAAGCCATTGAGCTAGAAGATAAATACGGCGCTCACAATTACCATCCCTTGCCAGTTGTTATTGACAAAGGTGAAGGTGTATACGTTTGGGATGTAGAAGGGAAAAAGTATTTTGACTTTCTAAGTGCATATTCTGCCGTAAATCAAGGCCACTGCCACCCGGACATCATCAATGCTTTGAATGAGCAAGCACAGCGACTCACGCTGACGTCGCGAGCGTTTTACAACAGTGTTCTTGGACCGTACGAAAAGTACATTACAGAATTGTTTGGTTACGATAAGGTTTTGCCTATGAACTCCGGAGTAGAGGGAGGGGAAACAGCGGTAAAATTGGCCCGTAAATGGGCGTATATGAAAAAGGGGATAGAAGAGAATAAAGCTCGTGTGGTTTTTGTGCACGGTAACTTCTGGGGGCGCACACTTGCTGCCATTAGTTCATCTGACGATCCAAGTAGTTACAAGGGTTTTGGCCCCTATATGCCCGGATACGATATCATTGACTATAACGATTTCGATGCTTTAGACAAAGCTCTTCAAGACCCTAATGTTGCGGCATTTATGGTAGAACCCATTCAGGGAGAGGCCGGTGTTGTTGTGCCCGACGACGGTTATCTGGCCGGCGTTCGTGAATTGTGTACCAAGCACAATGTGCTTTTTATAGCAGACGAGGTGCAAACTGGTATTGCCCGAACAGGTAAGCGCTTAGCAACCGACTACGAAGATGCCCGTCCGGATATACTCGTATTAGGTAAAGCTTTATCTGGTGGCGTGTTCCCGGTTTCTGCCGTATTGGCCGATGATGAAATTATGATGTGCATCAAACCAGGAGAGCACGGCAGTACGTTTGGTGGAAATCCTCTAGCGTGTGCGGTAGCAATGGAATCGCTTAAAGTTGTTGAGCGCGAAAATCTAGCTGAAAATGCGTATCGTTTGGGGGAGATTTTTAGGGAAGAAATGAACAAATTGGTGGAAGAGTCTGATTTGGTTTCCTTGGTACGCGGTAAAGGTTTGCTCAATGCTATCGTCATTAATGATGAAGAAACAAGCAATACAGCTTGGAACATTTGCATGGCATTGCGCGACAATGGCTTGCTCGCAAAGCCAACCCATGGAAATATCATCCGCTTTGCACCCCCATTGGTAATCACTCGCGAGCAACTATTGGAATGCGTAGCCATCATTCGAAAAACCATACTCAATTTTAACAAATAACCATTATGGACACTTGTGTCCTTTATTAAAAAATCAATATGGATATCAAATCCGTTTACAGTCAAGGTGTTACGTTTTCTGAATATATGGAAGCGTGGCCTCAGGCAATCAAAGAGTCTAAAGACACCGAACTCGGCGACTACGTAAAAATCAATTACAGCAGATCAAATCGATGGATAAAGCGCAAGCCTTGGCGTAAAATGGCAGACTGGCAACGGCTTCCAGGTACCGGAATCAACGAAGAATGGCTAATACTGACAGAATATTGGTGTGGTGATGCGGCGCACATTCTGCCAGTGTTAGAGGACGTGGCTGCTGCATGTGGGGTTCAGCCGCGCTACATATTACGCGATGAGCACCCAAATGTAATGGATGCCTTTTTAACCAATGGTGCACGAAGTATTCCTAAACTAATACGCCTTACCGTTGATTCCTTTGAGGTCGTTGATGTTTGGGGTCCAAGGCCCCAGCCCGCACAAAATGCTTACGAGCAATTAAAGCAGACAACCAGCGATATTTCCATGATTCTCGAGGAAATGCAAAAGTGGTACAACGAGAATAAAGGGTTTCGCGTACTTCAAGAAATGGTCGTTCAGTTGAAGTCTTAGGTTGAATATTGGTGTTATTAATTAAACTGGTTTATTTGCTCGGGCTTGACGTTTTGAAGGTCGAAGATTTAGTAAAATCAAAATTTAACCAAGTAACCTGCTATAATGGCGTGGCAGTCGTTTATTTTAGATTTGAACCTGTTATATGTGGGATGCTTGGATAAAAGATTTTATTAATCACTTGCGCATTGAACGCTCGATGTCGCCCAATACCGTTGATTCGTATCGTCGCGATCTTAGTAAATTAAAACAATACTTTTAGAAAAGATAGCTTGTGGTTTGTATTTTTTTTAACTTTGCAAAAAAAAAATTGAAATCTTCTGCCTTCACTCTCATGCTATTAGCAATCCTAATGACTATTCCTGTCTTTGTCTTTGCTCAGCCACGTCCACCGTCAACGCCAGTTCCCTTAGATGGAGGCATTTTGACCCTCATGGCAGCTGGTGCAATCTACGGCTCAAGATTGTATCACAAACGCAAACCGTGATGCATAAAAGCTAATTCTCGACATGTCTTTTTAATACATTTCTACTAATACTTCTAACAAACTCACTCACATGAATTCAATCACTATTTTTTCTGGTGCAACGTTTCGTTTGCTTATTTCGACTTTTTTGTTTTTATCGCTTGGTTTACGCGCGCAGCTGCCTTACTTTGAGTCTTTTACGGGATCAGCAGCTTCAGGGGTAAACATTTTTGAAGATGCTGAGCTTATTGGCACCTCTATTAGATTGACTTCTACAGGTTCGTTTAATAGAGGTTATATTGTAGGCGAACAGGTCATTCTACCGGCCGGTGGCTTGGAGATTGAATTTGAATTCTGTGCCTTCGGAGGAGTAGGTGACGGAATGACGTTTTTCTTGTTTGACGGCAATACGCCCTCCGATCCTGCTAGCGGATTTCAAATAGGTGCTCCAGGAGGCGCCTTAGGGTATGCGCAAAGGTTTGGTGGAGTAAATGGTGTTAGTAATGCCTATTTAGGTATTGGCATTGATCCATTTGGAAATTTTTCAGTTGCAGGAGAAGGTCGCCAGGGTGGTCCCGGAAGGCGTGAAAATAGCGTTACACTTCGCGGCGCGGGAAACGGCAGTCAGCAGGTTCCTCACAATTATCCGTTTTTGATTACGAATAGAATATCAGGCTTCTCATTAATCAGTTCTAGTCTTTCTTTCGATCCTACCAATTCCAACTACCGCAAGTGCAACATTAAATTGAAGCCACGCTTGGGTCCTGGATTTGACATAGACGTGACTATTTTCCAAGGTGATCCAAGTGGTACGCTTATAGAACATAAGTTCATTGAAGACTACAGCTACACGTCGCCATCTCCTCCGGCGTTGAAGTATGGCTTTGCTGCTACGACCGGATCGGCGTCTATGAACTTTGACGTACGCAATCTCAGCATTGAAGCATTTGACGCTAGTTTTCCCGGACCGGAGCCTAGAGACATTAAAATCACCACGTGCCAAGATGAAGCTGTTGATATAGATATCCAAGCATACACAAGTGCATTTGGTTGTCCTTTAAACTGTTTCAATCAAAACTCATTCGATTTGGATCCATTTGATATGACAACAACAGTCCAAAATGTTGTTATTACAGGTCAAGGAGAATTTGACTATGACATTTCAACGGGCATACTTACATTTAGTCCCGAGGTCTCTTTTACCGGTACATCAACAATTGATTTTTCGTTTAAAGATGCGTTTGGCAACCAATCTTCCATTGGTGAAATTGAAATTGTTGTTAGCAGCACCGGTAACTGCTCCGATTTGGAGTTGGATATCACGGTATCGAATGAAAAACCAACCGTGGGGAATACGGTCACCTTTACCGTTACGGTTACCAATAACGGACCATCAGACGCTACCGACGTTGAAGTGCCAATAGAACTTCTAGCAGGATACAGCAATATCACACCTGGTACGGCAAGCGCAGGTACGTTCAATACGACAGATAACAAATGGGAAATTCCTGCTCTTAATGTCTCTGTTACCCAAACATTTCAAATAAGCGCAGACGTTCAGGATAATAATTTACCATTGAGTTTCAGATCAATTGTGACAAGTACCGATGTCAATCATGTTGATCCCGTCCCCATCAATGACACAGCCGATGGTTTATGCATAGCCTTCCCCATCATTCGTGCAGACGCCAACGCGGCATTTGTCGATGAATCAGTACAAGGCGATTTGTCAACCAACGACGCCTTCAACGATAAGCCAACCTACGGTGATTTAACAGCTAGTGCCGCGAATCCAACGGGGGCGTCAATTGGTTTAAATAGTGATGGTACGTATACATTTTCCGCTGGTGAAGTAGGCAGATACAGTTACGCATACGAAGCTTGTGAGGGAAGCAGTTGTTGGGAAGATTCTCTCGTCATATTTGTGACCAACCCTGAACTATCAAGTGGAAATCCCGTGATAGTCTTCCCGGATTTTGCGGTGTTGCAAGGTGCTAGAGACAGACCATTTGCACGACGAATTAAAGTTGCCACCAATGATTTGGCGGCCAGTTTTTTAGGTGAAATCGATGAAAGCTCTCTAACAATCGTAACGCCACCAAACAAGGGAACGGCTACGGTGCTTGACGGAGGCCGTATATTTTACGAACCCGCTAATGACGAATACGGCTTTGACATTCTAGAATACCAGATATGTGATGAGGACAACAACTGCGGTTTGGGGTACTTATACGTTCATATTCTTGAACCTGGTGATGTCAGTTTGACGGTTGCTTCGGATAACATCTACCGCACGCAGCAAGGAAGGATTCTGACCGTCAATACCGATCGTGGTTTGCGTAACAACGACATGGCATTCCCCTTCTTTTATCCGTTTACCGAACTTATAAGCGGGCCAACTGGTGGAGGCAACAATATATCTGTACTGAATAACGGCAGTTTTACATTTACGCCCAACAGTACGTTTAATGCAACGTCTACATTCACCTACGAATCCTGCTCCGATGGCGAATGTGCTGAAGCCACGGCACGTGTTATGGC
>SKIJ01000067.1 GCA_007116495.1 Cryomorphaceae bacterium | reverse complement strand
TTTACACGAGCACCCGCACCGTCCGCTGACGTTATTCGCCACGCACTACCACGAGCTCAACGAGATGGAGAACACCTACGAGCGCATCAAGAATTTCAACATCAGCGTGAAGGAGATAAAATACGAGATTGTCTTTTTGCGCAAGCTGGAAAAAGGCGGCAGCGAACACAGCTTTGGTATCCACGTGGCCAAGATGGCCGGACTGCCCCCGCTGGTGGTGTCTAACGCCCGATCGGTACTGAAAAAGTTAGAAGCATCTCGTCGCGATGACCCCAAAAAGGAACTGGCCAAGGAAGACGTACAGCTTTCCATTTTCCAACTCGACGACCCCTTGCTGGAAGATTTAAAAGACGACATCCAAAACCTCGACATCAATGCGTTAACCCCGGTGGAGGCATTGATTAAACTGAATGAATTTAAGCGTAAGCTGGGCGTTTGATTTGAATGGCCGTAGAGACGTAGCATGCAGTAGAGACGTAGCATGCTACGTCTCTACGGCACCAAAATCTTTTCCGTAACCATCCCTTTACGCGCGGTTTGAATATTCAGCAAATACGCACCGGCAGCCAAGTTTTCAGGCATGGTGATATCATACCCGTTGCTGGCCTTTTTAATCATCAATTGCATTTGCGTACCGCTTGTCGAAATCAAGGTAACGTACTCAAGACGGTCGTTGGTTTCAATGCGTACGTTTTGACCGGAGGATACGGGATTGGGAAATAGGTTAAACGATACTCGATTATCTTCAAATACATCATTTGAAAGCACTGCGCCCAGGCACCCCGTGTTGAGGTTATCGTAGACGGTTTTTGCGGTATTCATGGTGCTGCGCGCACGCGCCAATGCCTGTTGCCAGTCACCCGAAACATCGGTTTCGTCATACCCATGCGTGAAGCCGAATTCCAAACAGCGGTGCTCACCAGGTTGAACATCGCCGATTTCAGTTACCGCTAAGCTTCGGACATCGCCTTGTTCGGCTGGTGGGAAATACCAGTTGTCCGGACTATTGAATGCCCAAGAAGTGGGGGAAAACGACGTTGTTGTGTCGTTTAATCCAGGAGGATTACCGAGGCCATTGTCATTGCTATTAGGCCCACCGGTCGTTGTTCGCACAAAAGGAATCGGCCTATTTCTAAAGAAATTAACGTAGCTCATCACGTCACTAACTGATCTAGGACCAAGCATGGATATGCCGCCAAAACTGGAATTAAAGAAATAAATATGACCTTCAAGAGGTTGATTGAGCAGCGACCCTACGACTGCCACCGGACTAGGCCCAAAGACGGGATCAAAACCACTTATGTTGTAACCAAAAAACAGGTTATCAATACTGTCAGAACCACAAACGGAAGAAAACGGGTTTTGCATACCCCAGTCATTAAATAAGGTAAACTTTGCGTCATCCCAGGTTTGATTACCTCTATTAAAGAGGCGATAATTTAAAAATGTTGTATTATTCAACTCTGGCACTTCTGCCGAATCAAACGCATAAATCATTAGGTGAACTTCTATTTTTCGTTGCTGAAAATCAAAATTACCGCCAACCAAAAAATCATTTCTCACATTATTGGAAATGGTGTAAACCGCTTGATGCCCGAGTATATCAGGATAATCACCTTCTTCCGGTTCGTAAATGCCATTGCCATTTACATCGACAAACGGCGCTAAATGAAATGCCTCCCCATTGGTATGATCTCCATTACCCGGCCAGGTTGCAATATCTTCGGGGATGACATAGTTGTTATCGTTGAAATTGTCTTTGTGATACTCTATTTCATCGCGGCTTACTTTCCAAACCTTATTGTATTTATTCACATACTCTTTGTTGTGAACATCCGCTGATGGCCCACTCGCGTACAAACTATTAAATTGTCCATACATCGGCGCATTGGCAAAATCTGAATTTAAAACACTTCCGGTAACCCACGGATTAATCGCAAAAATGGCTGGTTTTCCATCGATTTTCACATCGTCAAACGTAAAATTATTTCTTCCAATCGCACCAACTGGATTTACAGGCCACTCAAAACCATTTATATCAAGCTTTTTATCCTCATATTGAGCTGCATCAATTAAGATTTCCCTTATTCCCGAAAACCCAGTATTTCCGTCTAAATGACAAATTACCCTACTGCCGTTTACACTTATGCTTCTCGTGTCCATTCGATCTCTAAAATTATAAAAAACAGAGAATGAATCGACGACCGTTTCTGTTGTTGTGTTAATCTCCCAAAAACTTCTTAAATCTGCGGCGTATAGTTTGCCTTGAAATGTAAATATCGTGTTTGAGCTATTGGATAGGTTTAATGCGGAAAGCCATTCATCATTGACGCGATCTAATCTTAGAAGAGCACTGCTTGACATAGGTCTTAATACCCACAATGTTTGATTGACATATGTAAACTCTTTTTCTCCAATTAAACTTGGCAGTAGTGTCCACGATCCATTGTTAAATTCGTAGTGATCGTCATTTCTGCGTCTAGGAACCAAAACAAACCTATTTCCGATGGAGGCAGATACAATCTTCAACGCCTCTCTATTCATATCAATAAACCCGTTCCCGAGCATTCGGTAGAGTTGTTGATTAGCAACCACCCAAATCACACCATTCACAGCTTTGATATCATTTACCATAAACGAAGCCGGCAATCCACTCTTAAAAAATGTCCATTGCGTCCCGTCGTATCGCGCGATGGAGTCTTTCCCCCCAAACCAAAGAGCGTTTGTTGTTTTGGTAATTTTATGCGCTTCAAAGCTCGGGTGAAATATATTAGTGTTTGCGCCAAAATTTGTTAAAAGCTCTACCCCACCATTAGTCGCCAACCAAATGGAATCACCGGTTTCCGTAGGCCACGAATCGTTGGGTTCAAAGGGGTAATCATGGATTAGTATCGGTTGTGCTGCAAGTGCAAGGGAACAAAAAAATACAACTGAGGATAACAATGTTTTCATAACCAAAACAGATTTAATTAATGGTTTTCAAAAAGGCGCAGTGGCTAAACTATAATTTCCGTAGATACGTCGCCATCGGACGCTATAGACAGACACTAATGAGATTAAAAACACGAACTGCTCTGTTGAGTTATATTGAATGATGTCACACGCAATTGTGAAACTAATCAGTGACAATTAACATACAACAGAATAAATCTTTGTAAAAGTACAAAAAAAAAAATTTAATTCCCTTCAGATGTGCTGGCGCAGGTGTTTTAAAACCGGATTTGCAGTCCCGGACCAAACAAAAACAAGAACCGCTGACCCTCGAAAAAGTACCCACCACCAATGTAAATTGGCAAACTAAAAGAGCTGCGATTGCGCACGGGGACAATTGATGCCAATATGACCAAGCCGAGATCGCGTTGTGCATCTTCTGCAAAGTTAAACGCATTTAACGCCAAAAAACCGGCACCAATTTGAAATGGACTGGGCTGTCCAAAACGCCGTTTACTATAAAACTTAAACTGTGCCATGATGGCAGCACTTACCCCGATAAAATTCCCCACAGACAAGTCGTTGGCGTCTACGGCGAGTAAACCAGCCGGGAAACTGAAATCAACATCAAAATTATACCGTCGCTCGGCATAAATGTGTACGCGTTCACTGGGGCCGTTTCCGCTGGCATGTCGCACCTCAATCAGTACCTGATCAAAGGCATCTAACGTAAAGGTTTTGCGCACCAAATGCGCATTCAAACTCAAACTTGCCCTGTCGCAATCGTTGCCATCGTAAAACGTGTGTCGAGGCGAACTACTATCAGGACAAATGACCACATTGCGAATGGTTTGTATGTCGATGAGCTTGTTGTTTTGCGAAAGAATACGCACTTCAATTTCCAATTCCTGAATGCCAAAAAAACGATCTTGCACATCGATTTTTGATCGATCAAAGTACAAGGTGATGTCCTCAATGGTTTCCCTGTAAAATATGGGTTTATCCATGTCTTCATCGGTGAGCAACATACGCCCGGCGCCAAAGTCAATGGTTACAAAACCAAAAGGAGCCGGTCGCTTATACTCTCTTATGCGCAAATCGTATTGGGTAATGTCATCGTTGAAAAACACACTCACTTTTCGACGATCGATGTCCCTGGGTACCGTAATCGTGTAAAAAACAATACGATCACTGATTCGCGTGGTGTCGCGTTCTTGTTTGCATGGGGTAAAGTCAAACTCCGAAATGCTCAAGCCATTGCCCCTAATGCGCAGTTCTATCGTTTCGCCGGGGTAAACACTGAGATTATCTGTCCAATCTCCACCTTCACGCATCATGGCAATCTCTTGTATCATCGGAAGGTTGACCACGTTGAAGTTGGTCATAGCCAGCGTACGACCGCTTTCTTTGATATATAAATAGCCGTCGCTGATGCGGTGATAACTATAGGAATACACATCACAGAGTATTTTATCGTTTCCCAAAGTAGACTTGGGTACAATTTCCGCAATCAATCGTCCACCACCATCGGAAACATCTTCTACGCGATAGGTCTGTTTCATTTGGAAACGTGGATCATAATCGAGTTGAATCTCTCCGGCAGTTCTCGACTCACTATCAAAAAACACATGTTCTTGATCGACATTGAGAAATCGCAAGCGAGTGGGTTTCACATTAACCGACACTCTTATATCCGGTCCTTTGTTGAGCAAAGCACCATTTATCGGACGGACAAACTTTAACGTCGTTGGCACACTAAACACTTGTTCTCCTGTACGCTTGCCCTGCAACAATAATTGCAACCCACTGCCATCGCGACGCAACCAATAATTGACATTATCGCCTTCTACCCAATCTTCGTTGACCTGAACATATTCCGGGAAAGGCGTTACGACTTCAACGGTTTTTTCCTCTCCATTAAACAGCTCTATGGATTCTTCGGCCATTGCAATTTTCGGATTCACATATGGCGTAACCTGAAGCTCATAATTTCGGCGTCGACCTTCTACATCAAATGCCAAAAGAACCGAAAACGCCTGACCGGGCAACAAATCATTCAGCTTAAGGCGCACTCGATAAAACGAATCACCTATGATCAATAAGCTGTCGGTTACATCGTAATGCTTCCCTTCCAACACCTCCAATGGGACAAAAGAATGCGCCGTATCAATGTAGAACCGGAGTTCTACCTCCTCATGGGTTTGACGAATGGGCATTACAAACGTGTATTCGTCTGATATTTTGTAATCGGTATAACTCAACCGCAGTGTATCAAAACGCAATTCAACGTGCGAAAAGGCATCATGGGGAAGTTGAGAAAACAAAAGGGATGACGAAAACAAAAACAATCCAATAAAAAAACGACGCATGGCAGTATATATCTGATTAAACACAAAGGTACACGATGCAACACAAAATTCATATTTGTGATTCAATCGAAAAACAAATACGCCATTTTGTCGTTCGTTACCTCATACAGGTAACCTATAGTCAGTAAGCTTCGCATGGCACAAGTATTGCCATTAGGTTACCCCAATTATACAATATAACCAATATGGCCTTCGAAGACACTTTTGAATTTAATCAATTCATATCCGAAGATACAGAATTTATCCCTCTTATGAGTTCCGACGACGAGAAGCAGATGAACGAAGAGGAAACGCCCGACGAACTCCCTATCTTGCCGCTGAAAAACACCGTTCTTTTCCCCGGTGTTGTGATCCCCATTACTGCGGGACGAGACAAGTCTGTACAGCTGATTCAAGAAGCCAACAAGGGCAACAAAATCATAGGGGTAGTTGCTCAGCACGACGAAAACGAAGAGAACCCGGGAAAAAAGGACATTCACAGTGTGGGAACGGTTGCCCGCATCATGCGGCTTTTTAAAATGCCCGACGGCAACATCACGGTCATCATTCAAGGCAAAAAGCGCTTTGCCATTGACAAAGTCACGACCACCGAGCCCTACATGAAAGCCCGTGTTTCGGTGCTTAATGACAAAAAAGTTAAACAAGATGGAGCCCGGTTTCTTGCATTGATGGATTCCATCCGCGAGGTTGCGACCACTATTGTGAAAGAATCGCCAAACATCCCCTCAGAAGCAGCATTTGCTCTTAAAAACATAGAGAGTAACTCGTTTTTAGTCAATTTCATATCCTCCAACCTCAACCTTGATGTGTTGGAAAAACAAAAGCTGTTGGAGGAAAATAGTTTGTCCAAACGCGCCAACGACGTACTGCGTCATCTCACTCAAGAGATGCAGATGCTTGAGGTGAAAAACCAAATACAATCTAAGGTAAAAACAGAATTTGACCAACAACAACGCGAATACTTCCTACAGCAACAAATGAAGACCATTCAGGAAGAACTAGGCGGTGCATCCAGCGAAAAGGAAATTGAAGAGATGCGTCAGCGTGCTAAAAAGAAATCGTGGTCAAAAGAAATACAGTCCATTTTTGACAAAGAGCTTCTTAAGCTCCAGCGCATGAATCCACAAGTGCCCGAACATGGGATACAGCGCAACTATCTGGAATTCATGCTCGATTTACCATGGAACGACTACAGCAAAGACAATTTCAGTTTGTCGAAGGCGGAAAAAACACTCAACCGTGACCACTATGGCTTGGAAGACGTCAAGGACCGCATTTTAGAACACTTGGCCGTCCTCAAATTAAAAGGCGACCTGCGTGCACCCATCATTTGCTTGGTTGGCCCTCCGGGGGTAGGAAAAACCTCTTTGGGTAAATCCATTGCCGAGGCATTGGGAAGGAAGTACGCCCGTATGTCGCTCGGTGGCTTACGCGACGAAGCCGAGATTCGCGGTCACCGCAAAACATACATCGGCGCCATGCCCGGAAGATTGCTTCAGCTTATCAAAAAAGCCGGCACCGGAAACCCGGTAATGGTACTCGACGAGATCGATAAGCTGGCCCGCGACGCACACGGCGATCCCTCATCGGCCATGCTGGAAGTACTCGACCCCGAACAAAACGTGGAGTTTTACGACAACTACTTGGAGATGGGTTACGATTTGTCTAAAGTGCTATTTATTGCTACAGCCAACTCCTTATCGACCATCCAGCCCGCTCTGCGCGACCGTATGGAAATCATCGACGTGAGCGGCTACACCATTGAAGAAAAGGTGCAAATTGCCAAGCGCCACCTCCTCCCTGACCAATTGAAAGAACACGGTTTAGACAAAAAAGCCATATCACTAAATACGCCTGTTTTACAGAAAATCACCGAACACTACACCCGGGAGTCAGGCGTTCGTGGCCTCAATAAAGTGATGGCGAAGTTGGCGAGAAAAATTGCCCGACTTAAAGCCGATGACAAAGTTTTAGACAACAAACTCACTTGGGAAAAAGCACAAGAGTTGTTGGGTATTTTCCGATACAAGCCCAATGAACACGAGCGACAAGACCTTCCCGGTGTGGTCGCCGGATTGGCCTGGACGCCCGTGGGTGGCGACATCCTCTACATCGAAAGCATTATATC
>SKIJ01000056.1 GCA_007116495.1 Cryomorphaceae bacterium | reverse complement strand
TGAAAGATGAAAGTTGAAAGATGAAAGATGAAAGTTGAAAGATAAAAATTGAATGTTTGAAAGATGAAGGGTTTTGGGTGTAGGGTTGTAGAGGCGGACGTCTGTGCCGTCTTTTAAACGACGAAAAAGATTAAACTATGCGATGGCGTACGTTTTTTATAAGCTCTGTGCTGGTGTTTGTTGTGACCGGTTGCTTACCGGACGACGACAACGACAATATTACACAGTGGGTTGGAGAGTGGACAGTCCGAGAGACCTCGGGTGAATTTGCCCCGCAAACCTACACGATCAATATCTCACGTCGTCCGTCAGTAATGGGCGACCGTGTTAATGTGCGCGGACTTTATGCCCAAGGCAACGACTTTATGGTGGTTGCCGACGCCTTTGGAAATGATTTAGAAGTGCCCGAGCAAGAGGTCAACGGGCTTACCATTACCGCTTTACTCAACATCAACGATAACGGTGATCGCGCAAGTTTATACATGACGGTAAACGATGACTCCGGTAATGATCAGGTTTCCGGTGAGCTGAGCAAGTAGCTTTTTTTCAAATGCGCATCAGTAGGTTTCCGGTGAGTTTGCATTTAATCATTGTGCAGCGATTACAGATTTTAATCAACTGCTAGTGGGATTTCAAAACATCCAAATTTCGCTTCAACCCGCTGTACTTCGTTCGTTTTACTGCTGAGTGACGGAAGATTTCCCGAAACACATCCTCGGTGATTTCGTGCCAATCCGTCTTCGTCATTCCCAATAAATCGGGGTGGGGCGAAAATTCATCTACATCATGGGGTTTTGAAAAGCGATTCCAAGGACAAACATCTTGACAAATATCGCAGCCAAAGGCCCAGTTTTCCATCTTATCGCGAAAAAACTCCGGAATCGCCTCTTTGTATTCAATGGTTAAATGCGAAATGCATCGATTGCTGTCTACCTCATAAGGTCTCGGAATGGCATCTGTTGGACAGGCGTCCATGCATTTGGTACACGTGCCGCAATGGTCGCTGGTGGGTTCGTCTGGGGTGAGTTCTAAGTCAATGATTAATTCACCGATGAAATAAAAGGAGCCTTTTTTTTGGGAGAGCAGCAACGAATGCTTACCGATCCAACCCAATCCACTTTTGGCCGCCCAAGCCCGCTCCATCACTGGTGCTGAATCAACAAAGGCACGTCCACTAACCTCTCCAATATCCTCTTGAATATGCTGCATCAGGGTGTGCAGTTTGGTTTTCATTACTCTGTGATAGTCTTTACCGTAAGCGTATTTGGAAATCTTTGGACTGTCCTCCTCTTGTTGAGTTTTTTCGGGAAAATAGTTAAGCAGCAACGATACAACACTCTTTGCTCCGGGCACAAGTTTAGTAGGATCTAAGCGCTTATCGAAATGGCTTTCCATCCACTGCATGCTGCCGTGGTAATCCTTCTTTAACCACGCCTCCAGTCGTAGCGCTTCGTTTTCTAAAAAGCCGGCACGACTAATACCACAGGCCAAAAAACCAAGTCGCTTGGCTGTGTGTTTGATATAAGCTGCATGACGTTCGGCAGCAATCATAAATTTTCTTGGTCAAACAACCCCCCCTGAGCAGGACGTCTGTAAGGGCGTTCAAAGTGAAGGTATGCTTTTTCGGTAGCGATGCGTCCGCGTGGTGTTCGCATAAGGTAGCCCTCTTGTATGAGATAAGGCTCGTACACTTCTTCGAGTGTGCCGGTTTCCTCTCCAACAGCGGTGGCGATTGTTTTCATTCCAACCGGACCACCGGCAAACTTATCAATGATGGATAACAAGAAGCGGTTGTCCATTTCATCGAGACCATTTTCGTCGACTTGCAGCGCCTCTAAACCAAATCGCGTGATTTCTAAGTCAATTATGCCGTTGCCCTTTACCTGAGCAAAATCGCGAATTCTACGAAGCAAAGCATTGGCTATCCGCGGCGTTCCACGGCTTCTTCGCGCAATCTCCACTGCCGCATCGGGAACAATGTTTACATTTAAAATACTGCACGAACGTTCCACGATATCGGCCAATAATTCCGTGTGGTAATATTCCAACCGCGCATTGATGCCAAAACGCGCACGCAATGGAGCCGTGAGCAGTCCTGAGCGCGTTGTGGCGCCTACTAACGTAAACGGATTGAGCTCAATCTGCACACTGCGGGCATTTGGCCCGGACTCGATCATGATGTCGATGCGAAAATCCTCCATAGCAGAGTAGAGATACTCTTCTACTACCGGACTCAAACGGTGTATTTCGTCGATAAAAAGAATATCGCGTTCTTCAAGCCCGGTTAAAAGTCCGGCTAAATCACCCGGCTTATCGAGTACCGGACCGGAAGTCGCTTTTACACTCACTCCTAATTCATTGGCCAATACGTAAGAGAGCGTCGTCTTACCCAAGCCCGGAGGACCGTGAAGCAGCACGTGATCCAACGCTTCATCTCGTTGATTGGCGGCTGCCACAAACACCTTAAGATTATCTAGTGTTTTCTTTTGTCCGGTAAAATCATCAAATGACTGAGGTCTGAGCTTGCGCTCAAACTCGACCTCTTCCGGAAGCAGGTGCTCCGTTGAAGCATCCAAACGTTCGTTTTCTCTACCCATGATTCAAGCAAAAATACAACATAGTGCGTCATCTATCTGATGGATGTAACTTTTTATTTCGATGTTTTAAAAGGGTATATGCGCTACCAAAGTTCCAAAAAACATATTTTAACTATTGACAAGAAAAATCAATCAAAATTAAAATTTTTAGTATATTTTTGTAGTCCATATTTCTTTTGGTCTGTTTTTTTCTTGAATAAAAAAACCTTTGGTCATCGAATCATTAATACGTCAATAGCATGATACGTAATACGTTAAAAGACGCGCATAGCCGTCGTTATACCCATATTGGGTTTGTTCTTTTCATTACATTTGGTTTGTCTTTTACAGCCTTTGGCCAGCGTTTGGACTATGAACGCCTGCGCGCAACCGGACCCATACCAGCCGAGTACACCGAATACTTTACGACCAAGTATTTAGAGGCCGCACAAAGTGTTGATATGCGTTCTGACCGAAAACGACGCAAGCGTGAAGACAAATTCCACAAAAACAACCAGTACTTTCTCGATGAAATGATGACCAGCGGGAAAATCCTTTATGGCGATCCCGTTACAAACTACTTACAAGAGTTAATGGATTACTTGCTCGATGTGTACGGGCAAACGAATAAAGACATTCGCGTCTTCACGGTGCGCAGTACACAGTTCAATGCTGCCGCAACGGAAGACGGCATTCTTCTGGTCAACTTAGGACTACTGGCGCAAGTAGAAAACGAGGCACAACTGGCATTTATTCTAAGTCACGAGCTCATTCACACGGAAGAAAACCACGTGATGGAAGGCTTTTTGGAAAAATTAAAAATCCAGAGAGGTGAGGAAGCATATCGCAGACAAGACAACGACGAAAAACTCGTTGCGATGAGTAACTACTCCAAGTCTCACGAATTTGAAGCCGATTTAGAAGGATACAAACGTATTTTCGCAAAAACCAACTACGACCCTGAAGAGGCGCTTCGCCTTCTCGATGTCATGCTCTATTCTTATTTGCCGTTTGACGAAGTTGAAATGGATAAAGCGTTTTTCAATACCACCAACTTTACACTCGACACCTCATTTTTCCCGGAGGCCGTAAGTGGTATTACGGCTTACGAGGATTACGACGATACAAAAAGCTCACACCCTAACCTCAAAGCACGTAGAGAAGCGTTAGAAGATGTGATAAATAAAAACCCCAGCAGCGGTAAAGAGTGGTTCATCATCAATGAAGATGCATTTTTTGAAGCTCAAGAATTGGCGCGTTTTGAGAGTTCCGCATTATTTCTTGCCGACCGCAAATATCCTGAGGCATTGTACAATAGCTTTTTATTAGCCCGCAAACACCCTGATAATAAATTTTTACGCAAAAACGTAGGTATTGCACTGCACACATTTGCTACCTATAAAAACAACGAATACACCAAGTTCATTCCCGAAGTCACCGACGTTGAAGGCAATATACAGTCTATTTACTACATGCTCGACCGTCTAAGTCCTAAAGGTGTTTCCATTTTGGCAACACACTATAACTTAGAAAATCACCTTCGCTATCCCGATGACGCATTTTTGAAAGATTTGTTTGAGCGGAGTTTGCGTGAGCTGGTGTTTTTCCATGAAGTTACCGAGCGTGATTTTGAAACCGAGTTCCCCGTTGAAGAAGATGAGGAGGAGGAGGAAGACGAAGACGAAGTTAACCGTCGTGGGCGCAGTTCTAAGGTAACCAAACTGAGCAAAACCAAGCGGACTGAAGAAGACGGCTACGCGTATTCATTTGTCAACGCGTTTAAGAATTCCACGTTCAAAGACGCTTGGGATAGAGAACAAAAGGATTTAGAGGCCTTTAAAAAACAATCCAACTACCTCTCGTGGTACGACCGACGCGTAAAAGGAAAAAAAGCCCCATTACCTCGCGGATCGCAAAGGGTAACTGTCGAAGAGAAAAAAGACCCCATTCACAAAGTAGTGGTTGTAACACCGCGTTTTCTTAAGCTAAAGCAAGGTAATTACACCAACAATTACAAGCCGATCATCAAATTTGAAGACACCGACATCGAGCAACGAAAAATGCGTGAATTGATCCCCGACTACTTAGAAAGGGTTGGTTTGGATGCTGACTTCTTAGACTACAAAACACTGGGGAAAATGGACGATGACTTGTTCAACGACCTCATGTTTGTCAACGACTGGTTGGGTGAATATTGGGATCACCCCCGCGTAGAAAACATCGTAAGTTCAAACGATCGCGCAGAGGAGTTTATTGAAAAATACGGCACGCAGTACATCATGTACACCGGTATGATTACGTATCACAAACAACTGGAACGACTTCAAACTGCGGTTAACGATCTGGCTATTGGTGTCATAGGTGCTATTCTGTTTCCCACAACCATCTTTTACTCCATTAGTAGCCTGTCTAAACCAAAGGGTCAAGTATTCCAGTTTGTATCGGTTTACGACATTAAAAACGGGTACACTAGATTCCACTTTGTAGAGAACTTTGACGATAAAATTACCCGTGCAGAGTTAAAGGCAATGATTTACGATAAGATGTATCGCGTTGCCCATGATTAATTGCCCAAGACAACATTCAACACCTTTCATTATGCGTTTATTTTTCTCAACTGTACTTTTTTTAATTATCCCACTCGTTGCGTTTCCCCAAAATAATCCCGGTTTTTTAGGTAAAAAGCGTGTTATAAAAATTGAGCACGGGTTGTTCATTCAAAATGCTGATCAACCTCACGGCATTAACAACGATGCTGCGGCGTATTCATTTATACCTTCATTTATCCGCAACCGTAATCGCATTGGTGTTACGTACGAGCATATATTGTTGCGCAATTTAAGTGTTTCGGGTTCGCTTTTCCGTTATAATTCGTACGCGGACGAGCAGCGTCCAACATTTTGGACCGATAATGCTCCTCCTGGTTTTAATCCGTTTTTTATGTCCTCCTCCAGTAATGACAATTTCAAAGCGAGCAATACCCAACTATCTGCAGCTATGCGGGTTTACAATAGGTTTGCACCCATCGGTTTGTATATAGAACTTGGAGTAAGTGGCATCTTTTACGCCACTGATGAGGTTGATTTTGTAGAGGTGAATGTAAATAATGATCCCGTTGGACTCGGAAATGATGAAACCATTAAAGCGAGTGGGTTTAACTGGATGGGACATATTGGTTTGGGTTATAACCAATTTTTAAGCGATGAACTATTAATCGGATTTGATTTGCGGTTATACATGCGAAACTTTGCATACCTTGACGGTTTAGGCGAGGATATATTTATTGAATTGAGGGATCCTAACATACCGCTTGAAGACCGTTTTAACATGTACATTGAGGAAAATAGCCTTACCACTATTGGGTTCGGTTTTACCTTTTCAGTAGGGTATATGTTCTAAAGATGTTGGTTTTACGGGATTAAACGCCGTAATGTTTTTATCCCAATAGAGACGTTCCTTTTATGTTCAAAATGATTGGTGGGTGTTTGACCTCAATGGAAACACTTGGTCAAGACTTGATGCCGGTATGTTATAACGTAGGAAATCAGCCATTTTGTACTTGAAGATAACATTACACATACGTCACACATTACGCTTTACCCCAACGCCGGACGTGGTACATTTCGCATTGTAAGACACAGTGATCTCATTGAAACCTATCAGATAGTCATTGCAACCGGTGCTGTTGTACAAACATTTCGTTGCATGCCATCAGGAACGCGTGTGTTTGATTTATACGTTTCCGGAGTATCTGTTTTACATCATTTAGAACGTGGAACATCTGTAACGTTTATCGTTCAATAGCGTGTATTTGTGCCTTTCAATATCAAAACCGTAACACCAAGCCCGTTCCTATCCACTCAAGTTCGACGTTTGATGACTGATTAGTGTAGGGTAAACCGTCATTATAGGTTTCTATGGCTTTTTCCGTCTTATTGCTGTATGTAGCATTGAGCGGAATGGCGGCAATGAGCAGTGTACCGCCAACAATCACCGGCCAAATATTCTGCGGTCGATCTTGAGATACTTCGAATAGATAATATCCCATTAATACCGCTCCTGTCACACTGCTAATTCCAGCTGCTGTTCTGTAGTTTAATGCCGTTTCCAGCTGCTGTGTAGCGTCTTTATTCACCGCCATTAACTGTTTCAGTTGGCGTATGTTTAATGGTCTGTCGTTATAAAAGAACCCAAACTCTCCTAAGTACCTCGACCTAATTTCTATTGGTTCTTGAGTAAGCTGTGCCCAGGCTGAAGTTTGAAGTAAGAGTAAAAAAATAATCGTATATTTCATCTTCATTTTATTTTCGATGTAAAAATACGTCAACATTGCAGCACAGCACGCCGTGTTTATTTAAAATATGAGACGTTAATTGGGGTTATAAAAACAAAAAGAGACGTTGCATGCAACGTCTCTTTTGTGTTTAACAACTACAAATAATTTTTTGTAGACTTAATATATCGAAGAATTACTTCATTACCTTGGAAGGGCAAACGTAATCCGTTTTAGCAACACCGGCTTCGGCAATGGCTTTAAAACCACCTTCGATCTCCGTGAAGTTGCGAATACCGCGCGATTGTAGAATACTTGCAGCTATCATACTTCTATAGCCACCCGCACAGTGAATGTAAACGTGCTCGTCTTGATTGAGCGTAGTGAACCATTCATTGATGAAATCCAACGGCTTACTGTAGGCTTCTTCAACATGCTCAGCAATGTACTCGCTTTCTTTACGAACATCCAGAACAACGCTTTCGCCAATTTTTACGTCTTTGGCAAATTGTTCAGCAGTAATGCGATTCACTACATCAAGTTCGCGGTCATCACCTTTCCAGCTGCTAACACCACCTTCAAGGTATCCAATGACGTTATCGAATCCCACACGGCTCAATCTTGTCACAGCCTCTTCTTCTTCACCTGGTTCAGTTACCAGTAATATTGGTTGATCAACGCTTCCAATCATAGAGCCTACCCACGGTGCAAAATCACCGTTGAGGCCAATGTTTATTGCATTTGGCACAAAACCTTTGGCAAAATCACCGTTATCGCGGGTATCTAAAATAAGAGCACCTGTTTCTTCAGCTGCTGCTTCAAAAGCAGAGGGAGATAGTGCTTGCATGGCTGATTTTCTGACGTCATCAAACGATTGATACCCTTTTTTATTCATGGCTACGTTATCTCCAAAATACGCTGGAGGCGGCAGTAAACCATCCGTAACAGCAGCGATGAACGCTTCCTTATTCGGCTGGTTTAGGGCATAGTTCACTTTTTTCTGATTACCCAGTGTATCAACAGTTTCCTTCATCATGTTTTTACCACACGCACTACCTGCTCCGTGTCCGGGATATACAGTGACGTCGTCGGATAAAGGCATGATTTTATTAGTAAGACTATCATAGAGTAACCCGGCGAGTTCTTCTTGCGTCATACTTGCTGCTTTTTGTGCTAAATCAGGACGGCCTACATCACCTAAGAAAAGTGTATCTCCAGAGAAAATCGCATGGTCTATTCCGTTTTCATCACGGAGTAAAAACGTAGTACTTTCCATAGTATGTCCTGGCGTATGAAGCGCAACGATTGTAACATCACCAATCTTAAATTCTTGGTTATCGTCGGCAATGATGGCTTCAAACTCCGTTCTTGCAGTGGGTCCATAAACGATGGCTGCACCGGTTTTCTCTGCCAAGTCAATGTGACCGGACACAAAATCCGCATGAAAATGGGTTTCAAAAATGTACTTAAGTTTAACGCCATCTTTCTTCAAACGATCGATGTACGGTTGCGTTTCACGTAAGGGGTCAATGATGGCTGCCTCTCCGTTGGAAACAATGTAATATGCGCCTTGGGCTAGGCATCCGGTATAAATTTGTTCTACATTCATAATGTTCAGTTTTTAGGTTGCATAAATGGGGTTTTCCCTTATTTGCTGTTGCAAAGGTCTAACAGTTTTAGGAAGGCTAACGGTTACCTTGGTCACACAACTGTTTTGCCCGTATTTTTGCGTCATGCTTACCTATCACAGCCAGAATGTTGAATGGCCAACAACAATACCTTTTCCTGTGTTAAATATCATTGCAAAAGAAAATGGATTGCGGTTAGGAACCATTCATTTCTACTTGTGTACAGACGAAGAATTACGACGTATTAACCGAGAGCATCTCAATCACGATTACTATACAGATGTTATTACCTTTCCATATGGTCATGGAAAACGACTGCAAGCAGACATCCACATATCTCTTCATAGAGTAGAGGACAATGCTACGTCAAACGGTGTGGATACGGTTACGGAAATGCGACGTGTAATCATACACAGCATACTGCATTTATGTGGTTTTAATGACAAGACCACTCAAGAAAAAACAGAAATGAGAGCACAAGAAAACATGTGGTTGGAGAAACTGTTTTCCGATAAACAAGAGAATTAATAAACAACATGACAACGAACAATACATTTGGTGATGAATACGACGTCATCGTAGTGGGAGCCGGACATGCAGGATGCGAAGCAGCACACGCAGCCGCAACCATGGGAAGTCGCGTTTTGGTGCTTACGATGAACATGCAAACGATTGGACAAATGAGCTGCAATCCTGCAATGGGTGGTATTGCAAAGGGGCAAATCATCAGGGAAATTGATGCACTTGGAGGTATGAGCGGAATTGTTACAGACCGCACAAGCATACAATTCCGTATGCTCAATCGCAGTAAGGGTCCGGCTATGTGGTCTCCAAGAGCACAAAGTGACCGCTGGCGTTTTGCCGAAGAATGGCGGTTGGTTTTGGAACGCAATAAAAATGTACACTTTGTACAAGTGGCCGTTACGGGATTGGTCGTAAAAAACAATAAAGTCATTGGTGTTAAAACGTCATTTGGAGAATCGTTTTATGGACGTGCCGTTATCTTAACAAGTGGTACGTTTTTAAATGGCCTCATTCACATCGGTGAAAAACAACTTGGCGGAGGACGAATGGGAGAAAAGGCGTCAACCGGTATAACCGAAGATTTGGAGAAACTGGGATTTGAATCAGGTCGAATGAAAACCGGAACCCCTCCAAGAGTTGACGGACGCAGCTTGGATTACAGTCAATTTGAACGCCAAGATGGCGATGAAGAGCGCGGGCGATTTAGCTTTATTAAAACAAACATGCTCGACAAGCAATTGCCGTGTCACATAGCATATACAAGTGATGAGGTGCACGATACGTTAAAACAAGGTTTTGACCGCAGTCCGATGTTCAACGGCGCCATTCAATCTGTTGGTCCCCGTTATTGTCCTTCCATAGAAGATAAGATCAATCGCTTTGCAGACAAAGATCGACACCAACTGTTTATCGAACCGGAGGGTTTGGAAACGGTTGAAGTATATGTGAATGGTTTCAGCACATCCCTTCCAATGGAGGTTCAATATGATGCCTTGCGTAAAATCAAAGGGTTTGAAAACGCTCGATTCTTCCGTCCCGGATACGCGATTGAATACGATTACTTCCCGCCTACCCAGCTCACTCACACGTTAGAAACCAAACTTATCGAGAATCTCTTTTTTGCTGGCCAAATCAATGGTACCACCGGATACGAAGAAGCAGCTTGTCAAGGTTTGATGGCCGGCATCAACGCTCATCGAAAAATACAAAACGAGTCACCTTTTATTTTAACCCGTGACCAGGCATACATTGGTGTTCTTATAGATGACCTCATCACCAAGGGGACTGAAGAACCTTACCGTATGTTTACTAGTAGAGCAGAGTTTCGTTTACTGCTTCGTCAAGACAATGCCGACTTACGCCTAACCAAAATTGGTCACAGCATAGGTTTGGCCGATGACCGACGTCTTGAACATGTCAACCAAAAAGAAGATGATATCGTAAGACTCACTAAAGAACTCGACAATCTAAGCGTAACACCTGATGATGTTGATGCACTACTTGTTTCACGTGGAACACCAACTTTAAAACAACAGGTAAAACTCCCTAACTTAATCGGTCGTCCACAATTAGCGCTGGATGATTTTTTAACTGTTCCACGTGTAACACCTGTACTGGAAGGTGTGGATAAGGAAACACTGGAACAAGTAAATATTAACTACAAGTATTCAGGCTACATTGAAAAGGAGAAAGAAAACGCACTAAAAATGCAACGATTGGAGGATGTAAAAATTCCAAATTCATTTGATTTTATGTCGATGAATAGCATTAGTATGGAAGGTCGAGAAAAACTTACACGTATAAGACCTGCTACCATTCGTCAAGCAACGCATATAAGTGGAATTTCCCCATCTGATATTCAAGTTTTACTTGTCCATTTAGGACGCTAAAAAAACATTCTATGAATTGTCCATTGTGTGATGCTAAAGAATTCCAAGCATATCTTCAACCCTATCATTGGAGAAAAACAAAAAAAGTGTTTTCGGTTGTAGAATGTAAACATTGCAAACATCTTTATACGAAAGACGCACCTTCTGAAGGTGAAATCGGCCCGTACTACGATAGTGAAACGTATATTTCGCATACGGATAAAAAAAGTTCATTATTCGATCGTGTATACGGTTTGGTAAAACGTTATATGTTGTCGAGAAAATGGAATTGGATAAAAAGATATGTTCCCCGTGGAACAATTGCCGATTATGGTGCCGGTTCCGGTGCATTTGTTGATTATCTAAATAAACTTGGTAAGGATACCATCGGTTTTGAGTTGGCTGAAACCGGGAGAAAAACAGCAAAAGAATTATACGATGTAGAATTATTTAGTCCCGAAAAGCTGGATACATTAAACGATGAATCCATTGCTGCTTTTTCAATGTGGCATGTATTGGAACATATCTATCATCCTAATCACCTCATCGAAACGATGCGTTCAAAATTGGTTACGGATGGGATAATCGTTATTGCTGTACCAAATCCTGAATCCTGGGACGCAAACCATTTTTCTTCTCATTGGGCTGCATGGGATGTACCCATTCATGTGTCGCATTTCAAACAAACCGTTCTTGAACATTGGATGTCAAAAAAAGGATTTGATTTAATCCATAAAACAGGAATGCCCTTCGATGCATTTTATGTGAGCATGATCAGTAATGAAAATAAGGTTGGCACAAAAAATCCTTTGAAGTCAATAGTTCAAGGAATAAAGAGTAATTCATTAGGACGTAAACAAAATAACCATTCGTCTATGGTTTATGTTTTTAGAAAAGGGAGTCAATCATAAAAAAGGCTCGTTTTAAGCTGTTTAAAGCCATTTAGTGTCTCTGTTGGAATGAACCATTAAAAAGTATATTTCTCTTGTTAAATCAAATATTTTAACACATTGAAAACCAATAATTTAATAAAATAGAGCTACGTTTACGGATTTTTATCTTTTATAGTGCTTATTCCAGATAAATTTTGTCTAGTATTCATAAGAGATGAACATATACAAATCAAAGACGTAATTTTGGGTTATTCTTGTGACGCGATTGATCTCGCTTTGTTTTTTTATTTATTTTATTGGTGAATGATTCTTGTAGGTCTGTATTGGTTTGATTCGCTAAACACAGTACAACGAATAAAACGTCCGCTAGCTCCTCGCCGAGGTCTTTTTGTTTATCACTTTCCTTTTCGCTTTGTTCACCATAACGTCGGGCGATTATCCGGGCTACTTCTCCTACTTCTTCCGTTAATTGAGCCATATTGGTTAATTCGTTAAAGTACCGAACACCTACTGTTTGTATCCATTCATCTACTTGCTTCTGCAATTCACTGATTGGCTTTGGGAAATTTTCATCATCCATAATTAAAATTCAATTGGTTTGTGTTGCACTAAATTTTGATTAAACGACATTGTGATATAACAGTAACTTATTATATTATAGCACATATCCTATTCCTATACCAACGATGCCATATATCCTTGCCCCGTTATACTCGCCACGTATGAATATTTCGGCTTGAAAACCATAATTTGAATAAGGAATTACGGTAAAGTCGTAAAGTATAGCTACTGATCGGTAAGCAATGTCCTCATACCAAACAACATCAGTTCCGCCAAGTGTTCTATCTCTGCTTAGTAATTGACCTCTGCGATTTCCACGTGTTAGACCTAAACCCGCACCAAAACGCAATATATCATCATAGGTTTTTGCATAGGTTATACCCCACGATTCTAGTGTTCGCTGAGGATTACTGATGGTTTGTAATAAACCGGAAAAATTTGACCATTCTTTACCGCGTGTATATCTAACTGAAATTAAATCGTCATTTATACATACGCCTATGTGTAATGACTGCGCTTCTCCTCCATTTAATTCAAACGCATATCCATAGGATGCATAGGCATTTAACGTTGTTTCGTCATTCACTTCTGCATTTTGCGACAGTAGTGGAATACTCAATACCACAAAAGAAGTGATTAAAAAATGACGCATAATGCAAATATAAGCGCTGCATTTTTATAAATTAATGAAAAAAAAAAGCTGTTACACAAATGTATAACAGCTTGTTGTGGGCCCACCTGGGCTCGAACCAGGGACCGTCTGATTATGAGTCAGATGCTCTAACCAACTGAGCTATAGGCCCTCTCAAATGAGTTTGCAAATATACGTTTTCGCTTGTATTCTGATGCCTTTTTTTTAAATGATTTTGGAGGTTTATTTAGGGCATCATTTGTTGAACAAATTAGAGAAGTGCTAATCCTACTATCAAGAATATAAACACGATGAAGGGTGCTGATTCGATCACAAAATTGTAATACCCTTTATCGATTCCTGGTTTTGCAGATTGTGAGGTGATGTTTAAAAACTCAAGTCCTAAAATGTAGGCTAACGAAAGAGATAACGAAGTAAAACCGATGATACCGGTAAATACAAAGGATAGTTGAGTTCCAAACACCACCAAAGATATTAATTGTTTACTACGTATAACGCCTCCTAATTGGGGGATGGTTTTCATTTTAATGGTATCGTTATGCATATCTCTTATGTCGAACGGCAATATCCACGCTACCATTAAAAAAAGTCTTTGGAAATGCGTTACTAGTATATTCCAATCTGGATTGTTTACAACAAGCATTGCTGGCAAACTAGTCGTTAACCATACCCAACTAAATGCTATAATAGAGAGTTTTACGCCGGGTAACTCTCTAAATCGGGGAATCCTTGAAAATTGTATAGGGTACAATAAGACTAAAAACGCTGGCGGGATAAGTAAAAAAAGTAATACGATGATGTTAGGGCTTTGAAAATAGAGTTTATAGGTGCCCGCGAAGGTGAAAACAACTGAGATGATCAATAACGTTGACTGAATAGATCTGTAATTCTCCTTATTAATGTTGTTGTATGTACCTACATACCGAATATATGCATATCCTCCGGTTGTTATAAAAGCAACTGCTAATGCAATTGGTACATTAATAACGCCCCATTCATACATACTTAGGAATGCTAAAATTCCTGCCATACAGCCGACGTATAGTTGCGAATGAACGAAAACACGCAGTAGAAAGAGCCTAAACGGTTGTAATGACATTAAAATAATAATCGGGTTTGAATCATGTAGCGTCTGGGCATACCTAACATTGCGGGACGTACCATAAATTCTCTATTCAACATATTATCGCATATAAGGTTGACTGACCAGGAATCATTAATTTGGTAGCCTATACGAGCGTCAATGAAAAAATCACCGTTATTTAACCGCTCTCGTGTAGACCTTACACCGGGTAACAGAGCTACAAATGCTTGATCAACTGCTTGCATAAAATCATTGTAACGTACACTTCCACCTATCCTAAGTGTATTCCTCCATACATATTGTGCATCAAATCTAAATAAGTGTTGAAACCGATATTTTAACATATCCGTGGTGTCAGAGGAAGAGGATCGGTATGTAAGTTCTTGACCCTCAACGATTGGTCTATCAGGATCTAACACGCGTGGATTAGCATAGGTGTAACCGATTAAAAATTCCAAGGTTGATTGTTTAAACCGGTAGTCTCCAACATAACTCAATTCTATTCCACTAATCTGAACCGATCCGATATTGATGGAACTAAACCCTATGCCGCCAAATGGATTTCCGTCGGTTGGTTCTTCCCATTGATTGAACATGAATTCAATCATATCGTCAAACAACATGGTATATGCAACGGCTTCTAAGCGTGAAGAAAATAGTTTGTTGTTGCCTATACCTTGTTTAACGCCAAACTCAATTGTGCGACCGAATTCAGGACGTAAATCTTTACTGGGGAAAATATTGATTGCCCCTACGTTGGTTTGTGTATATAGCTCGGCAATGCTCGGAAACCTAAAGCCTTCTCCGTAATTTCCAAATAAATTGGTATGATCATGCAAACGATAATTGACACCCGCACGCAATACAGGTTTTTCTTCATTGATGTCGTTTACCATAAACATTTCGTAGCGCGTGCCCAAGGAAAAATTAAACCGTTTCCAAGGAAAATCGCCCTGTAAAAATATGGCTTGATTACTGGAAATGTGGTTACCAAAAATTTGTGACTCTGTTTCTGCGAAAAGACCAAACACACCAAACGTTAACGTAGCACCGTCAAAGGATGCTTGATGCTGATACTGAAGCAGCATGGAATTTGAGGCATTGTCAAACACATTAACGTCATCCGATGCAACGTTATTAATCCCTAAAAAGCGCAATTGCATTTTATCGCTGTGTGTAATCTGATCATTGCCATACCTTAATTCGATGTATGGATCAATAAAGTAAGTTGTTCCATTTGTAATGGTAATTGAGCTGTCTTGAGCAATGTATGCTCTATCGGCACTCTCCCATACAAGTGCCTGACCACTTTTGCGAAAGGATACCGATCCATTAATACCAAATTCAATCACACTTCGTTTGTTTAACGCTTGCTTGTAGGCAGTTTTCCAATGCATACGCGCACGATGATCCATGGCATTCCATCGAAAACCAGGGTCCCAAAGACCATTAGCTCCTAATAAATATCCAAATTTACCCTTTCCAATTGCTTGATGATTGGAATGAGACGCCTGTAAACCATGAAAAATAAGTGGGTTCTCTGACCATTTTAATTCCTCGCGGGCAGGTGCATCGTACATGCCGGTAAAGACGTTGACGTACGTATGACTGGTAAATGGTGAGCGCGTTCGAACATTGATAACACCATTCATGGCTGAACTACCGTATAACGCAGATGATGCGCCTTTAATGATCTCCATTTGCTCCAAAGACTCAAATGGAACCAATGGCCATAAAATTTGATTAGCATCAGGAGAAATGAGCGGAAGATCGTCTATAAGCGTGAGTACACGCGTACCTGCTCCATAACTCCAACCGCTTCCACTGCGTATGTTGACTTGACCTTCGGTTACATTGACTCCGGGAACTTGATCTACGGTTTGTTGGACGTCAGTTGGGTTTTTATTTTGTATGAGTGATGGCGATACAGCAGTGATACTTATGGTGGTTTCCTCTAAGTGTTGCTCAGTTTTTCCGGCTGATACAACGATACTTGGTAAGGATGACGAACGTGGTGTCATTTGAATATTGTAAACCATCTTATCCTCTGGCTGATTGATGATGATTACATATTTATCATAGGTCAAATGGGTCGCAACAAGCGTAAGCGTTATGTTATCACTACAGTTTACGGAGATTTCATATTCACCGTCATTACTGGTGGTTATTCCACCAATAAGACTGTCTTGAAATATTGAAATATTAGCAAACGCAATGGGTTCACCTGTTTCGCTAGTTAACACACCACTAATATGGCGCGTTTTTGTTTGTGCCAAAATGCAGTTAGCGGATATTAAATACGCGGCAATTAAGAGGAGTAAACGTGACAACAAAATGAAAATTCTTTTTCGTTGTAAATATACATGTGTACGTTGAAAATTTACGCTTTCATCATCAACTGGTACTTAAGTGCAGCCATTACAGATAACGAGTCACGAATGGTACCATCATTTACCATTGAGATAAAATCATTCATTGGTACCCGTCTAATGGTTAAATCTTCAGTATCATCCCGTTGATGGCCGTAACACGGTGAAATATCTTTTGCAAGATATATGATGGTTCGTTCATCGGTAGCACTATTGCTTAAATCAGCCTGTTGTAGTTCTATCCACGTATCAGCTTTAAGATATACCTCTTCAGCTAATTCACGCTTGGCGGCAACCAAGGGATCTTCGCTGAGAGGAGCTCCTCCTTCGGGTATTTCCCAGGTGTAAGCATCAATTGGATAGCGTTTTTGACCTACTAACCAAGTGTGGTTTTCATTATCAATAGGTAATATACCAATGGCTATATGTTTAAAATGTACACGTCCATAGATGGCATTTCCTCCATTGGGATTGATCACATCTTCATGATATACTTCGATCCAGGGATTAGAGTAAACCATATTACTGCTCAGCCTCTTCCAGTCTCTTGTCGTATCGTTTTCCATAAGAAATTTTACTTCCGTTGTATTCTATCTCTACATCATTGTCGAAGGTTATGGTGAGATATCTGTATCCCTTGGTATTGTAAAATTCCCAAATGCCCTCTTTTTTATCCGCAGCGTATTTGCCTCGCATCTCAATTTGACCGCCGTCGTAAAACCAAGTATGCCTTCCTTCTCGCATACCATTGATGTACTCTCCTTTAAAACGAACGTCACCTGAGGTTTTAAAGGTATGTTCCCATTTTCCGTGACGCTCACCGTCAAAGTAGGTTCCTTTTTGTATGATATCGCCTATATTATACACCCAAGGTCCATCTTTAAAACCTTCAATAAATTTACCTTCTGCAATGACATTTCCAGCATCGTCTTTTTCTACAAACGGACCATACCGCAAACCGCGTTCATACTCTTCTTCACGCCATATTTCTCCATTTTCATGGTACCAAACCCAGTATCCATCTGGTTTATCTCGGTTGTATCGACCTTGTTGTTCTACGTTTCCGTTAATAAAATAATACGTCCATTTGCCATTTCGCTTTCCGTCGATATATCCACCTTCTTCTTTTAATTCTCCAGTTTGATAATAGAATTTCCAATGTTTTTGTCGCCTTCCCATATCATCGGTAATGCCTTCAGCAAGTACAACACCCTGTGCGTAAATCCCTCCACCAATCACATTGCCCTCCTCATCATATTCGCGGTGTACACCTTCTTTTTGACCTTGTAGATACGGTCCTACGCTGCTGATGTGTCCGGTATTCTTATCGAGAATTTTCCTAACTTCCATTTTTTCTGTTGTTGCGTCGGGTTCTTGTAATACACCCATAATCCAACGTTCTGTTTTGATCAAATTTCCGGTATTGGTATAGTATTTAAAAAAGCCGTGACGAAGATCATCTACGTAGTTACCCTCCTCTTTAATTCGTAGATTTTTATGGAAATGCATCCATACACCTTGTTTATTACCTTGATCATCACGTCTATTAATGGTTCGCTTCTTCGTCAGAACACCTGATTTATAAGTAAATAAAGTTATAATCAACCCATCTTCGTCGAATTCATATCCCATTCCTTGCTCTTTTCCGTCTTCAAAAGGAATGGTACGGTTAACGGATCCGTCGGGATAAAGTATAGACGTTTCACCGTGTAAAACATTCTCCTTAAAAGATTCAATTTTTACAGATATGGAATCGCGAAACGTTGTTCTCGGTCCTTCTTTTACATCGTTTTTATAGGTAATGCTTACGTATAGCTTACCATTTTCATCGTAAAATTTCCACAAACCATCTAAGGCTTCGTTGTTTCGGTTACCTTCAGACTTGATATTACCATTTACGTGATACGATTTCCAATAACCATCGGGAATGCCATTGCGTAGTGTTCCCTCACTAGCTACCTTTCCATTTTCGTGATAAAGCACAACGTTCTCTATACTATCATTCGACTGCGCATTGGCTGCGATTGCAAAAAAGAGAAGTTGTAAACAACTATATTGTATTATATGTCTTTTTACTTTTTTAAAAAATAAAACCATGGTGGTATATATAGGGTGTTAGTAATGTGTATAATCAGTGATTCATTTGCTTGCGAAAGTCACTTTTTAAAAAATATACACAGGTTATTCACAGTTTCTACAAAAGTAATACCTTTAAAGTCAACTTTAATGCATCGATATCAACAAATCAATTTTAAAATAGCCATTTATTTATTGGTTGAAAACATTTTGGTTCATTCAATGTGATGAATTGTCAATAACCATTGCAAAAGTTGTGTGTAATATTCAAAAAATTTTATTGCACATAACAAAAATACATCCTTTTTAAACCGTCCGTTTGATATATGCAAGGTAAATTTGTGACAAGTTATTAACTCGTACAACAATCATTTGTTGATTATTTATTGATAAACCGTTAATAACCATAACACATTAATAACATGGAAGATAAAGAAAAAATGAAAATCGGTATTTGTGCCGACCACGCCGGATACAAACTCAAGCAACGTATTATAGAAACGTATGGAGATGCATACGAGTTTCACGATTTTGGAACACATAACGAAGACAGTATGGATTACCCCGACGTAGCGCATCCTCTATCAGTTGCTGTACAGAACAATAAAGTAAACTGGGGTATTGCCATTTGTGGAAGTGGAAATGGCATAAACATGACTGTAAATAAACACGATGGTATTCGTTCGGCACTTTGCTGGCGTGTGGATTTAGCAGAATTAGCGAGACAGCACAATAATGCCAATGTACTTGCTCTACCGGCGCGTTTTATTTCAGAGGAATTGGCGCTTGAAATCGTCAACGCATTTGCTATTAACGATTTTGAAGGTGGAAGGCATCAACGAAGGGTCGATAAAATATGCGGTTTTTCTGGCTAATTATTTTAGTATTTATCTATGTTTAATACCGTAAGCATCAATGCCAACACCAAATAAATTACAATGATTACAAGATCAGCTTTATGCACAATGGCATTTGCGCTTTTGGTTTTTCCGATAAAAGCCCAACTGTCTTTTAAAGGATATTCTGAAATGTATTATGCTTATGATTTTAATGCGACGTCGTCGGTTCGCGATGATTGGTTTTACAATCATAATTTACACAATACAATTGCGCCTAATTTGGCGTTATTACAAGCAAATTACAAGGGTAAATCGGCCTACGCTCAATTGGATTTGATGTTTGGATCCTATGCTGGTGCGATCATGGCCAACGAACCGTTTTGGGTACAACCAATAGCACAGGCGTACATAGGTACTCGTATTAAGCGATTTAATATTGAAGCTGGTATTTTTGAAAGCGGTATTGGATTGGAGGGGATAAAAGGAAGCGAAAACCCAACGCTTACCAGGAGTATTGTAGCCGAAAATACGCCATACTTTTTAACCGGATTACGCACCCGTTGGGAAGATAGAACGGCTATCTTTCTTATAGAAGCAGCTATAATCAATGGATGGGAGACGGTAACGCGTCATGCAAGTGAAAGCAGACCGGGTGTAATGGCGCGTTTTAGGTTGGGTTCAGAAAAAGTGCGTATCAACTACCATTTTATGTACACCAACGACAAAGGTGGTTTGGTATCTCCTTATACCGGTATGATAAACGGATTTACATTTAAACACGCATTAAACAGTTGGCAGTGGTTTTTGGGATACGATAACATTCAATGGAATGAAGGAGCTGTACACATTCCACACCTTATCGTTCGCAAGGAATTTTCCGAACGCTGGGCAGCTGCCATACGCGGAGAGTATATTATAGACAACAGCAACAATCCATTTTTTATCAGTTTTGACCCCCTTCACCCTACAATTGATCGATCATTTGAAGCGCTCGGAGGTTCATTTAATATCGATTATATGCCATCAAAGAATCTAACATTACGTGCAGAAATAAGGCATATAGATGGTTCTGAAGAATGGAATATTTCTCCACAAGTAAGTCCACATATAAACGCCAATTCCAATGTCAATCGGGTTTATGGGAATACTACAATCACTGTTGCAGCTTGCTTGGCGTTCTAATGGTGTATGCCTGTAATGAGCTTGCATTAAATGATGATTAACGATATAGAGTCACTGTGCCGTATAGATCTTCTTGCCTATTTTCTCGTGAGCGATACGTTATGTAGTACGTATATACACCCATCGCTGCGGGCTGTCCATTAATGGTTCCGTCCCAATGATCGGTCGGGTCTTGAGTTTCAAATACAATTTTTCCATTTCGATCCGATATTCTCATACGGAATCGATCAAAATCTACATATCGAGCAGATATACCAAAAACTTGGTTTTTTTCTACCGATGAATTTGGACTAAACGCATTGGGAACCAATAATTTTGTTTGTTGAATAACGCAATCAAAATTACTTCTGCTTCTAAAGGGTTTGAGTTCAACCGGTAAATCAAGTGTGTTATTACCTTCTACAGCTTCAACTCTGTAGCAAAATCGCGATGCATCATCAGGGTTATCGCGAAGTTTATCGATGTATACCGTATCGTTAGGATCAATATTGTCTGCAATTATTTGGAACGATCTATTTGGACCTGTAGACCGCGATAATTGGTAACGACTTAAATCGCCTTGAAATCCGTTGTACGTATTCCAACGCACAATATTTTCTTCATTTGCACGAGACTCAGCTTCTATGATTATGTTGTTTACAATGTTAGAGGCTGTATCTGTATTATTACAACTGTCAACCGCTACGAGTTGATAATAAAATATTCCATCGTTGGCTGTTACAGAATAATCAACATAGGTAAACCGAAACGGAGGTGTTCGGGGCATTTTAACACTTCCCACAGTATTAAATGGACCATCAACATTAGAACTGCGTTGAATGAGGACATCGTCGGCATTGGCGTCACCATCGCCAAACGCTTGCAACCAAATTCCATCACCACGAGGTCTTACTTCAGCAATGTAAAGCATTTCTGCAGGCATCACTGTACCGGGATCTACACATACTTCGTTAGACAAGCTAAACTTTGAGCTGTCTTCATAAATAGCCGTGACGCGATAGCAATATTCTGCACCTTCTACCAGTTCCGTCTGAACAAATTCTGTTTCGTTGCCTGCATACAGCAGCACATCGTTTTGCACGCCAACGAGCGGATCATTGATATCGACACGTAATTCGTATCCTACCAAGTCGCCTCCCCAACCTTCGTACGGTGTCCAACTAAGGGTATTTTCATCACCACACGCATCGAACTCCGATTGTAAAAACATTGTTCGATGAGCTGTAACGACTTGATCGGAACTCAGATTTCCACAGCTATCAATGGATATAACTTTGAATCGTTCGGCACGTTCATTTGCCAAGGAGGCAGGCCACGTATAAGCACCAAGAGCACCAACTGTATCAATGATGTCCCAGCTCCCGCTGGTTGGATTAAAATACAAAATATAATATTCGATGACATCACCAGAGTTTGAAGGATTGAAGTCTATGATAGAACGACCGTTACCATCTACAGAAACAAAATTAATCTCCATGGTATCTCGATTTGATTCGTTGGTAAATTCATCTCCTTCGATGTTGGAAAAATTAGTGCAATTAAACGTAGAATCACTGTTGAACGCTTCGTATCGAATACGAAAGTTGACATCCATTTCACATACACCTACATGTTGAAAATGACTAAGATCGTTGGTTTGAGCGATGGGATTCCATGCATTGCTTCCTGCGGGAAGTTCCATTTCGATGGTGTATAAGATATCTATCGGATCATTGGGGCGAGGGTCGTTCCAGTTGAGTTCGGCGGTATCACGACTAACCATTCCAATAGGACGAACAGTTAAATCTAAGTCAAGTGTTCCAACAACATTAGAGGGGTCTGACAAACAGCCGTTATCAGTAACGGCAATAAATCGAAAGTATTGAGGGAACGATGAAAGTGTAATGGTGATTACCCCGGGGTCGTAGTCAAAAATGGTATCAACCAAAGAAAATCCACCGGTTCCCGTAACGCTTGATTCGAGCAGATAGTAATTAAAAACCGCACCGGTATCGGTTGAGGGGACAATTGTAAGCTCTACATCGTTGCTATTAGGTACTCTAGATACACACACCAACTCCGGTTCACCATCACAACTTTCCGGTTGAGGTGGAACCAATTTTAACATTTTGGCATCCACGTTAAAATACGATTCGATGCTTTCATTACCTGTAACGTAAGAAATGTCGTTAAAAAAACGATTTGTGATGGCGTTCGAAAGGTTGGATGTGTAGCCATAAGTAACACTGCCAATTGCCAAAAATAGAGTAATGACAAAGGCTATTGGGGAGCGGAGCTGTTTGTAAAAAAAGAAGTGTTTGCGCATGTTTATATCTACTTCTACAAAGATAACGTGAATAACAGCGATTTTGTGTGTGGTAATGTGTAAACGGGCATATATTTTAACATATGCAACCGTATGCTGAGACAATGATTTTAAATGGAAGCAGCCATGCGGCATTTGTATCTTTGTGCCATGCAAAAACCACAGGTTATTTACAGGGATTTGGGGCGGATTGACTTCGCCGAAGCTTGGGACATACAGGAATCGCTTTTTGACGGTATTGTTGCCGCCAAAGTTGCTCGCCGAAAGGACGAGCACGCGCCCATGCCCAAAAACTACCTGTTAAACTGCGAACACGATCACGTTTACACTTTGGGCAAATCGGGTAAGGATCAGCATCTATTGGTCGACGAAGACGCGTTGAAACGCCTGGGCGCCTCGTATTACCGCATCAACCGAGGAGGCGACATCACCTATCACGGGCCCGGCCAGGTAGTGATTTACCCCCTGCTCGATCTCGATCAATTTTTTACCGACATACACAAGTACCTCCGCTATTTGGAAGAAGCGGTCATTATCACTCTACGCGACTACGGCATCGAAGCCACCCGCTCAAAGGGAGAGACCGGCGTGTGGCTGGATGTGGAAAAGAATCCACGAAAAATATGCGCCATGGGCGTGCGTGCCTCACGCTGGGTCACCATGCACGGCTTGGCCTTAAATGTACATCCCGATCTTTCGTACTTCAGTCACATCGTTCCCTGTGGCATTCAAAATAAACGCGTGACCAGCATGGAAAAAGAGCTGGGGTTTGCCCCATCCGTAGGGGAAGTGGCTGAGAAGGTTTGTAGGTATCTAGGGGAATTGTTTGAATGGGATGTGGAAAAGAAATGAACCCCTACTCTTTCGTGCCGTTTAGATCGCTAAATACCAATATTCCGTACCTGACGGCACGGAGATTTACTCTGTACGCATACATCTTTTGGCTACCGATATACCGTACCTAACGGCACGGTTGACGACAAATAAACCATGTATCATCAAAATCAGGCATGTATATTAACTAAATATTGTCCCCAACAAACCGCCTACAATAATCCT
>SKIJ01000085.1 GCA_007116495.1 Cryomorphaceae bacterium | reverse complement strand
TTGGTGGCAAAAAACACTCCGTGATACCGACCTAGGGTACAGACCGAATCGGCGCCAATGCCATTGAAGTGATTGGGGTTGTCTTCTACGGTATAGACGTGCACGCCCTGAATATTGGTTGTGGGGTTCACCACATCAAACGACTCGGAAAAGCTGTTGGTCCATGAAAGACCCCCAGCAGGGTTATAGGTGTATCCGGACTCATCGCCAATGTAAGCGCCGGAGAGAACGCGTCCACCGCCATTTATATGCGAACCATCTCTATTATTTCCACTATAATCTATTAATGGCAATGTAACATTAGTCTCATCGAATTTATAGTAAGCATGCAAACCAATAGCGCTGGCAGTATCGATTTTTTTACACATGTTGTTTCTTACCTCATTCTGCGTAAACGCCCTACTCCAAACTGACAACTCATCAACTTCTCCATTAAAAAAGATTCGCTGTACACCCTGCTCAAAAGCCGCCCCAATCTGTGCGGTTGGATTATTAGTCTGCGCCATAAACATTCCGCCTGAACCTTGATTTGTAGTGGTTTGCGAAACGCCATTAATATAAATATCTGCATCTTGAATTGCATAAACTACTACGGTAATATTTATCCATTGATTATGTAAATGATTTGGGATTGCAGCAATTACTGCTCTCCTGCAGGAAGGGTTATAACAACCAGCACTACCTGTATTTATTTGAATTTGATGACTATTGGTTATATTTAACCAAAATCCATGATAGCCAGACAGGCTAGTATTATCTGAAGAAAATATATTCTGTGTTAAAGGAGCTGGAACATATCGCACCCATACAGAGATGGTTAAAGGCGGTTCAATTTGACCAAAATTTGGAATCGAAATATACGATTGTGTATTGAATATATTGTAGCTATTCCCACTACTGGGTAATGATTGCGCATGTAAAAACCCGACACTGATACACACAACACAGAATAAACTTAAAACAGCATTTTTCACAAGCATGAAATTCAAACTATTGGTCACCGCTAATGTCTTTCAGTCAAGGTCGACGTGTGCTCGATCTCAGCACAACACTTTACAATTAAGTCCGCTCTCAAACTATCTTTTTCAGCCAACTGGTTATACGGATTAGATTAAATTGTAAAAGTACAAATATATCAATTATACAGATAAAATCAGATCTTTTCATAAAATAACGAATTACGTGTTGTCCAATGTGAAATTCAATTATTATACACGACTTTTGCAACGATGATACACAACACATCAAAAAATATTGCGTGGTCCATATTGGATAAATTTGGAAACTACCTCATGAACTTTGTGGTTGGTATCATCCTAGCTCGGCTTTTGGGGCCACAAGCATTTGGTATCATTGGGTATGTTTTGATATTTGTGGGTGTTGCAAATGTGATGGCTACAGCCGGACTACGGGACGCCATCATCCGAAAAAAAAATCCTACTAATGCAGATTACGCAACCCTACAGCTCGTCAACATTTGTTTGTCGGTATTGCTATACATCATTATTTATTTTTCCGCGCCCACTATTGCATATTTTTTCAATGAATCCATACTAATCCAAATCATTCGAATCTATTTTATCATTATTATCATTCAAAGTTTTGCATTTACAAAACACATTAAACTCATCAAAAAACTAGATTTCAGAGGAATCACAATCATTTCAGTTATTGCTACAATCATTGCCGGCATTACCGCCATCACAATGGCATTTAACGGATACGGCGTGTGGAGCTTGGTTGCACTAGGGCTGGTAAACTGGTCATTACGTACCATTTTATTCTTTTTGTACACGCCCGGTTTTCAGGCCAGTTTCACGCAATCCTCGTTTAATGAACTTTGGTCCTTTGGCTCAAGAATGTTGGTCTCAGAACTAATGAATGATTTTTTTAATAACTTAAATAGGGCATTTGTCGGAAAGGTTTTCTCCACTAATACCTTAGGATTGTTTACAAAGTCCGAAACCTATAAAGATACATTTTCTAAAAACGTATCCTTTGCATTCATTTCTGTTTATTTTCCGGTTCTCAGTGACATACAAGATAATACCGTGAAGCTTAAAGAAACATATCGCACCATGTTGTCTCAGCTTACTTTTTTTATTTTTTTGGCTATGTTTGTACTCATGGGGTGCAGTCAAAACTTCGTCGTTAATGTACTTGGAGAACAATGGATTGATGCGATTCCCATTCTGCGCATTTTGTGCATTTCCGGATTATTAAAGCCCATCATATCACTGAACACCAATTTATTGAAAGTTCTTGGACGCTCAGACATTATTTTAAAAAACCAAATCATATACAATAGTTTAACCTGTATGAACTTAGTGATAGCATACGTTTACGGCATTTATGCATTAATCATAGGGATAGGCGTGTATTCTGCTATAATGGCTTCAATCACATCGAGTTACGGAAAATCAATGATCGCTTATTCGTATATGGAGCAACTTAAAGACATGAAAGTCAATTTTTTCATTGGCTTTTCGGTGTTTATCACACTGTTCGTTATTGACATTTACTTAGTAACTAGCTGGGCTACCCTTGCTTTACAAATCACATGCGTAGGCTTTATACTGATTACACTGGGGCTTGCTTTTCCCAAAACCGAACCGGGTAGATATATATCTCTGTTTTTAAGTAAGTTAAAAATATCTAGGTGATGATTCTGGAAAAAATCATTGAAATCACAAACCGGCGTGTACGTGATGTGTACGGCAATACAACATACAAACAAATCCCCATTGCGGAAGTGACGCGCATATTTGTTTTTTGGATAGCGCTAAAGCAGAAACCCATAAAATCATTATTTTCATCGGCGCAGCACAATATCACCGATAAAAACACTATTACAAAAAGCATCGATAAAACTCTTTTAATGTTGCGCCTCGTACCGGTAAATGCCTTTTTAGGACTATGGGATTTTATAAAGTGGGCATTTCAAAAAACGACCCGTAAAACAATCATAAACGAGGCCGATATTTTGATATGTGTTAATCATCGAAAACACAAATTGTTTACGAATGACATTGTCAAACAATTAGAGGATAGTGGAAAGAGCGTTGTCTTCTTTCATTGGCCTCTTGCAAGAGAGAACAAGTACGACTTGCCGCTAATGACCTCAATGCCAAAATTCTGGACGAAATCCTATATGCGAGCTCGACTGTGTTGTTCGTTCATCGATTATGTACACGCGACACTTCACGTTGTAAAACCTAAAAAAGTGATTGTTGTTGAGGGGGACTCCTACGAACACCACATATTTGGTTTGTTTAAACAAGCATTCAACTATCAGTGCATCTGCATACAGTGGGGGTATGAGCCTCGCTCCGCCCTTCGCATGGGCTACAGAAATATGCCCTATGACAAACTTTTGGTTTGGGGGGATTTTTTTCGAAACACATTTCAAAAACACAACAAAAATATTGATATCACGTCGGTAGGGCATCCAAAGTTAGAAATCAAAACAAAAAGAGAAGCAAAAGGCGATGCGCTTCTTTTTGCACTGCAAAGACCAATGGCCCCATATGTAACAAAAGAAGACATTAATGATTTAATCCTTTTAGCAATACAAACCGCAAATAGGTTTCCAAAAAAACACATCATTGTTAGGAACCATCCCAATTATGGTATTCCAAAACAGCATATACATGCATTAAATAACACATCAAACATCGTCATTCATAGATACAACGAATACTCAATAAATCAAAGCCTGGAAAAAGCCAAATTCTGCATTAGCATAAGCTCCACATTGGGCTTTGAAGCGATATACCACGGTGTCATTCCATTGTTTATAAAGTGTAATCAAATTCCATTATTGCTACAAAAAGATATGAGTCGATTTAACAATGGTATGCATATCATTGATCGAAGTGCTCTTATTGATTTTTTAGAAAGTAAAAAATCAACAGAGCTAACAATACCCGATTCGACTTTATTTTTCAAGCACAACAAAGACGCGGCGACAAAAGAAATCGCACAACAAATCTTATCTTAAACTAAACGATTGAAGGGCGAGTCACCGTTGAATAAACGGAGTGCATTTTTTGCAGCGTTTATGCGAAGCTCTCTCTCAGATTGTTGTGAAAAGTATGACGTATGAGGATTGATTATAATGCGACCGGAAAGTGCGTCGTCGTTGTTTCGCCATGCATTGATCAACTTTGAATCAATGGGAGGCTCCTCCGGCAGCACATCCGTTGCAAAACAATGAATGTGATTTGATAAAAGAGCGTCATATATGGTGTCTATGTCGCTAAACAAGCCTCCACGTGCCGTATTGACTAGTGATGCGCCAGGCTTTAATGACTTGATGAAATCCTGGTTTATAAAGCCTTTTGTTTGCTCACTCAAGGGAACATTAATTGATACCACATCAGCTTTATTCAATAAGTCGTGAAGTTGATCAACGCGTTTTGCGCCAATCATTTTTTCGTAGCCTCGCTCAACATACGGGTCATAAATAACCACATTATATCCTAGCGCTTTACACTTTAGAGCAAGAGAACCCCCGATTCGTCCAGCACCAACAACCCCCACCACCATATCAGAATGCCTCTTAATGGTTTTATCCACATTTTCTTGCCAGTTTGTCAGGAAAGACTTGGCTGCATGATTGTATTTTGAAATTCCTCTTGTGATGTTCAAGATCATAGCCAAAGCAGTATCACTTACCTCATCTACACCATAGTCTGGATTATTACACGCGATGATACCTCGACGTTTGAATAACGAAAGGTCGAGATTGTCATATCCAACCCCATATCGCTGAACAGCTCTTAACTTTGGTAGATTTTTGATGTACGCCTCATCAATTTGGTCGTGCCACACCAATAAGACTTCTGTATCTTCTCCAACTTCATTTCCGACTAAGTCACCAAGAATTTCAACTTCTAAATCGGGAGTAGAAATATAATCTGTGATTGTAATTTTAGACATTACTTAGCTTTATTTATTAACAATCCTATTTCCTCAAGATCAATACTCACTATATCTTTTCTTTTACAGCTTAGGTCACTTGGAATCCCAACTGCTGTACCAGTGCAAAGTACTGCACCGTCTTGTATAGACCTATCTACCGTCAAATATTTAGTCAACTCATCTAGCTTACGCTTTAGGTTCTTGGTGTTGCCTTTCTTAACAAATAATTGCTTTCCATCTCGAAACAGCATGCAGGTAACATCTAATGACAAGGGGTTTTCAAGTTCAATAGCAGGAACCAATGATGGACCTAAAACACAGCCTCCATTAAAAATCTTTGCATAATTTAAAAAAAGCGGGCACTCCAATTCTATATCCCAAGCAGTAATATCGTTAGCGGCTGTAAACGCAACAATTTCTGCATTTTTATTGAGAACACAAGCCAATTCTGCTTCAACAATTGTACAGGATGAATCTTTTCTTATAGTGAAGTCTTCATGTGGGCCTACACAGTGGTGAGGAAGAGCTTTAAAAAATATTTCTGGACGGGTGCTGTTATATACGTAATCATAAAGTCCTTCATATTTATTTTTTTGCACTTTCAAATCTTCTTCATGAAGGTCTCTGTTTTTCTTGTAGGTAACCCCTACCCCCCACACTTCTGGCGGAAAAATAGGAATTCTTAAGCTGATACCATTTATCTTTTGATTTCTACAAGCATCTTGAAAAGACACACCAATTGGTTTTTTTTTAACTGTACTATTTTTCAATCCATCTAAAAATAATTTATCATTAATACGTCCATCTTTAATTATATTGTTAAAATCAGTTCCAACAACATCTGTGATATCGTAAATTTCGTTGTTGTATACAAAACCAGACCGCTCACCCTTTCCATCTACGTTAAATCTTAAAAATTTTGCACTCATAATAATCCTCCATTAATATCTACAATCGAGCCCGTCATATAATTAGATTCATCTGATGATAAAAATAAAATGACATTTGCCACTTGGTCTGGGCTTTGAATATAACCAAGTGGAATTTTTTTTAGCAATGCTTCCTCTATTTCTTCCGTTAAAAGGGCGTCAAGCAGTGGGGTTTTAGTTTGACTTGGACAAACTGCATTAACATTTATATTAAACTTTGCTAACTCAGAGCTCATATGCCTTGTAAATCCAATAATTGCGGCTTTAGATGTTGAATAAGATGCACCTAAAACCATACTTTTATCCCTTCCTGCAATTGACGACACGTTCACGATTTTACCATAACGCTGATTTTTCATAAAAGGAATAACATGCTTAGTGCATAAAAAACAACTTTTAACATTGTTTGCCATAACCCAATCCCAGTCGTTAGATGCCGTATCTTCTAAAAGCATACCCTTTGAAACACCTGCATTATTAACCAATATATCAATAGAACCAAATCGATTAAATGCATGCTTTATCATTGACTCCACATCTCCCTCATCTGACACATCAGCTTTAATAAAAATTGATTTAGAAGGAAAAGACTTTATGACATCCAAGACATCTTCCCTTTCCGTTTTACTAGCAAACACGACGTTCGCTCCAGAATTCAAATATTTGATAGCAGTTGACTTTCCAATCCCAGAGCCAGATCCAGTTACAATTACTGTTTTATCATTAAAACGGTAGTCAATCATTTTATATCGTAAGGTGTTGATTCTTCAGAAAAACCATGTTTATCAAGCCAAAAGTTAAGCTGACCAAGCTGCCACTCAAAATCCACGTCAATTCCACCCCACTGCATAAGCGGATGAACTTTTTTCCCAATCCATCGAAAAGGAGGTTCACCATAGTCGAAACCCTCCATACACACTGATCTAACTACAAAACCAGAACAATCTACAAAATAACAATCCCCTTGAGATGAACGATCACAAGTAGCGTCTTCAAATTGGTCTAGCGGAACGAATGGTTTTACCAAACCATCTTCAAGTTTTTTAGCTCTTAAAGGACTAAACATATTGTACTCACTGACAGTTACTGCAGAGTCATAACTTGGATTTTGCCTCAAAAACTCAATTCCTTCATCTAATATACCAGGAGTAATTGTCGCTCCATTAGCAAATAAAGGCACGAATATCTCAATTTCGCCTTCTTTTTTCTTGATTTCAAAATAACCATGCTGAAATGCATCCTCTGCCAACGCAGCCTTAGTCGCAAGTTCATCAGGCCTGTCAATCAGATAAGCACCTAACTTTTGAGCCTCTTGCTTCATCTCATTCGAATCTGAAGAGAAGTAAACCTTATCTATATATTTTGAATTCAACGCAGCCATTAAAGAGTAATGCATTAAGGGCCTCCCTTTAACATGATGTAGGTTTTTATTTTTAAAACCTGTACTTCCTGCTCTACCAATAATTAATGCTGCTACACGTGTTTTACTCATTATTATAAATATTTAATTAAATTGTAAGCTCTCGACGCATACCCCCATTCATTATCGTACCAAAGTACAAACTTTAGCATTCTTCCCATATTGAGGTTGAGCCAGCGGGTATCGATGACTGCTCCACATTCTCTACCAAGGTAAT
>SKIJ01000029.1 GCA_007116495.1 Cryomorphaceae bacterium | reverse complement strand
CTTACTACATAAGTATTGTAGGGTGAGTCAAATTTTAGGTCGTCGTAGAGCACTCTGCGCGGATTAAAATTAGGATTTGACTGTTGTATGGCAAAGATTACAGTGGGATCTGACTGTAATTTCCAATTGTTCTGCAATCGGTTGAGATACAAACCGGCTACCTTTGGCATTTCATCACGCTTGATGGTCTCTTTTTCAACGATAGAGGCGAGAATGGTAACGCGATGTGGACACAAATTTATCGCCTTTGCTTGTCTGCGTCGGGTTTCATTCCAAAATGAATGGTATTCAACAATCATTCGTTCAACCCATTCAGATGCGGTGGTGTTCCAATAAAATTCGTATGTGTTTGGTATAAAAACCGCCCTATTATTGTTAGGGTTGATTTTATCGGGCCAACTTCGGTTTTTATTATTGATTTCTCTTAGTATGGATATGCTGTCTGCTTCAATCTGTTTGGCAATTTTTCCGGCTAAATCCTCTTGTGTTGTTACGTGGCTAAAGGTTACATTAATTGGTGTTTGCTTACCACTCCTCAGCAAGTTGATTACGTCATTCATGGTAAATGATGCGGGAATCACATAGCGTCCGGGCTTGATGTTATTGGGAAGGTTTTTTTGTCGTGCAAAAAGATCAAATGTAGTAGAATCTGCCGTGGTGTTCAAACTGGAAATATTTGAGAGTAACGCGTTGAAATCGCTACCAGTGGGAATGTAAATCAGAACGTCTTCACCATCTGATAAAAAGGGTTTTTTCCAAACGTTGGTGTAAAACCATCCTAAGATGCCCGCTGTAATAACAGCTGCCACAACAATTACGGCAATAAGAATTTTAAAAATGCGCTTCATAGCGGTCTGTTTAAATCTTGTTCTATATACTTTATTTCTTGAATGATTTCGGGATTATTTGGATCAACGAGAAGTGCTTTTTTAAGTACTTCTAAGACCTTAGCTAACTTTTTTTGCTGGTAGTAAATACCTGCTTTTTTGATGTATGCCGGTAAATAATCGGGATCTACTTTTATAGCTTCATTATAGGCATCTATGGCTTTGTTCGTTTGACGCTCCAATTGATGCAAATAACCTAAATTATTCCAAACAACAGGATCAAATGGTTTTAGTTTGATTAGTTCAGCGTAGTATTCGTGAGCATCTTCGTAACGTTTCAATTTTATTGAAATTACGGCTGCCTTTTGTAAGAAATCAGGTTGGTAGGGTGCTAAGTTTACAGCAATATCAATGAAAATTTGAGCAACTGATAATTGGCTTATTTGGTTGTATGATTCTGCAATGCGATACGCCGTCCACGCATCGCGATTGTTATAGGTTGGTTTATTAAGCTCAACAACAGCTTGAGGAAAATGCGCTTTGTGGTGATTGGCTACTGCTCTAAAATTTGTTTTGAGGAAGTAATAATGAATCCATTCGTGAGGAAACGAATCCTTTCCGGCTTTGTGGAGGAGTGTAAATGCAGAATCGAGTAAAAAAGGCCATTCATCGAAACGTTCGTATTGTTGTAGGTACGCATTGATCCGACTATGAAGATTTGGTTTAGGGTTATTGATAGCAACCAAACCGGCAAAGATTTTTTGCGCCTTGTCGTTTCGGACGATTGTATCACTATAGTCTTTTCTTACATAATGATCATGAACAAATACGTGAGGAATATCGCTGGAACCCGAGGAGGGCATGTGGCATTGTACACAGTTGTTATCTGCGATTGATCGTTTTTCTTTGGTTTCACTGCATGCATCACCATTATTCGTATGGCAGTCAATGCATGTATTGTTGAACTGATCACTACCTGTCAGCTTTACACTTTTATGGGGGTTGTGGCAAGATGTACAAACGTATTCTTCTGGCGCACTTTGATAGCACTTACTCATTTTAAACCGATCTACATGCGATGCCATGATAAATGAGGATGAGTCGTTGTCGTATCGCGGGGCATACACATCCATAACATCTTTGAGTTCCATGCCGGGGATAAAATCAAAAAAGGACGCATTTTCACGAAGAACAGCGTTGCCTTGCAAATGACAACGTGAACACAATTCAAATCGCAATTGTGCAGTAAGGTTTGCCGGATTCACGATGCTGTAGTCGATGTCGACAGCGGTGTCGGTTAGTTCACCTCGTTGAATTTTGGCAACGTGAGCACTACCAGGACCATGACAACGTTCACAGTCAATGCCTTGAGGTACGTTGGCGAATTTGTTTTCAGAACCCATCACAAAATCAGTGGGCATTGCATTATGGCAACTCATGCATTCCAAACCAATAATGCGGGAGAAACGGCTGTTTGCTCCGTCTTCATACCCAGGAGGGAGATCTGGAATGCCTTCTTGCACATACCACGTAATTGGGGCTTGATAGTAGTGGTTGTTGATGGAAAATATATGGGAATTCGTATGCTGACCGGATCCAATGACATCATCGATGCGTTTCTTTAATAAATGTGTTGTGTCCCCTTTTTCATTTAATCGGTATTCGGTTACGTAAAGTGTATCTTTATCCCATTGTGCTTGGTAGTAAAAGTTGAGCTGATCGTCATAAACAGGAGGGTGTTTGTGAAAAGACGCTATGCTTTTTCCGGGATGTGCATGTTCGTATGATTGTCCCATTCCTGTCTGAATGTAAGAATCATAAATATCCGCGTGACAGCTTTTACAAGTTTCTATACCAACGTACGATACACTATCTCCGTGCCCCCAGAATGACAAATGATCATCCGTTGCTGTGTCAGCAGAATGCTCAGATTGACAAAGAGTAGCGGTAGATACGATAACGATGATTGTTGCAACCGAAAACCACCATTTAAGCCCGGTCCTAATCATACATCTATTTCTCCTTGAAAAACGCGTACTGCTGGACCTTTAAGCCAAATATTCTTATACATTGTGTTTTCTAGTTTAAAGGCAACACTTAGTGATCCACCCAACGTTTGAACCATGTATGAACCCTCATTTTTTCCGTTTAGAAAAGCTGCCGTAATGGCGCAAGCAGTTACGCCGGTTCCGCAACTGTACGTTTCGTCTTCAACACCACGTTCGTAAGTTCGTACCGTAAGTTTTTTATCGCCTGTTTGTTGCATGAAGTTAACATTGATGCCTTCATCCACGTAAGCGGGATCATTTCTAAACGAACGCCCTTTCGTTTTTACGTCAATTGTGGATACACTTTTTTCTTTAACGACCAAGTGCGGGGAGCCGGTTTGCAATTCGTAACCCGGAGAAACAACTTTGGGCATATCAACATTGCTCATTTTCAGATTGACGTCTCCATTGGGAAGTATTGTTGCTTTGTGCACTCCATCAGGAGCCATAAATTCAGTACTGTGCTCGATGACTCCAATTTGATGAGCAAAGTGAACTATACAGCGGCCACCATTTCCACACATGCTGCTGAGATTACCATCGCTATTGAAATAAATCATGTTGAAGTCGGCGTCTGGGTGAAACTCAAGAAGCATAAAACCATCAGCACCTATACCGAAACGACGGTCACAAAGCCGTTTTATAAGCGCTGATTCAACATGTGACATTTGCTTTTCGCGGTTGTCTATGATAATGAAGTCATTTCCCGTACCGTGGTATTTCACGAAGGATAATTCCATGAATAAGTGAATTTTAGTGACGTTATTTCGATTTGTAAAATTAGAATACAAAGCGGTTAAACCTCTGTTAAAAGCAGAAGGGGTGTGATAGGGTGTTGTGGTGTGGAATGATTTTAGAAATATATTTGACGATATTAAAACATAAATTTGATAACTTAAACGTACAGTATTATGATTAAGCGTATTTCTTTAAGCATTGTTACTGCTTTGCTGACCGGTGCTCTGACGCTTTTGGGCTACAAAATGTTCTTTGAATCACCAGAAGTAACCATCATCAACGAAGAATCGCCTAGTAGTTTTGTAAAAATGGCATCAGCCTCGCCAGCTGCTATTGGCGTTGACTTTGTAGAAGCTGCAGAGTTTGCATTACCCACTGTTGTACACGTAAAAACAGCAGTAAAAATGCAACAGCGTCGTCCATCAAATCCTCTTGAAGAGTTTTTCTTCGGCCCTCGTCCCAATCAACCACAGATACAGCGAGGAACAGGCTCAGGTGTGGTTGTTAGTCCGGATGGCTATATTGTTACCAATAATCATGTTATTGCTCATGCGTCTGAAATTGAGGTTATTCTGCACGATGGCTCTGAGTTACCCGCTAAAGTAATAGGAACAGACCCATCTACAGATTTGGCACTGATGAAGATTGAGCGCGACGATTTGAACTATGCTATTTTCGCCAATTCAGATGATGTTAGAGTAGGAGAGTGGGTATTGGCGCTTGGGAACCCCTTTAACTTAACGAATACGGTAACACATGGAATCATCAGCGCAAAAGGTCGCTCAATAAATATTATAAACCGTCATTTACAAGGAGCTAACACCGCGATAGAGGCGTTTATTCAAACCGATGCTGCGGTCAATCCGGGTAACTCTGGAGGTGCTTTGGTCAATACGAATGGTGAATTGATCGGTATCAATACTGCCATTTCATCGCGTTCCGGAAGCTTTGAAGGGTATTCATTTGCAATACCTAGTAACATCGTGAAAAAAGTTATGGACGATATTGTAGAGTTTGGAGTGGTGCAACGCGCCTTCATTGGTGTTCAAATTACCGAATTAAGCCAGACTAAGGCGCGTGAGTTAAAGCTGGAGAATCGCAATGGAATTCTAGTGAATGGTATATCAAAAGGCGGTGCTGCTGAAATTGCTGGAATAAAAGAAGACGATGTAATTGTATCCATAGACGGCAGGGAGGTAAGAACACCAGCCCAACTACAAGAGCGTATTGGGCGTAAACGTCCGGGAGATGGTGTTACCGTTGAGGTAATTCGCAAAGGCAAGTCCAAAACATTTGACTTAGTTCTTCGCAATGAAGATGGTACAACCGAGGCCGTTGAAAAAGATTATATAGCGTCTGAATTAGGTCTAGGTGCTGATTTTGAAGAAATAGAAAAAGACGATAAAGTTCGCTTAAAAGTTAATGGTGGGTTGCGCATTAAGGAGCTCCGCAGCGGAAAATTAATGCGTGAAGGAATACCTGAAGGGTTCATTATTACGCACATCGATCGCCAAGCGATTACCAGCTTAGATGATTTGAAAAAAACAATTGATTCACTTAAGCGTGGGCAAGGAGTAATGATTGAAGGTCGTTTTCCCGATGGTCGTAAAGGATTCTTTGCGTTTGAGTGGTAATCATTGTAATTGATTAAAAGAATCCGTGCTTTGTTTTTAAAGCACGGATTTTTTTATAATAGCTCTTGGATGGCCTCTTCAACCATATCCTTTCCGGAATTTACCAGCATATCGATGTCTTTTCCGGGTAAAACAGTTTGCTTGATGCTAAAGTAAAACTTGATTTTCGGCTCCGTCCCAGATGGTCTTACTGTAATACGTGCACCTTCAGACGTAAAAAACTGAAGTACATTAGAGGATTCAAATGAAAAAGATTTTCGCTCGTTGATACGTACGTTTAATTCATCTAAAGACTTGTAGTCTTTTACACGTTCTACGGTTTGTCCCATGAGTGTTTTTGGTGGTGATGATCTAAAGCCAGACATCATCTTTTCAATTCTCTCCGCGCCCTCGCTTCCTTTTAGGGTTAATGAGTGCAGCTGGTCGTGATAATATCCGTATTGCTTGTAGGTTGTGACCAACTCATTCCAAAATGAGCTGCCCCTTTGTTTTGCCCATGCTACAATTTCTGCCAAAATAACAGCTGAAATAATGGCATCTTTATCGCGAACAAAGTCACCAACCAAATAGCCGTAACTCTCTTCGCCACCGCCAATAAACTGCTTTTTGCCTTCGTTTTTACGAATTAGATCGGCAATCCACTTGAAGCCGGTAAGACATTCAATACAATCGACGTTGTAGGTCTTGGCAATATCAGAAATTAGGTCTGTGGTAACAATGGTTTTCGCAACAAAACCATTGGAAGGCATTGTGCCATTAGCACTTTTTTCGCTGAGGAGATAACGAATCATTACCGCAGCTGTTTGGTTGCCGTTTAAAAGTACAATCTCTCCTTTGTCATTTCGGACACCTATACCAATTCTATCCCCATCGGGGTCGGTGCCAATCACCATGTCTGCACCTTCGTCTTCAGCGCGTTTTACGGCATCTTTAAGTGCATCGGCTTCCTCGGGGTTAGGTGATTTAACAGAGGGAAAGTTTCCATCAGGATTAGCTTGGTGCTCAACAATGATGGGGCGATTGAATCCTGCGTGCATCAATGCATCAGGTAATACATTTACCGTAGTTCCGTGAAGAGGTGTAAACACAATTTTGATGTCTTTCTTCCCTGAATCATTGACACTTAATTTATTAATTCGCTTAAAATAGCCCTCTATCAATTCGTTATTGATGATTGTGATGTATTCTTTTGGACCGTCAAATTGGATATCCTCGTATGCGGTGTTTCTAACTTCCTCAATGATGGCTTTATCGTGAGGAGGAACGATTTGCCCGCCATCGTTCCAGTACACTTTATAGCCGTTGTACTCGGGAGGGTTGTGCGATGCGGTTAACATTACACCGGCATGACATTTTAATTGACGTACGGCGTATGAAAGCAAAGGAGTAGGAGCGAAATCATCAAACAAGAAAACGCGAAAGCCATGCGATGCAAACACCGATGAAATGGCATCAGTTAGTGCTTTGCTGTTGTTTCGCGTATCGTTCGCAATGGCTATACTTATCTCTTCTTCAGGATATTGACCTTTGATGTATCGACTCAATCCTTCACTTGCTTGTCCCAGTGTATACTTATTGATTCGATTGGTTCCAACACCCATAATGCCACGCATTCCACCTGTACCAAAGTCAATATCTTTATAAAACGATTCGTAAAGCTCCTTAGGATCGTTGTTGATGAGCTGTTGTACTTGATTTTGCGTATCTGTATCGAACGGTTCTTTTGTCCACGCGCTTGCTTTTTGATCTATGCTCATGGTTTTCAAGGTTTATAAGGGTGAATAAAAATATTTTGAGCGTCGTCTGCGTTGATGCTGGCGTTGCCAAGGTATTCTACGCGAGCTGCCCCGGATGGTTTTGCATTTATTGTTTTTGATACATTGACGCGAGCAAGTGAAGCACCGCCAATTTGGACATTCAAAAGCTCGGTAGACAGATTTAGTGCGTCAATTTTTGAGCTTCCTGCCATATCCAACCGATGCTTTTGAGCGTTTCCGTTTATATCCATACGACTGCTGCCACTCATGGCTGTATGCAAATGAGCGACATTAAGTTTTAAAGTTGCCGAACACGCACCACTTATAGATACGCGCAAAGAATCGTTTGAAAAGTAGTCATGCCCATTTAACGCAATGGCACCGGCAATATCGATGTGATTTGGAAATGGCGAGTTAATGATCAGCTTGATGGGTTGAGATGAACGAACACGCTTACTGGTTCGTACCATTAGCGTGTTATCAATACCCTCAAGGTTGACGTAATCGACTAGATTATCATCAATTTGTAATTGATATGAAAAAGAGCTGTCTAATTTATGATCTATCAAAAAATTGCCACCGGCTTTTAGTGTTGTAAACGGTGCGAGCGGCCCTTCTTTGATCACGATATTACCATTTCCTTCAATTCCGCTTAAGGAACATCCGCACACCAAAGTACTAAATATAAAAAAAACAATTATGCGCATCAGTAATCGCGTTGCAAGATGTGCTCGGCCATTTTTGCCATACGCTTTCTCGGTTCGCGTGGGAGTACGAGCTCATTAAATAAGTTGTTTCCATTTTTGAAGTAGGTATTTGCCATGACAAGACAGTCATTGTGTGCATTGTACTTCTCGTAGATGTGTTTGACTGCTTCTATTTTTTCTTGTGAACGATCGTTATTGGAAAACCAATGATTCAGTTTTTGTATATCATCTTCATTTGCTTTACTTAAAGCAATCAGATGTAACACGGTTTTTTTATTGGAAAGAATGTCTCCGCCAATCACTTTACCCGATTTTTCTCCTCCATACAAGTCGAGATAGTCGTCTTTGATTTGAAACGCGATACCCCAATTTACACCACAGTGATAAAGTCGCGATGCAGAGGTTTCATCATCTTTGCCAATGAGATAACCTATTTGCAGAGCTGCACCAAGTAGTACAGCAGTTTTTTGACGAATCATATCAATGTATTCATCCATGCTGGGAATAGTTTGTTCAAAGTCCATGTCTTTCATTTGACCTTCACAAACATCCAAAGCCATCTTTGAAAAAATACGAATCAATTTTGGGGTTGACTCAAAGGCATTTCTAATGAGATACTGATAGGCCATTACCATCATTCCATCCCCGGAGAGAATGGCTGTAGGTTCGTCCCACTGTTTGTGCACGGTCGCCTTACCCCGCCTCAAGTCTGCACGATCCATGATGTCGTCGTGCATAAGTGAGAAATTGTGAAACAGTTCGATAGCTAATGCTTGTGAAATAGCATCTTCTGCACGAGCGCCGGCAAGCTCGGCGCCAACAAGCGTCAATGAAGGCCGAATGCGTTTTCCTCCATTTTTGAGAATGTACTTCATCGGGTCGTACAATTTTTGGTCCGACCATTCAATGTTGTTTAGAGAATCGTTTATAAGTGTGGTGTAGCGATCGAAAGCTTCCATGAAAGACAGTTTAAATTTATATTGCAAAGAAAATGGTTTTTTGCTCTATGGAGAAAATTATTTTAAAAATATGTGTGCGAATGTTTTTTTTTAATAACGTACCTTGCGACCTGTATAAAGCGCTAATGAATGAGTGTTATTCTATCAAAATTAAGAGAAGCAAAACGTTCTGGCAAAACACTTTTTGCAGTTCTATTAGATCCAGACAGGCCCGTTGATAATCAATTTATCAACAGGGTTCGCGATGCCGAAAATGCAGGTGTCGACTTGTTTTTAGTTGGTGGAAGCTTGATGGCAAATGATTACATGGACGAAACGATTAAGGCCATTCGCGACATTTCTAACATTCCTGTATTGCTCTTTCCCGGCTCATCCATTCAAATAACTCCCAGTGCCGACGCTCTTCTATTTCTCAGCTTAATATCTGGTAGAAATCCTGATTTGCTCATTGGGCAACATGTTATGGCTGCACCTTACGTTAAAAAAAGTGGTCTGGAAGTCATTCCTACCGGCTATATGTTGATTGATGGCGGTCCGGCAACCACGGCGCATTACGTCTCTCAATCCTTACCCATACCACACAACAAACCAAATATTGCGGCAACAACTGCAATGGCCGGTGAAATGCTGGGTTTACAAGTTATATACTTGGACGCAGGAAGTGGCGCGCACAAGCCTGTATCAGCTGAAATGATTCAAAGTGTACGGGCCTCCGTTGATGTTCCCATCATCGTTGGAGGGGGGATGGTATCACAAGAAGACCTGCAAAATGCTTCACGTGCTGGTGCTGATGTAGTGGTTGTTGGTAATGCATTGGAAAACGGCGATGCACATGTTGCCTCATTATCAGCTGCTTTAAATCGGCTGTAACAGTATGCGGTTCTACGCGTGGGAAGCTTTAGCTGTTGTCTTTAGTTTACTCTACACATTATTGATTGGTAATGGAAGTGCTTGGGCATGGCCTTTTGCTATTTTCGCCGGAATTATATACGTTTTTTTATGTGTGAGGAAAAGCATCTATGCAGAGGCATTTCTGCATTTTTTCTACATTTTTATGGGTGTTTATGGATGGGTTACGTGGTCTAGTAATACCGAGGCAGGTTACCAATCAACCCTTTCGGTTAAAATACACTTAGTTCTTGTTCCGTTACTTTTTTTGGTGACGTATATAAGCGGTAAATTATTATCGCGATTCACCAACGCTAAAGCGACATTTGTCGATTCATTTACCACAATATTTAGTGTTTGGGCAACATTTTTAATGGTTAATGTTTACCTGGAAAATTGGTGGTATTTTATTTTCATCAATGGGGTAGGGGTGTATTTATACGCACATAGAAAAATGTATTTAACCTCTGGTTTAATGGTAATTTACGTTATTCTATCTGTAAAAGGATATTGGCAATGGAGTACGATGTAAAGCACATATGTATAACCGGCCCTGAAAGTACGGGCAAGAGCACCTTAAGCGCACATCTAGCGCGGAAATACAAGACAACTTACGTAGAAGAATACGCGCGCACCTACTTAAAAAATAATACGAAATATAAGTACGACGACCTTCTCGCAATAGCTTTGGGACAACATCAATTGTTGACCTGTGCGAAAGAAGCTAATCGACTGATAATAAGTGATACAGATTTGTTGACCATCATTATTTGGTCAAAAGTAGTATTTGGTAAGGTTGATATTGAGATACACCGCTTATGGCGTGAGCATTTACCGCAAAAATATCTTCTTTGCAAACCGGATATCCCATGGGAATACGACCCACTTAGAGAAAACCCGAATGATAGAGAACGATTATTTGAAATTTATTTGAAATTTGTATTAGACAGTGGTGTTGACTTCGATGTGATAACTGGAAGCAGATCAGAATATACAGATAATTTTTCAGTGGATGTATAAAAATATGTGTCTAAAAAAAAAAGAATATACTCTTATAATTTAGATACACTTAAAATAGTCAAAGGGTTCAAGACAATCAGTGCACTTATACAATGATTTACACGGAGTTGATCCGAATTGACTAACAAGATTTGTGTTCATTGATTTGCAATGAGGGCAACGTACTTCAGGGGCTTTACCAAACAACGTTCGTTTATCTGAGGTCTCTGTATTTGGTGGTGCTATGCCGTATTCTTCTAATTTTTTCTTTCCATTTTCAGACATCCATTCAGTTGTCCAAGGTGGGTCAAGAACGGTTTTTACATCTACGTTGTAGCCTGCCTCACTAAGCGCAGACTTGATGTCGTCTTCTATGGTGTCCATAGCCGGACAACCGCTATATGTCGGTGTAATGACTACGGTTACACGACCATCGTCACTCACAAAAACATCCCGAATAATCCCCAGATCCTCTATTGTGAGGACGGGGATTTCGGGATCTGTTACTTTTTCGAGTATGGATTTTATTTTATCAATCATACTACATTAACACGTTCAATACGATTAGTGTTTAAAGTGATACGTCAAGGTCGAATTGCATTCCAAGAATGAAATCTGCTGAAAAGGGCATATCGCCATTGAATTCAATTGCAAGACCTATTCCAATACCACCATCATCTAAAAGTCTATTTTCTAGTATTTGGACTGTTTCTTCACTCAAGTTGATCAGGTACTTTCCTTCACCTTCTCCGTTTTCAAGGATAATAAAGTCAGCTTTACCTGTTCCACCACCAGATCCTACATAGGTAAACTCGAGTTGTTCGCGTAATATTTCTGTACGATCAAAGTTAACCCCCAAGTCAGCATCAGGGTCGAACGCATCACCCGGAAAAGATGTGGGATCAAAAGTATCACTAGGGAAAGCTTTTTCATCAAAAGTTTCACCAGGGAAGAACGATATATATCCTTCGAATCGCTTCGGAATCGTGGGCTCACCATTAACACCCTCAATCTTTAGATAAAGTTCAGATAACTCTAAATTTACCATAGACTCTACGTTTCCGCGTAATTCGGTGGGTGCTTGTTCGCCACCAAGATCGATTTTGCGGGTAAACAACATGTACATGGTTTGAATCTCACCGGGTCGCGTTGAATCGGGAAAGTCTATCGACATACTCTCTTCAAACGTAGGTTGTAGTGAGACGGTCAGGGAGTCTTCCAATTCATCACAAGATGTGAGCATTAGTCCAAAACAAACTGGTAAAAGAAGTTTTAATGATGTTTTCATTGGTTTAAGTTATTGATTTATGCAAAAGTAATAAATAAAACCAAAATGAAACTAAACATTAAAACTACCACTTCATTTCTGGGTATGCGCGTTGCATAAATTGCAATTCAGCTAAAATAAACCCAAGCGTTTCACCATGCTCACCAACTTTGCCACCGGTGTGAAAAAACTCATTATCTGGTTTTTTAAGGCTAGCAATATCTAAGATTTCATCAATTTTTTTTCGCCAAGCCTTGCCTATTTCTTGTAAGTCTGGAGCGATTCCCAATTCATACATGTCTTTGTCTAATTGGTCGGGCGTAAACATTTCCCCAGTGTAATTCCAAAGATCATTTACAGATGCTTGTACTCTCTGGTGACTTTCTTCAGTGCCATCACCCAATCGGATAACCCACTCTGCACTGAACTGTGCGTGATAAGCAATTTCTTTGATGCTTTTACGTGCAATTTCGGCTATTCGGTTATCTGTACTGTTGCAGAGAAAGTCGTATAAAAAATAGTTGTACGTATCATAAAAAAATTGACGGACAATGGTATTACCCCAGTCACCGTTAGGTTGCTCTACAAGAAGTACGTTATAAAAATCAAAAACATCCCGTTTCATGGCTAGGTCATCTTCCGTGCTACCATCACCGCATAATTCAGCTGCATATTGATAAAGCATTCTAGATTGACCAATGAGATCAAGGGCAACATTTGTTAATGCAATGTCTTGTTCTAAAACAGGACCGTGGCCGCACCACTCTCCCAATTGTTGTCCAAGTATTAATGCATTATCTGCTAGACGCAGGACGTATTTTTCGTTAGCTTCAGCCATGAAACGTTTAGTATTGGATTAGAAAATGATAATCGAAACGACCTACATATGCCCAATTTCATCGGGAATCTCGTAAAAGGTTGGGTGGCGATATACCTTGTCATCGGAAGGCGTAAACAAGGGTTCTTTATCGTCGGGTCTTGAAGCAGTAATGGAATCAGATGGAACTACCCATATGCTGATTCCTTCAGAGCGTCGTGTATATACATCACGCGCATTTTTTAGCGCAATTTCCGCATCAGGCGCATGTAGCGATCCAACATGTTTGTGACTGATACCGTTTTTGCTGCGAACAAAAACCTCCCAGATTTTCCAATTGTCTTTAGATGTCATATGTAGGTTTGAATAGTTGGTTCAGGATTTATGCAACGGACGAAGATTGTTCTCTTCGTTTTGCTTGCTTTTCTGCATATGCATTGGCTGCTTCCCTAATCCATTTCCCTTCATCGTGAGCCTTATTGCGTGCATCCAAACGCTGCTTGTTGCACTTCCCATTGCCTTTAATTACATTGTAGAATTCGTCCCAATTTATTTCACCGAAATCGTAGTGACCACTTTCATCGTTCCATTTCAGATCAGGATCAGGTATTGTTAAACCTATAAACTCTGCTTGGGGTACAGTTTTATCGATGAATTCCTGACGCAGTTCGTCGTTGCTTTTGCGTTTAATGCGCCATTTCATCGATTGGGCAGAGTTTGGTGAATTATCATCGGTAGGCCCAAACATCATAAGCGATGGCCACCACCAACGATTTAGAGCATCTTGAGCCATTTTCTTTTGCGTTGGTGTACCGGCAGCAAGTGCCATCATAATTTCATAGCCTTGACGCTGATGAAAACTTTCCTCTTTACAAATGCGAACCATTGCTCTTGCGTAAGGACCGTACGATGTGCGACAAAGCATAACCTGATTGGCGATTGCAGCACCGTCAACCAACCACCCAATGGCACCCATGTCGGCCCAAGTTGGGGTTGGGTAATTAAAGATGCTTGAATATTTAGCTTTACCACTTAAAAGATCTTCTATCAACTGCTGGCGATCAGCACCAAGTGTTTCTGCTGCAGAGTATAAATATAAGCCGTGACCGGCTTCGTCTTGAACCTTTGCCAATAGAGCTACCTTGCGTCGCAAGGAAGGTGCACGAGTAATCCAATTAGCTTCCGGTAACATGCCAACAACTTCTGAATGTGCGTGCTGACTTATTTGTCTAATGAGTGTTTTGCGGTATTTTTCAGGCATCCAATCTTTAGGCTCTACCTTATTTTCCTCCGCCACATAGCGATTGAATCGCTCTTCCAAATTCATGATCTCTTCCTTGCTCATAATAAATATTTTTAACGTTACAAAGATAGCATCGAAGCATATCCTATACAAATAACTAATTTGATTGACGAGTGGTTCACAATTCCGATAAAATTTTACGGTAAAATGCCCGAACATCATCGGTGAATTTTTCAAGCTGATCTGGGATGCTGTACATCATGTGTCCGGCATCGTAATACTCTGTCGAGATATTGCTTTTTAACTCCGGGGCTATAAACATGTGATCAACGGTGTAATCAGTGGCAAAATAAGGCGTTGCCAAATCAAATAATCCACTGCAAATCAAAACATTCAAGTGATTGTTTTTGTGGATAGCGGAGCGAAGTGTTTCGCTGTTGTTGATGTATCGGTTTTGTGCATTTCCATAATTCCAAGGGCGTACGTTACCCGTCAATATTTCATAGGTTGTTTCATCCCAGTTAAACTGAAGATTGTTTTTCAAATGATCATTAATGGCTGCGGTGTAAGCACCAAAGATCGATAAATTGTAGCTCGGATCAAAATCATACGAATCACCTGCCGGTTTTTTGTCGCGTCCTTTTACTAAGCCATCAAAACGACCTACGGTAAATCCTTCGGAACGGAGTAATTCTTTGGTAAATGTCCATGTATTTAAGCGAAAGTGATGCGAAGTGATAAATGCTTTAGAAAGTCCGGTATAATGAGAAAGTGACTCAGCGAGTTGTTCTTTTTCCTCATCATTTAGTTTATCACCGGCATTGAGAAATAAAGAATATTCACCGAGCGAAAATTGTTCCACTTCACGAAGAAAGGCATCGCGGTTGGGAAAGCGTAGTGTGTCAATTTTTCCGTGTGCGTATGCTGTAGCGGCAAAAGATGGTAGGAAGAGTGCATGAGGCAGATCGTTACCATCGTTAAATGCTAGTGTTTGAAAATTGAGAACCGCTGAAATCAATACAATGCCATTCAAATACATTCCGTGGCGATCCTGCAGATAGCCGGATAACCCTGCTGCACGAGTTGTTCCGTAGCTCTCACCGGCTAAAAATTTTGGAGATAACCATCGACCTTCCATGCTCACGTAATGGCGAATAAAATCACCAACACTCTTGATGTCTTCGTCGTATCCTGTAAATTCTTTTTTGTCAACACCATCGTATGGTCGACTGAATCCTGTTTCTACCGGGTCGATGAAAACCAAGTCGGTTTGGTCTATCCAACTATACGCGTTGTCTACCACGTCATAGGGCGGGGGTGTTGCCAATCCCTCGTCGTTCATCACGATGCGCTTCGGGCCTAAAGCACCCATATGCAACCATACAGAACTCGAGCCTGGTCCACCGTTGAACACAAACGTAATCGGACGTTTTGCTGGATTTTTGACGCCTTTTGCCGTGTACGCGACGTAAAAAAATTGTGCTATCTGCTCACCTTTTTCGTTGTGCAAGGGCAAATGCGCTGCTTTAGCGATAAAATCAATGCGATTTCCATCTATTGTAATACGGTGTTCCGTACTCGATGCCGCCGGCCAGTTTCGCTTAGAGTCATCATTTTGAGAAGATAAGAGGAAGGGAATCGCAAAAACTATGAGTAACAAATGTACTTTCATATGATGTAATTTTTATGATGCTAATTTATTCATCAAAGCTCGTAAAATCGAAAGCGAATAGTAAAAGAATATTCACGGTTTATTGTTAATCGTTTTATTAATTATTGGCTCTACATAAAAACCATTATCTGTCATACTTTAGCACCCTCAGATCAAAACAGTATTTATGTTTACATCACTGCTTACTTTTACGTGGAATATGCCGCAAGGTATCGACATTGGGTCGTTTACTCTACGGTTCTATAGTTTACTCTTTGCATTAGGTTTTTTGGTAGGCTACTGGATTGTTAAGCGGATTTTTGAACAAGAAAATATTCCTATTGACTGGCTCGATTCGCTTTTGACTTATGTAGTGGTAGCAACCATTTTGGGCGCACGTTTGGGGCATGTTTTCTTTTATGAATGGGAATATTACAGCCAACACCCGGGTGAAATATTAAAAGTATGGGAAGGGGGGTTGGCCAGTCACGGGGCAGCAGTAGCCATCATATTAGCGTTGATTATTTTCTCCAAAAAGGTGAGTAAGAAGAGTGTGCTTTGGGTACTAGACCGTGCTGTAATTACCATTGCGTTAGCAGGTTGTTTCATTCGTTTGGGCAATATGGCCAATTCAGAAATATACGGAGCTAAAGCAAATTCATCTATCGAAACGGTTTATTTACAACCGGCAAAAAATCGCATCATTAATTCGTTTCAGGGCATTACCGATGTAACCTTCATCAAAACGAATGAACGATTGGAAAAAGATGGCATTAGTTATCCGGTTTACTCCATGGAAGTGTTTTTTGTGGATCGAGCGGGAGAGGAATATGTTCAGCGTGCCTTGAGAGAGCAAATTCCTAATTACCTAAACAGTTTACTCGTAGACAACCAAACGGTGATTTCGTACCCCAATGCACCATCTGAGTTTGCCGAAAAAGAAAATCAAGTGATGGGTAAAACACTTGTTTTGGGTGTTCCCCGTTATCCAACTCAATTGATTGAAGCATTAGCTTATCTATTGATATTTGTACTTCTATACACGTTGTTCTATAAAACAAACATCAAGTACGCTCAAGGTCGAATATTTGCATTATTTCTTATAACCATTTTTGGATTTCGCTTTTTTGTTGAATTCTACAAAGCCAATCAGGTAGCATTTGAGGCAGATTACCAGCTCAACATGGGGCAATACCTGAGTATCCCTTTGGTAATTGTAGGTCTGTATTTTTTTGCAAAACCAAAACGAGTTTCCATACCAAACGACAAATAAATAAGCATGACTCTCCGCGCAAAATTTTTGATCGTTAGCATCGCATTGATAACGGTATTTGGCAGTTGTACAGAATCGGCACAACCCAATGAACCCTTAAAACGTCAACGTGTAGAACCTCAGTTTCGTCATGATGGCTACTTATGGGTAGTGGACGATACCTCGAGTGATACCATTACTTCATTGCGCATCGAAATTGTGGAGAAGCAAAGAGACATTCAGTACGGAATGATGTTTCGAAGCAGTATGGAATTGCATACTGGTATGTTGTTTTTAATGAAGCAAGAACGACCGCAGAGTTTTTACATGAAGAATACGCTTATTCCGTTAGACATCATTTACATCAACAGCAATAAAGAAGTTGTAAGCATCATTGAAAATGCCGAACCTCTTAGTGAAAAGAGTTTACCCAGTGGTAAACCAGCCATTTACATTTTGGAAGTTCCCGGTGGTTATTCCCAGCAGCAGGGAATTAAAGTAGGTGATAAAATCACATATAAGCGAAGGTGATTTATCTTCATTAACTTACTGGAAATATGTTTTGAAGGATTGGAGTTAGACCACTTAGGAAGAACTCCACGGCGATTACCATGACAATTAAACCCATCAACCGCATCATAATATTGGTACCGGTTTCCCCTAAGAGGTTTGATATTTTCCCGGCACCAATGAGTACGACTAAACTCACCCCGCAAACCATCAAGATAGATGAAATCAGTACGCTTTTCATGGCAACACCCTGAGCATCTTCCATCAGTACGATGGCATTTGTAATGGCGCCCGGGCCACATATCATAGGTATGGCTAACGGTGTAACCGATATATCACCAACATATTTGCGGGTTTGGTTTTCATCCTCCACTTTATAACGCCCCAAACGAGCTTGCAGCATATCTTGCCCTAAGAGAAAGAATAATATACCTCCAACAACGCGAAATGCATCTACCGAAATACCAAAGAAACTGAATAGTAGTTGTCCAGTAAAGGCGAACCCTAAAAGGGTGAAAAAAGCCACAGTCATTGCTTTTACAGCCGTTTTTTTCTGATTGGCTCTGTCTAGGGTTGCTGTCATGCCCATAAAAACAGGCATTATACCAAGCGGATTCATCAAAGTAAAAAAACTGGTTATTCCTACTAAGAAGAAATTCAGATATGTTTCCATAAATTTACTAAATGAATTTTATTTATTAGATCAAACCATCATAAATCGTTCACGAGATAAATAATGAATTTTCTGTAAGATGCCAACTATGGCATTTCTTTTAACAAAGGTTTTTCTTTTTTCCGTCGCTTTAATTCGCGTTCAATTAATCCCAATTCACGACCCGTTTGTCCTTTTACGGAGGTGTTTTCTTCTGCACGTCGTATCAAATATGGAAGCACTTCTTTAATGGGGCCAAAGGGCAAATATTTCACAACGTTGTAACCAGCGTGTGCGAGGTTAAAGCTTAAATTATCACTCATGCCATATAGTTGTGAAAAATAAATACGGTGGTCGTTTGGTGCTATATCACGTTCTTTCATCAAATCAACAAGCAGTTGCGAACTGGCTTCATTGTGCGTACCTGCAACTAGGTTGATGTAATGGATGTTATCTATTATGAATCGAATGGCATTGTCGTAATCGCGATCAGATGCTTTTTTATCTACTTGAATAGGAGAGGGGTATCCCATTTCTTCGGCACGCTCTCGTTCTTTCTCCATATATGCACCTCGCACAACTTTAATCCCTAAATAATACCCTTCCTTCCGTGCACGCGCATACAAGTCCTTTAGGTATTCTAAGCGATCGTGACGGTACATTTGAACCGTATTGTATATAAGGGACTTTTCCTTGTTAAATCGCGCCATCATTTCTTCACAAAGCTCGTCTATGCCCCCTTGAATCCAGCTTTCCTCGGCATCAATCATTATGGGAAATTCATTTTTGGCGCCCGCTTCACAAATGCGCAGTACGCGTTGTTTGACGCGAGACCACTCTTGTTCTTCCTCGTAGGAAAGGCTTACGTTTCTAGACTTTTTTTCAAGTAGCTCATGTCGGCATAGGGCAGTTACTTTAAAAACAGAAAACGGGATGGCAAGTTGTGTTTCAGCCATGCGGATGGTTTTGAGCAGCTTGTCGGTTGCTCGGTCAAACTCCACTTCACTTTCATTGCCTTCTACGGAATAGTCTAATATGGCTTTTACACCATAGCCCTTAATTCGGTCAATAACTTGATTACTGTCTTCAACGGTTTCTCCACCGCAAAACTGATTAAACACTGTGATTTTCACCAAACCCTGAAGTGGAATACCCAACTCAATAGCCGGAATCAACAAACGCTTTCCAAGATTTACCAATGTTGGAAAACTTAACATTTTAAACATGTAAAACGCTTTGCGTAATTCTGAATTGGATCGATATGCAAAAGCAACTTGCGTATCTTCAAAATCGATGTGATTTTTATCTAGTGTTGACATTCATTGTGGTCGTTAAAAAAAAGCAAACCGCTTTAAGAACATATAGATTTGCAATAACAATTAGAGCTATGACAAATGTTTAGCTGATCTGTTGGCGGTTGCACATTGTATGCAATCATCAAATAAATATACCTTTATGAGGTTTGGCAAATGTACATGTCAAAAAGGAGTTTAAGTCATATAAAGTCTCTGTAAAATCGACTTTTTTACTTATTTTTGACGACTGTGGATATGGAGAATTTTTTTCGTATTTTGCGTTATTTATTAGTTAATAAATTGTTTTTCAACGCTATAATTCGAAGCACGTATTTGCATTTCGCATTACTGAAAATAAATAAATGGTAATATTAACAAAGGATATAGATTTTTGAGAATGAGTGAGTGGATTCTGCACAGCTTAGACCTTCTTAATTTTAAAAGCTACAACCAGTCGTTGTTTACATTTAGTCCTAGGATAAATTGCATTGTGGGTAAAAATGGCGCTGGTAAAACCAACATACTGGATGCCATTTACTATTTGAGTACGGGTAAGAGTTATTTTCTTTCAACTGATGCTCAAACCATACATCACGATAAGCAAATGATGTCAATAGAAGGCATTTATATTCACGACAAGGAAGAGGAGCGCATTCATGTGGGCTTGGAAAAGGGGCAGCGCAAAAAAATTCGTCGAAACGGTGAAGTGTACAAGCGAATGGCTGACCACGTTGGACTAATCCCTGTGGTAATCATTAGTCCATACGATCGCGACTTGATTGTAGAGGGAAGTGAAGCAAGGCGAAAATTCTTAGATGCTACTATTTCGCAAATCGATACTGCTTACTTAGATCATCTTATTCAGTATCACAAGGCGCTCAAGCAACGCAACACTATGTTGAGAAACGGTATGGGGTCAGATGCCTCGCTTCGCGATATATATGATGAACAGCTCGTGTATCACGGGGGAATTATATTCCAAAAGCGAAAGGCATTTTGTGCGCAATTTTCCCCCGAAGTTGCCAGCCATTACAACGCCATTAGTGATGGTGCGGAGCAGGTAACATTTTCGTATAAAACAAAAGTGAATGCAGACGATTATGCGGAATTGTTAAAGGAGGCACTATCCAAAGACCTGGTTATGGAACATACAACGTTTGGTGTGCATAAGGATGATTTGGTGTTCAATATGAATCGCCGACTCATCAAGCGCTTTGGTTCGCAAGGACAACAAAAAACATATCTCATAGCACTTAAATTGGCACAGTATAATTATTTATATGAGTACAAAGGATTTCGTCCCATCCTACTGCTCGACGATATTTTTGATAAATTAGATGCCGAGCGTGTTCACCGAATAATAGAACGCGTTAACCAAGGTGTCTTTGGACAGATTTTCATTACCGATACGCATCCAGAACGCGCCACAGCTATCGCTGAGGAAGAAGGTGTTGAAGCTAATATCATTCACATTGAATCCAAATAAACGACTAAATGAGTAATCTGAAGGGTATAAGTCAGGTCATACGCCACATCATTAGAGAGAATGGATGGGAAGAAAAAATAAACAAGCAAAAACTATACATTGCGTGGGATACTGTAATGGGACCTGCCGTTGCAAAGCATACAGAAAGCATTCACCTTCAAGGACGTAAATTGGTTATAAAAATAGACTCCGCGCCACTAAAACACGAGCTTTCCATGCAACGTAGCCGAATCATTGATTTACTCAAGGAACAAACAGGAATGGATATGGTTGATACTGTGGTTATTCGATGACAGCGTTAAAATATAATTGTTAGGTGCACATGTTCATTATTGTAAATGTAATCCGATATACCATCAACGTAAAATGATGATTTAAAAATCAATAATCAACACTTCTTAAACCTGAACTTTAATTAATATGAACACCATTGGCCGTCTTTTACAATTGCACTCATGGGGAGAATCTCACGGAAGTTCCATAGGCGCCATACTCGATGGAGTTCCCTCCGGAATTACATTAAACCATGACGCCATTCAGGAATTCTGTGACAGAAGAAAGCCTGGCCAAAGCAACTTAACAACACCGCGTAAGGAAACCGATATTATTCACATCGATAGTGGTGTTTACGATGGTAAAACAACGGGTATGCCCATAGCCTATCACTTTGAGAATAAAAACGTTCGCAGTGGTGATTACGATCATCTAAAGGATGTATATCGCCCGGGACACGCAGACCAAACGTATGCGAAGAAGTACGGTCATCGAGATCATCGTGGTGGAGGACGGTCGTCGGCACGAGAAACAGCAAATTGGGTGGCAGCAGGTGCAATTGCCAGGCACATCATTCCCGAAGTAAATGCTACAGCTTGGGTTGAACGAATTGGGGAAATAGCCATGCCCTTGGTTGACAAAACACCTGAGTCATCATTCATAGAATCCAGTATCCTTAGATGTCCTGACAAGGATACGGCAGAAAAAATGGAGCGATTGATTGAAGATACACGCCGAGAAGGTGATAGCTTAGGAGGCGTGATCACTTGCAGAGTAGAAGGTGTTCCGCCTTCATTAGGTGAGCCTGTTTTTGATAAGCTCCACGCCCGGCTGGCACATGCTATGTTAACCATTAATGCCGTAAAAGGATTTGAATACGGCGCCGGTTTTGCTGCTGCATCAATGCGCGGTACATCTCACAACGATGTCTATGATAAGAATGGCAGTCTAATTGTCAATAACAGTGGTGGAATAGTGGGAGGAATATCCAACGGACAAACCATAAATTTTCGCGTTGCATTCAAGCCCGTTGCATCAGTTAGCAAGGAACAAACAATGCCCACAACAGATGGCGGAAGTAAAAAACAGCAGATTAAAGGTCGGCATGACCCCTGTGTTGTGCCACGAGCTGTTCCCATTGTAGAGGCGATGACTTACTTGGTTTTGGCAGATCTTTACTTGCTGTCTAAGGCTTGAAATGCATCATTACTCAGCTCAACCCATCCTTTAAACTTATCAAAGTAAATGAGATAAATGGCAAGATCACCGCGTTGGTTCATAAACTCGGTAGCGGCATCTAAGCCCATAACTAGAAGTGCTGTAGCATATGCATCGGCGTCCATTGTTGTATTCGCTATAACCGTAACGCTCATAAGTGGGTCGTTAGTGGCATAACCCGTTAGTGGATTAACGGCATGGGAGTAGCGGTCTCCAGTTGTTGTGTCCTCAATGAATTTACGGTAAGATCCTGACGTTGCCAGTCCGGCATTTTCTAATGCTATTACCTTTTGAAACGACTCGTATTGTTTTTCTTCTTCCGGTTTTTCAATGCCAATTCGCCAAATTTGCTCATCTATATTTTTCCCTTTGGTGCGAAGCTCACCACCAACCTCAACTAAATAATGCTCAATGCCGTTCATTTCAAGGTAATCGCAAATAACATCAACGGTGTATCCTTGCGCTATGGCGTTGAAATCCAATTTCACGTTCTCTGGAATCCAAAAGTTTTCCTGAGTAACGTTTTCAACCAAATCAGTACCTACGTAGCGCAACACACTGTCAACAGCCAAACTGTCTGGTATGCGTTGTTCTTTTCGCTCAAAGTTCCAAAGAGAAATCAACGGGTAAACAGTAACATCGAATAGTCCACCGGTTTCCTTCCAAATATCAACTGAGCGCAACCATACGTTCCAAAAATGATCGTCTACCGACACGGTATCACCGCGATTTATTAAGGAAATGGTGCTGTTTGATTGGTACGTCGACATACTTTTATCGATGACCTGTAAAATGGAATCAATACCGGATTGATGTTTCACGTCTTTACCTGTAATATATGAAATGGCGTAGGTGGAACCTTGGGCACGTCCGTAGTCAGTTCGTTGAACCAACTCGGATGTTTCATTGCACCCTATGAGTATTAATGCGAGAATCGCTGATGGGATTAATTTATGCATTTTTATGTTATTTAAATGTCGAGTTCTTTAATGATATCGCTTACTTTTTTCTCGGTATTGCGCAGCATCTGGTTGCAATGGGTGATTAAGTGCGAGGCGCGTTGCACTTTCTCCGATAAAACATCGATGGATATGTCATCATTTTGGAGATCGTTCATGATGCTTTCAAGCTCATTAAAAGCAACTTCATAACTGAGTTTTTTGGCTTTTTCACTCATGGTTTTACAGATTGAATGATGGATGTGATTTTACCTTTATGCAGTTCGGTTTCTAGCAGCTGTCCTTTTTTTACATCTGACACGTTTGTGATACTACTTCCATCTATCCGCGATATGCTAAAGCCTCTTGCCAAGGTTTTTTTTGGGTGGAGAAGCGCGATGGAGGTATTTAACTGTTGGATTTGCTGTTGTTGAAGGGCTATTTTGTGCTGAAAAAGAGAAAACAGGCGTTCTTGCATCCCATTCAGCCGGTTGGGTTCTTTTATGCTTACTTTTTCTAATGCCATGGTTGAAATAAGCGACTGCTTTTGCAACAATATTTGTTTGTTTTTCTGAATGGATTCGGATGTTTTACGCAGCATACGGGTGGTAAACTCGTGAAGCGTGCCTCTGTGCTCTCTGCACAAGGTTACAGGGTATTTTTGTAAAACAGACTGAAACTGTTTAAGGTTTAAATCGTCTCGTTTTAACAAAGATGTTGTGTTTCTTGCAATATTGACCATCATGCGCGCCATTTGTGTTTCAAACGTCAAAGCGCGATCGATAATAAAATCGGCAATGGCTGTGGGGGTTTTATGTGGACTTCCGGCCACCATATCCAAAACAGACAAGTCTGTCTCATGGCCAATCCCTGTGAGTACGGGAAGGTTGAAATTTGCCGCAGCTTCACAGAGCGCATAATCATTGAACGCTTCCAAATCTAAGGCGCTGCCACCACCGCGTATAAATACAACGGCATCGTATTCCTGTGTCGGAATTTGCAGTAGGGCAGACGTTAATTCAGAAGCAGCTTTTTCGCCCTGAACCGACGAAGAAAAAAGTGTAATATCGATGCGGTAACCGTATTCGTTTTCCGTGATATGTTTGGTGAAATCCTCATACGCCGCAGAACCGGGTGCTGTAATAAGCGCAATCCGCTGGATGATTTTTGGAAGTGGAATAATCCGGTTTTTTTCTATCAAGTTACTTTTCTTAAGTCTAGCGATGGTTTCTGTCTTTCGCTTTTCTAATGCACCTAAAGCATAAGATAGATCGATTTCTAAGATTTGTAATTTCAGACCGTAAACCGGATGGAATTCAACGATAGCGCGAAATACAATTTCTGATCCTTTTTGCACCAAATTTGTGAAGTCATTGCCCAAGTCGTTTTTTAATGTTTGCAAATCGCGCGACCATATGACGGCGGCTAAGGAAGCCACTTTCACATTGTTTTGCAATTCAACCATCTCTAGATAAGCGTGTCCGGAGCGCGCAAAGTTGATTTGTGCAATTTCTGCTTTTATCCAAAAAGACCGTTGTTGGGTAATCTGTTCAAAGGCATTTTTCAGCGATGTAGCAAGCTGTTTAAGGGAGTAGACTTTTTTATTTTCGGAGCGGTTAGACACTTGTAAAATGTTTTATAATCACACTGCAGTAAACATGCTAATCGTTATTTGCCTCTGCCTTGAAATACAATAAGAACCGTGTAAATCAATATCTTTACATCGTTGAGTAGGTTCATGTTTTCGAGGTAAATTAAATCAAATTGAAGGCGTTCAATCATTTCATCTATGTTTTCTGCATAGCCAAATTTAACCATCCCCCATGATGTAATACCCGGCTTTATGCGATAGAGTTGACGGTAATAGGGCGCTTGCTTTATGATTTGTTCGGCAAAGAAGGCCCGCTCTGGACGTGGCCCAACCACAGACATTTCACCAATTAGAACATTCCAAAATTGCGGAAGTTCATCGAGTCGATATTTGCGCATCACTTTTCCCCAGCGGGTAATGCGTGGATCATCATCACTGCTCAATTGAGGGCCATTTTCTTCAGCATTTGCGCGCATCGACCTGAACTTAATAATGTGAAAGGGTTTGCCACGTAACCCCATGCGTTCTTGCCTGAAAAATATTGGTCCAGGTGAAGACAGCTTCACCATAAAGGCAACGAACAATAACAATGGTGAAATAAGAATGAGCACGAGGGTTGAAAACGCCACATCGGCAATGCGCTTGATTATTTTCTGACCGTAGGGCATTGGGTCTGTAGGGATTTCCACTAACGGTTCGCTCACCGATTCCATTCGTACTTTCCCCGACAATATATCATACGTATCGGGAATAAGCTTGATATGAACTGGTAGTAAATCAACTTTTGACAAAATGGTTTGCAGCAGATGATGTTCGTTTGATTCAACAGCAATCACGACCTCTTCAATGTTGTTTTTTTTCACTATTTCTTCTAAGTCGACGTAATTCCCCAATAACGGGAGTTCCTTTTCCATCAAGAACTTGATGTTGTTGTTTACGGACACAAAACCAATGAAGTAATTCCCGTTAATCCTTCGTTTTTCTTGGAGTCTTTCGTACAGCTTTACGGCATTGAGGTTACTTCCAATCATTAGTGTAGGAAAGCCAATCTCGCGTTTTTGAATGCGTTTATTAGTGCGTGTTGATAATATTAAACGAAACAATGCGGCTAAAAGGAATTGAGTAGAGAAGTAAACAAAGAATACCTCGTAGTAGGTTTTGTAGTGAATGACGTAATCGTCGAGGAAAAACAAGAAGAAAATAAGAATGCTCCCTAGTAATGAGCTGTTAAAGGTCAAAATAATTTCGCTCAATCGCGATCGACGATAAATGTCTTTATAAAGACCTACGAGTAAATAGGAGAACACCCAAAATAAGGGCAATAATATAGATGCAATGATGTACGTACGATCAAACTCTAGAACTTTTTCGGAAGCAAAATACTCCGGCTCAATGTATAGTTTACGATAGATATATAGCGTGCTGTATGCAACAAAGGAAACAAATAAATCAGCAGCTACATATATTGCCACAAGCGACGATTCAGAAAGCTTTTTTTTAGACTCAATCTGAATGGGCATCAGTAGATGATTTTAATGTTATCAAAATAGATGTCTATTTTCTTATCCTTTTCATCATTTTGCCTGATGGCTCCTATGAATACTTTATGCCATAATGCACCAACGGCAGCATTAACATCGTCTGAATAATACACGTACATTTTTCGCCATTCGCCGTTGGTAGGAAAAGCCCGCACAATAGGCGCCTGTTCAATGCCTCTGCCCGGTAAATTACTCAGTAGGCCAATTGTAAACATGTGGTTGGTTTTGTAGTGAAGTTCAAGGTATATATCTCCAGACCCCTGTGGAAGATTGAAATCATCGGTAGATTCGATTTCAAAAAGAGTTTCATTGTCGTGCATGCGTACATACCCTGATGCATTGTTTCTTTCCCCCGGAATCTGACTATTAAAGACATCGTCCGGGTTTGTTGTAATTGTTATTCTTCTCAAAGGAACATCACTGAGGTTTGTTGTTTGAAAGCGTAGACCAACATCTTCAAAATCTTCAATGGGCGTAACGTTTGCACGTTCCAAGTAGGTTACACGCAAAACGGAGTCTTCTTGTTCGTTTAAGTAATAATCCCGCTTGTCCTTACTAATAATGATATTTTCGCGGTGGGTAAGAAAGAAGGGGTACTGAACGCGAAGTGCATTTAAGCCGTTTTGTGTAACACCTGATATGACCATTACTTCAACAACGCCTTCTTCTGCCGTAAAATTGATTTTGGCGGGCAATTCGTAAGTGCCGATTGGCCGGTCATTTATATCAACCCAAACTGTATTGATTCTTTGTGCAGCTGTGCCTTGCTCATCGAAGTCGGTTTGTGCGTCAATTCGATCAATGTGTAATGTGTAACGTTCGGGAGCCTCAAGACTCTCGTCATTACAACGACTAAATACTGCAATTGCTATGAAAGCAATTAATGTTAACCGAAAATTCATCACGGCATCACAGAGTTATTAATGATGTTTAGTATATCCTCAGCAACCCTAAGCGCGTTACTTCCATCTTCTAATGTAACGACGGTTTGGGTGTTTTTATTGATGGCATTTACCAAACTTTGAATTTCATCGCGAATGGCATTGGATTCGGGGATGGACGGTGTTTCAAAGTAAATGCGCTTCTTTTCACCTTTGTCGTTTTCTAATAAAAGTGCCATGTCATCAACTGGGGCAGAGGGGTCGATGTTTTCAATTCTAATGATTTCCGATTTCTTTTTGAGAAAATCGACTGTAATGTAGGCATCTTTTTGAAAGATGCGTGTTTTACGCATGTTTTTCATCGATATACGACTTGCAGTGAGGTTGGCCACACAGCCATTGTCAAACTCTAAACGAGCATTTGTGATATCGGGTGTGTCGCTTACAACGGGAACACCGCTCGCACTGATTTTTTTTACCGGTGAATTGACCAAGTGTAGAGCTATGTCGATATCGTGAATCATTAAATCCAACACAACGGGGACATCAGTGCCACGCGGGTTAAATTCTGCGAGGCGATGCGCTTCTATAAACATTGGTGCCCTGATATACGATTCTGCTTGAACAAATGCAGGGTTAAACCGCTCAACGTGACCTACATGTGCCTTTATCCCTGCTTCTTGAGCAAGTTTTATAAGCTTGCGCGCCTGCTCGGAAGTCTCGGTGATGGGCTTTTCAATGAATACGTGCTTACCTGCTCGGATGCATTTTACTGCTACCTCAAAATGCGACAGCGTAGGCGTTACAATGTCCACAATATCCACCGCTGCAATGAGCTCTTCTAGCGTTTGAAACGCTTTTGCGTTGTGTGCATCTGCTACCTGATGTGTTGTTTCTTCGTTCGTATCAAAAACACCGTAGAGTGTTACACCATTTACGAGTTCAATGCAATTGGCATGAATTTTCCCCAAATGACCGGCTCCAACTAGTCCTATTTTAAGCATATGATAATATCCTGATTATTGTATTTTTAAATCATTTTCACTGATATCGTTTAAAACAATATGTCTAAAGATAACAAGAGAGTGTCTTTCATTTTACATAAATTGGGTAACATGACACGTTCACATTTACATGACGCATGTTTTTAGATTATTAGTAACAAAAGTTCAATCGTAAGACTTCAAAAACAACTCATTATCATTTGCAAAAGTAGTGCTTAATATTGGCTTAACACGAAATACATTTTCACTCATAATTGTTAATTTCTAACTGAATTCAGACGTTTACGTCACATTGAACAAGTGTACCTTTGTAAAGTGAAAGATAGTGCTAAACACCAGGGAAGACGTTTGCAATTATGCGATGTGTTAATGCAAAAGGGCATTCGCTGTAAGCGCGTTTTGAATGCCATTGGACGCATTCCTAGACACGTATTTATAGATTCGTCTTTTGAAGATTTTGCCTATCAAGATACAGCTTTTCCCATAGCTGCGGATCAAACCATTAGTCAGCCCTACACAGTTGCGTTTCAAACGGAGCAACTCGATCTGCAGCCCGGAGAAAAAGTTTTGGAGATTGGAACAGGTTCAGGGTATCAAACAGCGGTTCTCTGTGAAATGGGAGCAAAGGTTTACAGTATTGAGCGACAGCACGAGTTGTTTTTATTTTCCAGGCGAATACTTACCTCGCTAAATTACAATTATACCGGTAAATACGGCGACGGTTATAAGGGAATGCCCACCTATGCACCCTTTGATAAAATCATTGTTACGGCCGGTGCTATAGATGTTCCACCTGCTTTACTTCGCCAATTAAAAACAGGTGGGAAAATGATCATTCCGGTAGGGCAGGGCACGCAAAAAATGCTGCTAATCGATAAAATCAGTGAAAAAGACTACGCTGTTAAAAAAATGGGCGATTTTCGTTTTGTTCCTATGCTGGAAGAAAAAGATGGATGATTTTATATTAAAATCGCAATATCTTTTTTTGTAAGGTAATTTGTGTATTTTTGTTTTGTCCTAATCACTTGAAAATTGCGTTATTGTTTATTGATTTTGTTTATTGCGTTTAACGGTATACTTCACTCCCAGTCCCTTCCGGGTAGTGGTAATGCTTATAATAGTATTGGGTCAAATGCAACCGCAATCATTCAAAACTTTGATTCTCTAACGCCACCGCTTACACTTTCTGTTTGGGTAAAACATACACCGGGAAACTCAACACAGAATATTTTTGTTTCTGATGTTGTTGTTCCACCTACTGGATATCACGGTTTTTTCTTTAATATCAACGCTGCCAATCGCGTTGGCATTCACTCTGGTTCGGGTAACTGTTACAATTCATCTTGTCGCTTGGCACTGCGTTGCCCACTTCCTCCGCACCTCTTCAATGAGTGGGTACACGTAACAGCCATTATTAATGCACCAGGCAATTTTGAAATGTATTTTAATGGAGTGGATGTGTCCTCTACGGGAATAAACGATGGAACCGGAGCGCCTGTTTGGGTTCAGTCAAGCAACCCAACGGCAAGAATAGGTTCATCCATACCTCAAACTGGCAATCCAAGTTTTTTTAAAAGCAACGAGATCGACGAGCTTGTCATTTGGAATCGTGCACTATCGGTAACCGAAATAAGGGAAAACATGTGTCGAAAAGTTGACACAGCTACGGCCGTTGGACTACATGCATATTACAAGTTTGACGAAGCCAGTACGGCAGCCCCTCTCACTGACCATAGTGGCAATGGCCGCGATGGCGTATACACCGGTGGCGGAAGTTTGGTGCCATCTGGTGCTGCAATAGGTGATGAGTCAGACTTTGATTATCAACCGCAAATTGGTAATTCTGCCACTCATGTCAATGGCTTTGGAGATACCTTAAACTTTGAAACAACAACGTCAAATAATCAAATGATTCAAGTCTTTACTGTTGGTGAAGCACCAAATCATAAAAATGGCTTGATGGAAGACAGCATCTGTATTCCTGATCGATACTTTGGCTACTACGCACAGCCTACAAACGCGCAAACCAATGGCGTAAGCATTGAGGCAAAAACGTCACCCCGGGCATCGGTACACTATAAACGAGAAACCAATCTTGGAACTCCTTGGGCAGCGGGCACACAAACCGTTACTCCTCAAGGGTTGGAGATGTCTTTTTCGGAGTTGACGGAAGAGTTTATGCTTTATCTTGGCGAAGACTACGAAAGTGGACTTCCAGATTCGCTTCTAGTTTGTGAATTTCCGGCAACACTTTCAGCAAACCCAATTGGTGGAAGTGGAACCATTCTATGGGATGATAATTCAACATCACCAACACGAACCATAAATGATCCTGGCATTTACCATATTACAGCGACCTACAGTTGCGGCGAAAATGTACTAAATACAGTCACCGACTCTGTTATTGTCATTTATGACGGTTATTCATTAGATACAGCATTTACCATTTGCTCAGGCGATACGGCCTTCTTTCGCGGAATTCCGTATTATACTACCGGTGTGTTTAACGAGATTGGCCCGGTAACAGATGGTTGCGATTCTCTCTTTGAAATCACCGTTGACGTTATTCAAAGTGAGCAAGATACCATCATACAAATTTGTGAAGGTGATTCTGTTTTTGCTCTGAATGAGGTGTTTTTTGAACCAGGGGTCTTTTCTGTCGAGTACATGCGCAATAATTGTGTAACAAATTATACCGTTACCGTTCAGTACGTTGTTGATGAAGAGATCGATATACGAGGACCAAATCTTCCAATTTGTGCAGGAGAAGACACGGTGTTGATTGTAACAGGTATTCCTGCCGGTGCTCAGGTTAATTGGAATACGGGAGAAACAACACAATCCATAACCATCAATGAGGAAGGAACATACTGGGTAACTTACCAAGGAGAATGTGAAGTCCTTACAGACAGCATAACAATACTTGAGGATCCGGAATGTGAACTCAGAATTTTTGTGCCGAGTGCATTTACACCAAATGGCGACGGACGAAACGATTTGTTTCAAGTTAAGGGAAACAATATTCGTCTCTATAAATTATACATCGTAAGTCGTTGGGGGCAGGTTGTCTTTGAGTCGAATAATATTAACCATCATTGGGACGGTACGTTTAAGGGCAATCCTGTTCCTGCGGGCGTTTATACGTATAAACTCTTGGTAAACGGCATCAGGCAGTCTCGGCCAATACAGAAGACAGGTGTAATACATCTGATTCGTTGATACAACTTTTAAAAACAGGCATTTACACCATTTTTATTACGAGCATTTGTGTATATTAGTAAACATCATTTTTTATTTCAAGGATCCACATCAAAGTAAAACCGTACAGCTTGGTGCTCTTTTCTTCTAAAGAAATGCCGCACCAAAATGTGGAGACGATCTTTTAATGTTTGGTAGTTTCTGTCTTTGCGATATTTAATAAGAAAGTCCAAGCGGTATTGGTTTTTAGCTCTGGCAATCAATGGTGGTTCGGGGCCTAGTAACTGTACATGCGGTTCGCGTTCAATAATGCCTTTCAAAGCATAAGCAGCATCGTAAGTACGCTTTGCGTTGGAATGGCGTAAGCATAAACGAACGGTTTTTAGATAGGGCGGGTAGGCAAATTCCTTACGTTCTTGAAGTTCTCTGTGGTAAAACGCCTCCTGTTGGTCATTAGCTACACTTTGAATGATTGCACTTTTAGGTTTGTATGTTTGTATGATAACCCTTCCGCGTTCGTCGAAGCGGCCAGCTCTTCCGGCTACTTGCATCATCATTTGATAACCGCGCTCATGTGATCGTATATCAGGCATGCTGCTCAGAATATCTGCATTTACTATTCCAACCAACCCAACGCGTTTGAAATCAAGCCCTTTTGTGATCATTTGGGTGCCAACGAGTATATCGGTTTCTCCCGAACTAAATGTTTCAATCACTTGGCTAAACGCATTTCGTTTGCGTGTGTTGTCCCAGTCCAAACGATCGATGACAGCATCGGGAAAAAGCTCGACCAATTGATCCACAATTTTTTCTGTTCCTGCACCTGTTGTTCGCAAATCGGTGCTGCCACAAACTTTACAAGCATTTGGGGATGTTTCTTTATACCCACAAATGTGGCAACGCATTTTGTTGCTGTGTTTGTGATAGGTCAGTGTGATGTCACAATTGATGCACATCGGACTTTCACCGCAGTCTTTACACTGGGTAAAAGGCGTATAACCACGGCGATTGTGAAAGACAATCACTTGTTTATTTGCGTCCAACTCTTGCTTTATTGCATCGCGTAGGTATAGGGAAATATCTTCGCGCATGTGGCGTTTTTTACGCTCCCATCCAATGTCAACTAATTCTATTTTAGGCATTTGTATGTTTCGGTAGCGTTCGTTGAGTTCAGTACGATCAAAGCGATTCTCCAAACAGTTGAACCAAGTTTCTAAAGATGGCGTAGCTGATCCGAGTAATACGTTAGCGTTGTGGATGTGTCCCAAAACGATGGCACAGTCGCGACCGTTGTATCTCGGCGCGGGGTCGGTTTGTTTATAACTCTGGTCGTGCTCTTCATCTACGACAACTAAATCTAAAGCCGAAAACGGTAGAAATATACCTGATCGAGCCGCCAAAACAATACGTGCACCGGGCTGGTTTTTCCGTACAGATTCCCACACATCGCTGCGTTCTTTTTCGCTCATACGGGAATGGTAAACCGCTACTGAATCGCCAAAGAATTGTGAAAATCGTGAAATTAATTGTGTGGTTAATGCGATTTCCGGCAGTAAGAACAGCACCTGCTTTTCGCTCCGTAAAGTCTCTTGCATCAAATGTGCATATATTTCCGTTTTTCCCGATGAGGTAACACCATGGAGAAACTGAACACGTTGATTATTAAATCCTTTTTTTATGTGTTGTAACGCCAAGTCCTGTGCCGGTGATAGTCTGTACAGTGGTTTGCGTTTATTGGGCTGTGTCCAAGCACTGCGTTCAACTTCCCGAACAGATAGAACACCCTTGTCTACCAGTTTTTTAATTGTTGGGCGTGAAATTCCTAATTCTTTGATGGTATGTAATGGCACATCTTTTTCCGCTTCTAAAATGGGGTAGAGGATGCTCATTGCTTTCTGTTGTACCGGTGCACGCTTGCCACCTAAGAGTATGTTTAGCTCTGATACACCCATGGGATTCAACGATATGATTTCAATAAAGAATTGAGGGTCAGGTTCATGGATGGATTCTTTCAATACAATTAAATCGTTGTCGACAAGCTTTTTGAGTGTCCGATTCAGTGTTTTGGGAAAAAACGTTTGTAGTTCTTTTAGACGCATTTCCTTTTCGTCGCATAGCCGCCCCATAATGCGTTGTTCGTCAACATCTTCAGATGTGGTGTAGGTTTTTTTTGCTTTTTCCGAAAAAACGACCAGTGTTTCACTCGATAACTTTAGACGGGAGGGTAGTGCAGCGCTCATCACTTCACCGGGTTCGCACATGTAGTAGCGACTCATCCATTTCCAAAAATTTAGTTGATGTTCCCCAGATAGAGCTTGACCCAAATGCTGCTCTAAGGGTTTGATATTCTTAACGTCTGGTTTGTTATTGTGAACGCGAAATACAATGGCACTATACTGTTTACTCTTACCGATTGATACCACAACATGACTTCCAGGCTTTACAGCATCATCATCCCAATCATTCGGCACCTTATAAGTGAGTAAACCCTCCAAGGCCAAAGGGATAACAACATCGGCAAAGCGTTGGTGCATCATCTCAACTTCCCTTGTATTCAACACGGTGTAAAATGCTCCTAGCTAACGTGATTTCGTCTGCATACTCTAAATCATCACCAACCGATATGCCACGTGCAATGGTCGTTACTTTTATAGGGCGATTATTGAGCTTGCGATATATGTAAAAGTTTGTGGTGTCGCCTTCTGGTGTAGCAGACAGAGCCAGAAGAATTTCATTAATATCATCTTGTTCCAATCGCTGTTCTAATGCTGATAAGGTCAACTGCCCGGGACCTACACCATCCATCGGTGATATCAGACCGCCTAGTACGTGATATACTCCGACAAACTGCCCGGTATTTTCAATGGCCAACACATCGCGAATGTCTTCAACCACGCAAATTAATTGCTTATTTCGACGTGGGTCAGAACAGATGGAACACACTTCGTCTTCGGTATGGATATGACACACCTTACAGCGTTTGATGTTTTCTACCAAATCGACTAACGCAGAGGTAAGTTCTAACGTCTGTCCGGGATCTTGACGCAGTAGGTAAAGAATATTCCTAAGTGCAGATTTTCTTCCTAAGCCCGGCAGGCGAGCCAGTTCTTTTACGGCTTTATCGATTAATTTTGACTGTATTTGCATGCGTCAAAAATAACGCATTTTATACGTAAAATGGTCAATTCATTGCACCAATCTGATGCCGTTGGGCTCAAGTTTTATTTTTCGCTGTTTGTAAAGAGCCCCTACAGATTTTTTAAATACCTTTTTACTCATCTGCAGTTGGTCATAAATCAATTCTGCCGGAGACTTATCGTGAAGTGGAAGAAACCCATTGTTGTCTTCTAAAGCACGAAGCAACTTTTCGGTATGCGACAATACTTTTTGGTATCCAAACTTTTCTGGAACTAAGTCTACCTTTCCATCGGGGCGAATTTTACGTACGTAGAGCTGAACATTTTGTCCGGTACGTATTTGTTTAAATAAATCACTGTGGTAAACCATGGCTTCGTATTTCTGCTCCACCACTGCCTTAAATCCAAGCTCTGTACGTTCGTAAATGAGGGCATACACCGGTTGCCCAGGTTTTAAATCATCTGCTAGAGCAGGAATAAGGTACGGGGTGATTTTGGTAGTACCAACCAATCGTTGGGATGCGTCGTCAAACATGACGTGTATGATGTGTCGCTCTTCCTCTTCTCGAATAGGGGTGGCTTGTAAATCAATAGGTACAAGTAACTCTTTGACCGGTCCCCAGCGAAAAAACGCACCAAAAGGCACAACATTACTCACTTCAAGAGCCGCAAAGCCTCCCAATTCCACCATTGGTTTATGGGGTGTTGCAATAGGACGCTCCTCCTGATCGAGGTATACAAAAACGGTTATTTCATCACCAATTTTTAGTGTTTTGGGTAAATAAGCGTTGGGCAATAGAACAGAATCGTTGGTTTCGTCAACCAAGTATATGCCTTGATTGGTTCGTCGTTCTGCACGTAGGGTCTGCGATTTTCCGATTGTAATCATTATCGTTTCCAGATATTGTATTTAAGAATGCAGTAGATGGCACGTACGCCGTCTCTCCAACCAATTTTTTTCCCCTCTTGATAGGTTCTGCCGTAGTAGGAAATGCCAACTTCATATATGCGAATTCCGGGAATGCGCGAAATTTTAGCCGTTACCTCCGGTTCAAAACCAAACCGTTGTTCTTCCAACGACAAACCCTTGATGACCGGAGCGCGAAACATTTTGTAACATGTTTCCATATCAGTTAGATTGAGGTTGGTAAAGGCATTGGATAGGAATGTAAGAAATTTATTCCCAATGGAGTGCCAGAAAAAGAGAATCCTGTGAGGGTTTCCGCCCATAAAGCGTGAACCGTATACAACATCGGCATTGCCATTAAGAATGGGTTTTAACAGAGCGTTGTATTCGTGAGGATCGTACTCTAAGTCGGCGTCTTGAATTACAATGATGTCTCCTTTCGCTTCTTTAATTCCAGTATGAAGAGCAGCTCCTTTACCTTTGTTAGTGCTGTGCGCAAATAGTTTGATATTAATGCTTTGATTGTCCTTGATATATTGCTCCAATCTCGTTTGCGAATTGTCGGTACTGCAATCATTCACGATGATGATTTCACAGGTAAGATCCTCTATGAGATTTACTGATTGGAGTTTATCCAAAATGTGATGGATGGTTTTCTCTTCGTTGTATACAGGTATAACAACGGAAAGAACAGACGCACTTTGTTTAGACACGATTTACGTAATTTGGGCAAAAGTAGCGTAAAAGAGTTAGAAACCGCGTTTCGGCAAAAAGAAATACTGGTCTTTAGCTTCAGAATAGCCCCGGACAAGATTTGCGCAATCGGAGTCACCAATATAATCGATGATTATTTTGTCTGTACCGGCCAATGTGCTGTCGGGAACAACATCCATAACGCCATCTGTGATTCTGTATTGACATGTTTCATCCCACGATATAGGAGTTATCAATAATAAAGAGGATTGCATACCCGTTTGGTGGTCATAGTATTTACCGGTATCAATTGAATTGATTAATACAATGCGTTCTAATGGAACTAATGGCGTAAATGGCGTAGAATGTATCAAATAACGCTTGTATGAGAGATGATTGCTGTCAAGAGAGAGAGAATCAAGTTCAATTTCAAACTCATGTCCATTCGGTAGTAGTCCTTTGTTTGTTAAACGTAATGAGCCATTCATACGTTTATTTTGAATGCGAAACTCAGAAAAGTTTACATCGACTACTGATCCGGTGGTTTGATACTGTCCAGATTGAAATGAAGCAGTTATTTTTCCTCTTCGAAACGTACCGTCTGGGTTTGTTGTACCAGCGCCTTGTTTGCCATATGTAATCGTTAAATTGTTTGTACTGAGCTCTCCAATAATGTCGTTATACAATGTTGATGTACCAGTTGCCTGTATCGTAGAATCTCGCATGAACTCGTCAATAAGCATTATTGTATTCGACGTAATAGATTCAATATCAACGATATTTGAAACGTAGCCTGATTCAACTGTTAATTCAAGTTCTGAGCTTCCGTCCGTTTCACAACCAATGAGAAATGGTATAAATACAAACGATTTTGCTATGTTAATGATAGTCTTGTTCATTTTGTTGTTTGTTGATTTAGCCATGGATGTATTCAGCATTATCATCGGAAACATAACAACGCATACGTTCATCAATAATGATTAAATAGTCACATTTAGCATATACCTTTTCAATATCTGAAGTTTTCCCGCAACCATTGGTATAAGCAATATTTTGAAATGCTTTTTTACTGATTTTGGGCTGCGGGTGTTTGTGAATATCTATGGCACCCATATTACTATTGAAATGGTTTTGAATGGCGTCATTTTCTTGTTCTGTTTGTTGATTGCCATTATTTTCATCAGGTTGAGTTTGTGGTTCTGCTGGTATTGTATCAGATACAGCATTTGAATCGCTTTCTTCGGGAAGTGGCAAGGGTAGGGGAGCGTCTGTATTGTGTTCAGCTTCTCTTCTGGCTTTTCTCCTTTCTCTCAATTTTGAGCGATCCCAAAGGGCAAAATTGATTCCGGTTTGCACCATTGCACCGCGAAAATGAGAAATGGATACATTGTTTGTCATTATATCCGCCATTACAAAAAATTGAAATCCGGGAAAGTAGAGCTGCAAACCAAGCCCCCCACCGTAAATAGCTGCTTGTGTTGTGCTTATGTTTGCCATAGCACTAACGAAGCGAGTAGGTTTAAACAGGTATCTAAGATTAAAATCAAAATAATTCTGCCCCAACCAGTTGGTATAACGCACGATTCCATGTAGTTCATTCATGCGTGAAATGTTATATTGTATCTCGCCAAACACCTGGGTGGGAAGTGCTCGGCGGTAATCGCTTGTTCCTCTTATTTCCGGATTGTAGAGTGTTAAAAGAGAATCGATCAATTCACCATATCCAAACGATTCTTCTCTGATATTATAATTGATACCGGTATAGTTGAATATGCCATCGGCACCTATCTGTTGCGGGTTTGCGGTATACTTGATGGACCCCAAACCAAGAATAGAGGCCGAGGCAGACCAACGTCTGTTGAAGACATATTCAGCTCCTAAGTCCACAGAATAACCAACATTCTCAGTTAAATTCAGTAAGTTTAAAATGTCATCCACATTTTCAACGTCGATGTTTCTTACCCTGAAATTTTCATCCTGAATAACAAAGATTTCTTGACCAATGAACGATCCGCGCGCTGTAACTTCAGTTTCAACAGTCCATATATCAGGATCAAAGTTAATGTCGAGATTATTGTCGCGACGCCTCATATGGGCATTGAAAATGCCATTATGTCTATAAACTCTAGCTCCAACGGTTAGTTTATCGTTTACAACATAAGATGCCCCAGCGTGTATAGATGCCATAGCTGTCAACTCGGTAGACCACCCTCCAAAGTTGACTAGTTTATTTTCAAATTGGTCATTACCTCGCGCAACCATACGTATTAAGTTTTCTGGAAGCTCAAGGTGTTGATTAACACTAATCAAACCGCCAAAACTCAATTGAATACGTTTGCTAATATTAAAACTTGTAAAAAACAAATTGGTATTAACATTAGAACGTACAAAGTCACGATTTCCTAAGCCTGCCAAGATTGCTTCAACATTGTCGTTGAAAATGGTTCCCTTGCCCATAACATCGTATGCAGAAAAGCTAGAGCTGTTAGCCATTCCTCCAACTTGAAATAATCCTACCGATACGCGTTGATTTGTTCTGATACCCGGATTCAATAAGCTGCTTTGAGCGACATCTTTGTAGTTGTACAATAGTAAATCGTGTTGTTGTGCATTAATCTCCGTAAATATTAGAAATACAAAGCACGATATGAGGATTGATATTATTCTCTTATTCATTGCCATTATTATTTACCTCATAACTATTCAACCCTACTTTAAACGTAAAGAGTGTTTCAAACGTGTAATCATCGTAAATAACTACGGGGACAGAACCTTGAGACGTTGTTCCAAGTCTTATTCGTACCTCAAAAGCAGATGTCGCAGGGAGTATGTCTAACAGATGCTCATCTAAAACAATATTGTCGTTATATGTAACGGGATTAACAACGCGTCCCGTATTATCAACATTTGCAGGTTGAAGAACACTTAGTGATACAGAGTCTAAAGATATTTTATTATCGTCTAAGAAATAAATTTCCAATTCTGCTAAAAACGGAAATTTGTTTTCGCTGCGAAAGTCGAGTTCCAAACGATTAATATCTAACGGGAGTGATTCAAAGAGAGAAATATCGGTTATACTTTGAGTTAGCGTAATGGTTTCTGTTGAGAATTCAAGAGGGATTACCAGCTCCAGGTCAATTGTTACAAAATCATAGCGTGTGGCAAAGTTTACTACCGAGCTATCTTCATCGTCGTTAACAATGATGGATCCTTGTAAAAAAAGTTCTTCTGGGATGCTTTGGAGAAGTGTTAATACTTCTGAATTGTCAGCGTTAAACACGATTGTTGACAGAGTAGGACTACCTGGAGCAGTAGCCGGATCGACAACAATGCGTGGTAAATTAATAATTTGAGGAGATCGCCCACTTTTAATCCCAGCAATTGCAGGAACAAGCTCAAATCCAAGTCCAAGTGGATTGTGGATCGTTACCTTTAATTCGGGTTTATAAAGCGTTATTAATCCTTCAAAACGCTCTAAACCACCAAAATCAATGGGCTGAGAGTGGGGAGGGAGGGATACAACCCGTCTACCAAAATAACCCTCAATGTCTTCAACTGAAATGTTTTCAAAATTCCAAGTGAATTCGACTGGATCATTTAGTCCTAAACTATCGGAACTAGTTAATTCAACAGTGTACGACATTCTGTTAGATCCTGTTGCTGACGTAAAATCAAACGCTAGACCATCGACATTAAAACGACCACTGTCTGAATCAGATTTAACCTCAAAATCAAAAACTGCTGGAAGTCCGTTAAGCGTAGCATTGTTAATTGAAAATGTAACAACAGTTCCTGTAGGATACGTATCATCAAATTTATAAACTAGGTCTCCCTGAAAAAGTGTCATTGAGTTCAACCCCGCATTTCCTAATACAGCAAAATCAAAGTCTAACGTAACTGCTCCAAGTGCACGAATGGCAACTCCCTCTGTTTCGGGTTGATCTGGAGGTAAATCAAAATATTCAGTTGCATCGTGACTGATGACGCTGTCTTCTCTAAAGTGAAGTTCTAAAGAACCATCAGGATTAGATCTAATAAAAGAAACCTCTTCATCAATATCCTTAATATCAAACTTTGTACGAATTGCAGGGATGACCCAATCAGAGGTTAAATCTGTATTGATAACAGATGTATCTAAGTCATCTTTCCAGCAACTTGACGCTGTCAAAAGTATTGCGGAAAGGAATAAAACATATCTCATGGAGCTAGGAAGGTAAATTGTTTGTAGGTAGTTGTTAAATATTAGCAAAAGTACAAATGATTTTTAAACACTTCAGCGCTCCGTAAAAAAATGATGTTAACGAACTTTCATTTCAATGCGTCGATTTGCAGCCCTTCCTTCTTCAGTTTCATTAGAAGCGATTGGTTTTTTTGCACCATATCCCATCGTTGTAACCCTAGTTGCTTCAATTCCATTTTCAGTTAGATAGGTCTTAACTGCATTAGCGCGATTTTTACTTAAGGTCTCATTATAAGAAGAGCTCCCGCGGTCGTCAGTATGCCCTGAAACTTCAATTGATAAATCAGGAGTTTGCTTCATCAATCTAACAACCCTGTTCAATTCACTGTAGCTGGTTTCTTTTAGGACAAACTCATCATAATCAAAGAATATATTGCGCAATACGACGGATCCTCCTCTCTCCAGTTTATGTAAATCTACAGGTAGTTTTCTTGGCGCATCTGCTCCTTCCGACTCTAAACTAAAGTTTTCAGAATGAAAAAGGTATCTTTCTTTGTCAACACTCAATGCATAATCGCGTTGCGCAGGGAGAATGATAAAGAAGTTTCCGTTGTTGTCGCTATTGAGTTTCCAAACGGTATCATTAGAATTAATATCAATTACCTCGAGTTGCGCATTTGACACTGGTTGTTTTGATTTTAGATCGCGTACTGTACCTTCAACAAAGGCCACCGGGTTTCCGCGGTGGGGCTGGGGAACATCAAATTGATAAATGTCTAATCCTCCATATCCATCTTCGCGCTCGGAAGCGAAAAACCCAGTGCGGCCATCCGGACTCAAAACCAAACTGGATTCTTCATTAGACGTATTGACTGGATAGCCAAGGTTTTTTGGGCTTCCCCAGCTACCATCTGCTTGTCTTTCACTAACAAAAAAATCGAGATCGCCAAAACCAGGATGCCCATCAGATGCAAAGTACAATCGTTGATTATCGAAATATATAAATGGTGTGGTTTCTCTGTAAGGTGTATTTACCTTACCGGGGATGGGTTTTGCTTTGGTCCATGTGCCGTCCTTACGTTTTTCACTATACATAATTGTCATGACTGAAGCCCGCATATCTTTACCTCTTACAAAATACAAAGTGTGACCATCAGGCGATATACTCGGCATTGACTCCCATGCACCGGTATTAATGTTTTCTCCTAAGTTCTGAGGCTCAGACCATTCTCCATTCTGATGTTTAAATGCCACGTATATATCGCATGATCCATATCCATCTGGTCGTTGACAGCCTGCAAAGTACAACGTATTTCCATCAGCACTCAATGATTGAGCACCTTCATTTTGAGATGTATTTAAACGACCGATTAAACGTTTTTTTGGAAGCCATTCTTCGTTTTCGTCTAAAAAGCTTTCGTAAAAATCCTCATCTTGCCGAGGACCTTTGACTTTACGCTCAGTAAATACAAGATGTCGACCATCAGCACTGATGCTGGGGAAATACTGGTGTCCTTCGTCATTAATGGCCTCACCTAGATTTTTGGGTGAGAATGGAAACGGGTTTTTGATGGCAACACGCGCAAATTCACTGCTCCGTATTAATCGCTCTGCTTTATCTTGTGCCCTTGGAGCCGCCCTGTTGAGCTGTAAGTATTGTTCCATGTATTTGATGGATTCGTCGTACTGCTGATTTAAGAACGATACTTCCCCCAAATTAAACAAAATGTAATGCGCCTTTCCAGTTTTTAATGCAGATTTATAATTCTCGATGGCATCGTTATAACGCTCAACACTTCGGTAAATATCGCCCTTTAATATCCATGCATTCGCAAAATCAGGATCTTTTTTATTGATTTTGTCGAGGTATTTTAACGCATCCTCTATGTTATCCTCGCGAATAGCATTTCGAGCTTTCTCAAAATGTTTGAGTGACTTTTTAGATTGTGCACATGCTGAGACTGTCGAAAACAACATTAAAACTAGAATAATGTAACGCATAATTAAGGAATATTCAGGTACTTATGAGTTTGCAGAGAGATGTTCCACTGAGGATTAGCCATTACGTATTCTACTATTTCAGGTGTCATTTTATCGCGTCTGCTCCATTCGGGTTGTAAAAAAAGTTTACAATGACTATTTACCTTTTGAGCGTGTTCTTCAGCCCACTTGAAGTCGTTTTTATTATAAATGATGACTTTAAGTTCATGTGCAGCTTGATACCATTCGGACGTTGGTGGCGCTGTTTTTTTGGGTGACAAACATATCCAATCCCACAAACCAGAAAATCCATAGGCTCCGGATGTCTCCAAATGAATTTTAAAACCTTCCTTTCTAAGTAATTCTGTGAGTGGCGTCATATTGTAAGTAGCGGGTTCTCCGCCGGTTATTACAATTTTAGAACACCCTTTCGAACGAAGGGTTTCTACAGCTCGCTCACTAATCATCTCAATGGAAGTAGGAGGGTGCTTTGCTGCATCCCAACTTTCTTTCACATCACACCAATGACAACCTACATCACAGCCACCTACTCGTATAAAATAAGAAGGGGTTCCCGTATGAAACCCCTCTCCTTGAATGGTATAAAAATCTTCCATAAGTGGAAGGTGCATACCCGATGCTACTAAGGATTCTCGTTCTTCAATTAGAGACATGTGTTAATTGGTTTTATCGTCTTTAATTTCTTTGTTTGGAGAATCGTTTTTTGATTCCTTTTTGTTACCATCTGATATCTTAACCATTAAAGCGTCACCATCTTTGTTGACATCCATTTTAACAATAGCCCCTTCATTTACAGACCCATTTATAATCTCTTCAGCGAGCGGGTCTTCAATGTATTTTTGGATTGCTCGGTTTAATGGTCGAGCACCAAATTGTGGATCAAACCCTTTATCCGCAACAAACTCTTTGGCTTTCTTGCTTAGTTTTAGGGTGTAACCTAAGTCGCTGATGCGGTCGTATAATTTCTTTAATTCAATATCGATGATGTTTAAAATGTGCTCTTTTTCTAAAGGGTTGAAAAGTACCACATCATCAATTCTATTTAAGAACTCAGGTGCAAATGCCTTTTTAAGCGCGCTTTCAATAACACCTTTTGACAATTCTGACGATTTGTCAGCACGCACTTTTGTCTGAAATCCAACACCGGTTCCAAAATCTTTTAACTGTCTTGAGCCAACATTCGACGTCATGATAATGATGGTGTTTTTAAAGTTTATTTTACGACCTAAGCTATCGGTAAGTTGTCCATCATCAAGAGCTTGTAACAGCAAATTAAATACATCCGGGTGAGCTTTTTCAATCTCGTCAAGTAGTACTACAGAGTAAGGTTTACGACGCACTTTTTCGGTAAGTTGTCCACCTTCCTCGTATCCTACATACCCCGGGGGCGCTCCGATCAATCGACTTACTGCGAATTTCTCCATGTATTCGCTCATATCGATGCGTATCATTGCGTCTTCAGAATCAAATAAAACGCGAGATAAATCCTTAGCCAACTGAGTTTTTCCAACACCTGTTGGTCCAAGAAAAATGAAACTACCAATTGGCTTTTTAGGGTCTTTGAGTCCTGCTCGGTTACGTTGAATGGCTTTAACAACCTTTTTTACTGCATCGTCTTGACCGATGACCATACCGGTTAGTTCACTTTCCATTTTCGCAAGACGTTTACCTTCTTTTTGAGCGATGCGCTGAACTGGTATGCCGGTCATCATGGCAACTACTTGCGCCACATTTTCTTCTGTTACGGAAACGCGATTGCGCTTTACCTCTTCCTGCCATTCTTCTTGAGCTCGATCTAAGTCAGATTCTATGTGTTTCTCGTCGTCGCGCAGGCGAGCGGCCTCTTCATACTTTTGACGTTTTACCACCTTAATCTTTTCCAAACGAATATCTTCCAGTTTCTTTTCAAGCTCCAATACTTTTTCAGGAACTTTAATTGAAGTAATGTGTACGCGTGAACCAGCTTCGTCTAATGCATCAATAGCTTTATCGGGCAAGTGACGGTCGGAAATATACCTCGTGGTTAACGACACACACGCATTAATAGCTTCATCAGAATAGTTGACATTGTGATGATCCTCATATTTTTCTTTGATGTTGTTTAAAATTTGAATCGTTTCTTCAGGAGAGGTTGGATCAACCATAACCTTCTGAAAACGACGCTCTAAAGCACCATCTTTTTCAATGTACTGCCTGTATTCGTCAAGAGTGGTTGCACCGATGCATTGAATCTCTCCTCGAGCAAGGGCTGGTTTAAACATGTTAGAGGCGTCGAGTGAACCAGTAGCGCCACCTGCTCCAACAATGGTGTGTAATTCGTCTATGAATAAAATGATATCTTGGTTTTTCTCAAGTTCGTTCATCAAGGCTTTCATGCGTTCTTCAAACTGCCCTCGGTACTTCGTTCCGGCAACTAATGATGCTAAGTCCAATGTGATGACGCGTTTGTTAAACAAAACACGGCTTACTTTGTGTTGGACAATACGAAGCGCAAGCCCTTCCGCGATTGCAGATTTACCCACACCTGGTTCTCCAATTAGGAGGGGATTATTTTTCTTCCTTCGACTAAGTATTTGCGAAACACGTTCAATTTCCGTTTCTCTCCCCACAACTGGATCGAGTTTATCATCCTCCGCCATCGCAGTGAGGTCTCTACCGAAGTTATCAAGAACAGGAGTTTTCGTTTTCCCGTCATTTCGCCCTTTACTTTGGCCACTAGCACCTGATGAACCTCTGCCAGATGAAGAACCGCGATCGTCTGTTAAATCATCTTCATCAGAAAATGCCATGGATGGATTGTTTTTATCTGGATTGGACTTTCCCTCATCGCGTTTACCATCTGAAAAATGCATTTGATATTCCATCTTCACTGTTTCGTAATCGATATTGAATTGAGCTAATATTCGCGATGTTGGATCATCTTCATTTCGCAAAATGCAAAGCAGTAAATGACTAGTCCTTATTGTGTTGCTTCTAAATAGCTTAGCCTCTAAAAAAGTAGTTTTAAGTGCCTTTTCAGCTTGGCGTGTGAGAGGTAGGTTTTTACCTGGAGTGATTGAGGCTGTAATATTCGGTGTGTTTACAGACTCAATTTTATGTCTTACAATTTCAGTATCTACACCTAAATCTTGTAAAATTTGAACAGCGCTTCCTTCGCCTTCACGAATTAAACCTAGCATCAAATGCTCTGTCCCTATGTAATCGTGACCAAGACGCAATGCTTCTTCTTTACTAAAGCTTATAACATCTTTTACACGGGGTGAAAAGTTTTCGTCCATTTTATTGTGTATTTAATCGTTTGTAAACGATTTTTTTTATGGTTGTTAGTGAATTTTAATGTTGTTTACACACAAAAGATCATTTTAAAAATGATCTATGTTCAATTTATTATTGTATATAACACCACAAATGCAAATCATGTTTTTAAAGTTCAAATAATGTTCCACTATTATGCATGGAGGTCATCAAAACTACAATCAGATAAATTAATTAATATACATAAGCGGATTTTTTTTTAACATGGGCTGTGTATAATTAGTAAGTGATTCTGTGTTTGAATCAATTGTTGTTTGAGGGTAAACATCTATTTTTGCTCCATAGTGGTTGATATTGATAAATCAATGTCAAACACAATAACGCATAATAAATTATCTTTTATAACCTGACATTATGGCTGAAGGAGAAAGAATCATACCCATACATATAGAGGAAGAAATGAAGTCTTCCTACATCGATTATTCGATGTCGGTTATTGTATCAAGAGCACTACCTGATATAAGAGATGGCTTAAAGCCTGTACATAGACGTGTTCTTTTTGGTATGCACGAATTAGGTGTTCAGTCAAATAAATCATATAAAAAATCAGCACGTATTGTTGGTGAGGTACTTGGAAAGTATCACCCTCATGGCGATTCCAGCGTTTACGATACGATGGTTCGTATGGCGCAAAGTTGGTCGTTGCGTTACATGCTTGTCGATGGTCAGGGAAATTTTGGCTCCGTCGATGGAGATAGTCCGGCAGCAATGCGTTATACCGAGGCGCGCCTTCGTAAAATTTCGGAAGAAATGCTCTCTGATATAGAGAAAGAAACCGTTGATTTCCAACTTAATTTTGACGATACACTAAAGGAACCCACAGTTCTTCCAACAAGGATTCCAAACTTGTTGGTTAATGGAGCATCTGGTATTGCGGTAGGTATGGCTACCAATATGCCACCACATAACTTAAGTGAGGTTGCAGACGGCGTCAATGCATACATTGACAATCCGGATATTGATGTTACTGGTTTGATGCAGTTCATCAAGGCTCCTGATTTTCCTACCGGTGGAATCATTTACGGTTATGAAGGTGTAAGAGACGCTTTTGAAAACGGGCGTGGTAGAGTGGTGGTACGAGCTCGTGCTACCTTTGAAGAAGTTAGAGGCCGAGAATGCATTGTTGTAACCGAAATTCCATATCAAGTCAACAAGGCCGAAATGATTAAGAAAACGGCTGATTTGGTAAACGATAAAAAAATTGATGGAATTGCAGACATACGCGATGAAAGCGACCGTAATGGAATGCGCATCGTTTATGTTATGAAAAAAGATGCCATTCCAAATGTTGTTCTCAATAAATTGTTTAAATATACGGCACTTCAAACATCATTTAGTGTCAACAACATTTGTTTGGTCAACGGGCGTCCAGAGGCTGTTAACTTAAAGGATCTTATACATCATTTTGTTGAGTTTCGTCACGAGGTTGTCGTACGTCGCACACAATACGATTTGAGAAAAGCAGAGGAACGGGCTCATATACTTGAAGGGTTAATCATTGCTTCGGACAACATCGACGAAGTTATTGCCATAATTCGCGGATCAACTAACGCTGACGAGGCACGTAAAAAACTCATTGAGCGTTTTGAATTATCGGAAGTACAGTCTCGTGCTATCGTAGAGATGCGCTTACGTCAGCTTACCGGACTGGAACAAGATAAACTACGCTCAGAATACGAAGAGTTGATGAAAACCATAGAACACCTTAAGAATATATTGGCCGACAAATCGCTTCGTATGCAGATCATCAGAGATGAAATGCTTGAGATAAAAGAGAAGTATGGAGATGAACGTCGAACAGATATCGAGCTGTCAGGAGGGGAGGTAAGCATAGAAGACATGATTCCCAACGAGGAAGTGGTAATTACCATCTCGCACGCAGGCTATATAAAGCGCACATCTTTAGCTGAGTACAAGACACAGAGTAGGGGAGGTGTTGGACAACGAGGTGCAACTACCCGCGACCATGATTTTGTTGAACACGTATTTGTTGCGCGCAACCACAACTATTTGTTGTTCTTTACAGAACAAGGAAAATGTTTTTGGTTGAAAGTCTACGAAATACCTGAAGGATCTAAGGCAAGTAAAGGTCGGGCGATACAAAACCTTATAAACATTACACCAGACGATAAGATAATGGCATTCATCAATGTCAAAAACCTTAATGAGGAAGAATATATTAATAATCGTTTTGTCGTACTTGTTACCAAAAAAGGAATCATAAAGAAAACAACTTTAGAAGCATACAGCCGTCCTAGAGTAAATGGTATACACGCCGTAAAGGTTCGCGAGGGTGACCAATTGTTAGAAGCAAAACTTACAGACGGTGAAAACGACATCGTAATGGCCGTAAAAAGCGGTAAAGCGATACGATTCAATGAATCACTCGTTCGCCCCATGGGTAGAACAGCATCTGGTGTTAGAGGCGTTAAACTGGCAGACGAGAACGATGTCGTGGTTGGTGCCATCACAATTAAACAAGGTGAAGCAGATATTTTAGTTGTTAGTGAGCGCGGGTACGGAAAGAGATCTGACTTGGACGAGTATCGAATTACCAATCGTGGTGGTAAAGGTGTGAAAACCATTAATGTAACCGATAAAACAGGCGAATTGGTATCCATAAAAGCGGTTACTGACGACAATGACTTAATCATCATCAACCGTAGGGGAATTACCATTAGGTTGAGCGTTAAAGACATGCGTCTTATGGGTAGAAACACCCAAGGTGTTCGCTTGATAAAGCTCAAAGAAAATGATGCCATTGCATCTGTTGCCAAAGTACCAGCAGCCCAATTAGAAGAAGAGGAGAGGGTTGAAAACACCAACGATGGCAAGGTTGTTGGAGATGATAATCCAACAAGTCAAAATCCAGACAACGAATAAATAAATAACGTTCTCAATGTTTTAAATGAAAGGCAGAGAGAAAATTAAAATAAATCATAACATGAAACGCATTCTTATTGTAGCCACCACCTTGTTTTCATTCACTCTTTTAGCGCAAGAAGGAACACACATTTCCAGTGCAATTATTGCATTAGATCAACGTCAAGATGTTGTTGAGGCAAAGGAATATATCGACAATGCCCACGAAATCATCACAAGTAAAAATATGGAGGGAGTCTCTAAGAAAAATATGGGTAAATATCTTCACTACTATGCCCGTATTCACATGGCCATTTCGCAGTCTCAAGACGAAACAGTAAGAGCACTCGACGAGGAAGCGCTTGATAAAGCCGTTGATTATTTTTTTAAGAGCTATGCATACGAAACAAGCATTGGAAAAAATTATTTCCGTAAAGATTCAAGGCGAGCTATTCCCGGAGCGTTGCCACTAATTACACAACGTGGTGCTCAGAGAGATCAAATGGCACAAATAGCTCTACAGCAAGGTAATGAAGAAGAAGCTCGTATGCACAGACAAATGGCTTACGATGACTTTATGAAAGCATATACCTTGGCTCAAAGAGAACCCCTCAACCGAATAGATACGTCTTTGTATTACAACGCAGGATTAATGATGGTTAGTAACGGGGATTTTAAAACGGCCATTAAGCACTTTGAGGAGCTCATTGAAATGGGGTACAAAGGAATTTCTTTTGAAGGTAAAAATGTTCAATCAGGTAAATTCGAAATGTTTCCCAATGAACGTATTGCTCAAGCAGCTATTGAACAAGGATCTCATACTGATCTTCGTCAATCAGAAGAAGTGACTTCTGAATTGTATAAAATGCTCGCGTTGTCCTACCGCAACGATGACCGTATTGATGACTACAAGACTACCATAACCAAAGCAAGAGAGCTTTTTCCTGATAATGAAGAACTTATTAGAGAGGAATTATCAATTTTCCTCGACAATGAAGAATATGAGAAAGCCATTGCCAATATTGATGCTTCTTTGAAAAACGACCCTAACAATCCTTTGTTTCAATACATAAAAGGTACACTTTATTACAGCAACGTCAAAGACATGGACAAAGCTCAAGAGGCATACCAAGCGGCGTTAGATTTGGATCCTGATCATGCAGATGCGAATTATATGATGGGGGTATTACTCATCGAACGTGCGAATGAATATGTAGAAAAGATGAATAAACTAACCACAAGTGCTGCAGATACCAAAAAATATGAAAAATTGAAAGCGGAACAAAAGGAGATATTCAATAAAGCTAAACCATATTTTGAGAAAGCGAACGAAGTTAACCCGGATGATTTGGATGTATTGCGTGCTATGCAGCAGGTTTACTTTAAAACAGGTAATAAGGATAAAGCCCTTGAGATTGGAGAGAAAATTAAAACGCTTCAATAATGTATGAACCTCAATAAAAATATGAAGAGGCAGACTTCTCAAGTCTGCCTTTTTATTGTTCATTATAACTTAACATAATATATATTATAGGCTTATTTTATTCAAGTGAGAATTCATCCAACTACTTTTACATAAAGATTTTTAATGATTGCGTAGATAAAAAGATTCACAATTTTCACCATTAATAGTGAATTAATTAAAATCAATCTAAATAAGTTGTGGGTTTGAGTTTCATGATTGAATTTTGCTGTTTAGAATTATTATAAATAATTAGTTGGACATGCCAGAATTGTTGTTTGCTTTTTCTAATGCTATTTATAGAAATGCCATTGAATTTCTCTTAAATGAAAATCAATCACCTTTAAGCTTTTCTTGCGGCACTGAACTCCATCATCAGCTTTTAAAGAATAAACAATCAATTGTATTCTGTGACACCGGATTCCATTTTGCGCCACAATTAAATGCAAACAATGATCTCGTTATATCTTGGTTCATACTTCTGGATTTTCCACGCCAATTTGATCCACTATTTGCTAAAGGCCAACCAAAAGCTGTTGTATCAAAGTATTCCACAGAACAAGATGTCTTGTTTGCCATTGATTCAGCTTTAAATCAAAAAAATTTCTATTCCAGTGATGTCTTAAATGTTATTGAAAATCAATCAATAACTATGAAACTTAATGAGCGTGAACGAGATATCCTTATGCTCATTGCTCAGGGCAAACAAAGTAAAGAAATCGCCAATCAGCTTTTTTTAAGTCCTCATACAATCAATACGCACAGGAAAAACTTGCTTAAAAAACTCAATGCTCGCACACCTACGGAACTATTGATTAATGCAATAAAACTCGGCTTAATCAGTGTCTAATGACCGTCAATTATAGTCAAATTGTTCCGTTTTATCAATTTTTAATAAACCACTTTTAGGTATTTCAATAAACCAATTGTAGTGATGTCTACTGTTTGAAGTACATATACTTTTGCAATATAGAATTAATCTAAATAAAAATTATGAGACGAATTTTTGTGGTTATTGGTTTTCTTTTGGCTTTTTCTTGTAACCGTAGCGTAATTCAAGATGATTCAGCTCCTACCCGATTGGTAACCTTGGGTGGAACAATTACCGAAATCACCTCTGCATTGGGATGCCAACACCTGATTGTTGGTCGTGATGTTACGTCCGTTTACCCAGAAAGTATTGATACCATAAATAACCTTGGTCACCGTTCACAAATATCATTGGAAGGCATATTGTCTTCAAAACCCACCATCATTATATCGGAAATAGATTATTTGTCTGCGGACATGAAGAGAACTTTAGTAAACGACTACAGTATTGATGTCGTTGAAGTTGAAAACAACCTCTCTACTTCGTCTACACAGTTAATGATTAAGCGCATTGGCGAAATTTTAGATAAAAGCGATAAAGCCGATTCCATTATTAATCAATTGTCACATTTACCAGTTGTAAAAGAATCTCCAGATGACAACATGCCAAGCGTTTTGTTTGTATATGCCCGTGGCGCCGGTTCTATGCAAGTTGCCGGTCAAGAAACGTTTGCCGACGCACTAATTAAACTTGCCGGTGCTAAAAATGCAGCATCTAACATCAAAGGGTTTCGCCCACTTTCGTCGGAAGCGCTGATTACCATCAATCCTGACTTCCTATTGTTTTTCACATCCGGGTACGAATCATTGGGTGGCGAAAAAGGTATTCAAAAATTAACAGGTGTTAAAGAGACCAATGCAGGAAAAAACAGTGCTTTCATTCACAACGATGCTTCCTTGCTGGGCAATTTTGGTCCCAGACTGCATCTTGCTGTTGCCTGGTTAGAATCGCAAATCAAACAATAGGTCAGCAAACACTATAACACCAACGGTATGCAATTGATTTATGATAAGCGATCTCTTCGCTCATGGAGTATCCCCGTTGGCTTGCTATTGGTAACATTCATCGTGTATGTGCAATTTGGTGCGATATACATTAACGGTTTTGATGTTATTCGCTTTAACCTAACCGACATGGAACAAGCTGTGTTGTTTAATATACGTATACCCCGTGCTATAGGCGCTTTTTTTATTGGCGGCATGCTGGCCGTTGCGGGTGCTGGATTACAAGGACTTTTTCGCAATCCATTGGTTGATGCCGGCATCATTGGCGTTAAGACAGGTGCCTCTTTTGCAGCTGTATGTGTCATTTCATTGTCTGCATTTCTCCCTGTTTTTTGGCAAGATATGTTGGGTGTCTACCTCCTGCCCTTCTTTGCCTTTTTGGGAAGTCTATTTGTCTGCTACGCCGTGTATGTATTTGGTAAGCAATACGGAAGCACCAATGTCGCTATGTTGATATTAGCGGGTATTGCCATTAATGCCATTTTAGGTGCTCTGACAGGTCTTGTTATTTATTTTTCTGACGACACGGCCATTCGATCGTTTACCTTTTGGTCTATGGGTGAACTGGCAGGCATTTCTTGGAGTAAGCTCACCATCATTATCCCTATTGCCTTGGTCTCTTTCTGGTATTTCTTAAAGCATGTGAAAATATTAGATGTGCTGAGCTTAGGAGAAAATGAGGCCTTTCATTTAGGTGTAAATCTCTCACGTAAAAACAAAGAAATCATACTTTTTAGCGCGTTGGCTGTTGGAGCTGCGGTTGCCTTTTGCGGAGCCATAGGTTTTGTGGGCTTGGTGGTTCCACATATTGTCCGCACTGCTTTCGGAGCTTCTCACCAACGTGTTATCCCTATTTCAATTGTGCTTGGAGGGCTGTTGCTTATGTGGGGTGACCTTTTTGCCAGAACCATTGTGCAACCATCTGAATTACCCATCGGCATAATTACATCGGTCATTGGCGGGCCGTTCTTTATGTATTTACTCATTCAATACAAGCGCAAATGATTTTTTCACTAAAAAACATATCGCTTGAAAAGGGTAAAAAAGAGATATTATCTCAGGTAAATCTCGATATAAAGCCCAATCGTTTAACTATGATTGCGGGACGAAATGGTGCCGGAAAATCGTCGCTGCTACGCATTTTAAGCGGTGAGGAAAAACAATACCAAGGCTCTGCTCTCTTCGTCAACAATGAACTGAAAACGTGCAAGCCCGAATCATTGGCAACACAAAGAGCGGTACTCCCCCAACACCCAAATGCAGGGTTCTCATTTACCGCCAAAGAGATTATTTCACTAGGGGCATTTCCCTATCGCGTTGCAAGTGATATCGTTGATCAACACATCGATGAATTGGCAAATAAACTGGGTGTTTACCATTTGTTGAATCGACCACTAACCAATCTCTCGGGTGGTGAACAACAAAAAATACACGTGGGTAGAGTGATGTTGCAATCACTGCTGAGTAATGAGTTGCACAAGGTGATGTTGTTGGATGAACCGGCCAATAATTTAGACCTCACCTATCAACACGAAATATACGAAATGATGAAAAGCAGCAACAGTACAGTTGTTGCCATCGTACACGATATCAATATGGCTGTTCGCTATGCCGACGACTTAATTTTTCTATCGCAAGGTAAAGTCATTGCCAACGGTGAAGTTAATGACTGTCTGGACCCACAATTACTGTTGTCTGTTCTTGGACATCCGGTAACTGTACTACACCATCCCTGCTCTGACTGCCCTCTTATTGTTCCACAAATAAATCAAATCAAACATCATGGAAAAAAGCGTTCTCTCATCAATCAATAGCATTTCTGAGCGCTACGAAGTGCTGGTAAAAAAATACGGTCAAATGCGCGACCGCGATGCAGCCAATCATTTAAAATGTTCGGAGTTGGAGCTTATTCTCGCCGTTAAGAATGCTGAGCGCTTAGAATTAACACCTAAGGATTGTGTTGAGCTATTTGGCAAGCTGGGTAAAGTGATGTCGCTTACCCGCAATGAAGCTTGTGTGCTTGAACACAAAGGCACGTTTGAGTCCATTGAGGTAATTCAGGATCAAATGGCCACGGTAATAGGTCCCATTGAAACCCGTGCGTTCTTTCACGGTTGGAAACATTTTGTCCGCCTAACTTTTGAAAAACAAGGTAAAACTGTGCGCAGCGTTCAGGTCTACGACAACTTTGGCGATGCCGTAACAAAAGTGTTTTTAGAAAATGACGACCACAATGATGTGTTTGATAATCTTCCTGTTTTGAACACTCCTTTGCACGATATTCCCAAAGTGGAAACGTCAAAAAGCACAAGCGTTCCGGATAATTTTGATCGCAATGATTTTGTTAAGGCTTGGAAAAACATCAACGATCCTCACGACTTCTTTGGAATGCTCCGTGAATTTGAAATAGGTCGCTATGCCGCAATGGAGCAAGCAGAAGGCGACTGCACATTCCCTTTTCCTACCCAAAAAATACCCGAGTTACTGGAGGAATTGGTACAGGCAAACATGCCGGTGATGATTTTTGCCGGAAACCGTGGAAATATTCAAATTCATCAGGATCACATCCATCACATTGTGCCCCTAGAACAGCCCAATGGACGCTTTTGGATAAACATCATGGACCCTGAGTTTAACATGCATTTGCGTATGGATTTGCTGGGAAACGCATGGGTAGTTTATAAGCCCTCGGAAGACGGTCCGGTGTGGTCAATCGAGTGCTACGACAAAAAAGGTGACTTGGCCGTTCAGTTTTTTGGACTGAGAAAGCCTGGCATCCCCCAACCCGAGGAATGGAAAGCTTTAATCAATCAATTTACTGTTCTTCCTTAAAAATGCATCTTCGCTTCCTACTCACCATTTGTTGCGGGTGTGGACTGCTTCTGTTAAGGGCGCAGTCCACCAACTCGGATACGCTTTTCGATAATCTCGATGAGGTTGTGGTTACCGCTACCCGAACCGAGGTGGCATTAAGAGATGTATCCGTACCATTATCGGTCGTTACACGACAAGAGATTGAAGACATTGGCGCCCCCCGACTAACAGATGTGCTTAGAGAGCAAACCGGTTTGCAAATTGTATCAGACCACGGTACCGGTGTGCAAATGCAAGGCATGGGCTCGGATTACGTGATGATTATGATAAACGGTGAACCACTCATTGGTCGCTCTGCAGGAACTTTAGATTTAGATCGCATTTCTGTGAATAACATTGAGCGGATTGAAATTTTAAAAGGCCCCTCCTCTGCATTATACGGAAGTGAGGCCATGGCAGGAGCCATAAATATCATTACGCGCAAACCCGAGGGCAGCATGCACCTCAATGCGGGAGCGCAATGGCGAAGCTTTAATACGTCGGATTACCAACTAGATGCAGGTGTTCAAGATGAATCGTATCGTTTTGGCGTAGCGTTAAATCGCTTTTCTACCGATGGCGTTCGCATTAATGAAGAAGAGACTAATGTGCAATTTCCGTCTACAACGGCATATACAGTGAGCCCTTATCTCGAATATCGACTTTCAAAGTCGCTAAAACTAGATGTAACAACCCGTCTTTTCAATGAAAACCAAGCCTCTGCTTTCATCGTTTCAGAGACCGATAAACCAGATCAAATAGTAAATGCCAATGGTCGACGCCGCGAAGTGACCATTCTACCAAAATTGTTGTATACACCCAACAGTAAACATATGTTTACCGCAAGACAATACATGACGTCATATCGATTTGATGAGACCATGACCTACGAAAAAGACGCAACCCCTTTTGACGACGGCTATTTTGCGCAATACTTCAACCGAACCGAACTACAGCACGACTTTCGACCAAATCAAAAAAACACCATCACATCTGGACTAGGATATGCACCGGAATCGGTTAGTGCAACGAGGTATGACGAACAAGGTGTTTTTCATGCCGGATATGCGTTTGTACAACATAACATCACTTTTTCTCCCAAACTGAATCTTCAATACGGAGGACGCTACGACATCCACAACGCCTATGAAAATCGCTTTAGCCCCAAGGTCGCTTTACAAGTTCGCCCACATCTTAAGTGGGCCATTAATGCTTCGGTTGGCGGTGGATACAAAGCGCCTGATTTTAGACAATTACTGTTGGATTTTACCAATCCGGTGGCTGGTTACAGTGTATTTGGTGCAAACACCGTTGTTCAAAGAATGGGTG